>CAYTTF010000063.1:0-16219 GCA_964440665.1 uncultured Myxococcales bacterium | reverse complement strand
CCGGTGGCGATGAGGGGGTCAAGCTTTGGGAAGGACGCCCGCCGCGAGGTCGGCCACCGCGACGTCGGTGAGCTGCGCCTGGCCCACCGCCCGACAGAACACGAACCGAATCTGGTCGCCGTGGCGCTTCTTGTCGACCGCGAGGCGCGCCAGGACGCTGGCGTCGAGACGACGCGCAGCGTCGATCGGCAGGCCGAGTCGACCCAGCAGCGCCCGCGCGCGCGCCGCCAGCGCCGGCGGTCCGATCCCCAGGTTGGCCCCCAGATCCAGCGCCGCGATCATGCCCAGCGCCACCGCCTCGCCGTGCAGCAGGTCGTACCCGGAGGCGGCCTCCATCGCGTGCCCGAAGGTGTGGCCGAAGTTCAGGATCGCGCGTCGGCCCGCCTCGGTCTCGTCGGCGGCCACCACCTCGGCCTTGACCCGCACCGCGCGGGTGATCAGATCGAGCAGAAGGTCGGACGAAAGCACCGGATCGGAACGCTCCAGCAGATCGAGGATCTCCGGATCGGCGATGAAGCCGCACTTGACGACCTCGGCCAGCCCCGCACTGCGCTCCCGCGGCGGCAGCGTCTCGAGGAACTCCAGATCGGCGACCACCGCCCGAGGCTGATGGAAGGCGCCCACCAGGTTCTTCCCCGCCCGCAGATCGACGCCGGTCTTGCCGCCCACCGAGGCGTCGACCATCGCGAGGAGCGTGGTCGGCACCGTCGCAAACGGAATCCCGCGCAGGTAGATGGCCGCCGCAAATCCGGCGTGATCGGTGGCGGCGCCGCCGCCGATGCCGACCACGGCCGCCCGCCGGTCGTACCCGTGGCTGGCCAGCCACTCCACCGTCCGCTCGATCTCCGTGAGACTCTTGCAGGCCTCGCCGGCCAGCAGGTCGAAGCGCTCGACGCCGGGCAGGCGAGCACGGATCGCCGCGACCAGTGGCAGGAGCCGCGGCGCGCGCGCGGCGAGGCCCCCGTCGACCAGCAGCGCGACCCCGGTTACGGCGGGCCCGAATGCGGTCGCCAGGATCTCGGCGAGCGTCTGGGGCGCGAACCTGCCGATCTGCACCTGGTAGCGACGCGCGCCCAACTCGACGGGAACGACGACGCTCATACGCGCCCCCCGGCGGCGCCGAGCCCCAGGCTCGCGAGGATCTCGCCGGCGATCTCGTTGGACGTTCGCCCCTCCGTCTCGACGCGCAGATGCGCGCGCGCATAGAGCTGCGCGCGGGCGCCCAGCAGCGAGCGGGCGGTCCCGAGAGGGTCGGTTTGCCCGTCGAGCAGGGGGCGCCCGGATTGGGCCCCGGCCCGCGCGACGGCCTCCTCGGCGGAAACGGCGAGCGCCACCACCCGGCCCGCCGACAGCATCAGGCCCAGGTTCTCCTCGGCACAGACGGCGCCGCCGCCGGTGGCGATCACCGATCGGGTGCGCGCCGCCGCGTCCCGGATGGCCTCGCGCTCGCGGCGGCGAAACCCCTCTTCCCCTTCGGCGGCAAAGATCTCGGTCACCGAAAGCCCGGCTGCGCGGGTGACAAGATCGTCGATGTCCGCGAATGCCCACCCGATGCGCGAGGCGACCAATTTCCCGACAGTGGTCTTCCCCGAGGCCATGAAGCCGACCAGGAAAATCGGCGCATCGGCGCGGGGTTGCATCGGGCCCCCGATCCTAACCCAGATTGGTGCGGGACGGGACCGAAGGCGGCCCCGGAGCCGACACCACGGAGACCAAGCCTCGACCGTGCCGGCAAGACACAAGTTTTTTGCGTCGAGTCGGATCCGGCGTTCTACTGAAAACATGAGCGTCGTCGTCGATCGCGCCACCTTGCCGTGCAGCGTCTGCGGGGCGGCCGTGACCGAGCTCCGGCGCGGGCGATGCTGGGGCTGTTACACCCGCTGGGCCGAGTCTCGACCGGTGGGGCGCGGCGCCGCCTGCACCGCCTGCGGCGAGAAGCGGCGCGCGCAGCTCAAGCTGGCCGAGATTCAGGGGCGAAGCCTGTGCTTCTGTCACGGTTGCGCGGCCCAGGTCATGCGGCTGCCGGAAGTGCCGGAGACGGTCGAAGAGCTCCGGCACGCCCTCAGACGAGATCGGCGAGACGACGACCGTCGCCACGACAAGCCGGATCAGCGGATCTTCCCGCGCGAGCGCCGGGTAGGCGAGCGGCGCGGCCCGATGCGCGACGCCTTCGCCGATACCGATCCGCGCATGGCAATGCCGAGCGAAAACCTGGACGACGTGATCCTGGAGCTGGGGGACGCCGATCTGCAAGAGGGCGACGGCGGCGACCAGACCCAGGTCCGCGCCAATCCCGCCGGCGCGTCGGCCGACGGCGCCAGCTCGTCATCGGAGCGGTAGCTCGACCCTCCAGACCTTCCCCTCGCGGACGGTGTGCACCGCCTGGCGATCGCCGGTAGCGGCGTAGACCTCCACCTCGGCTTCGTTGTCTTCGCGATGGAGCAGGCGGGTGCCGGAAGGCTCCCAGGCCGGGGGTAACCAGCCGACGGTGACCAGATCCTCCGGCGCCAGCATCCGCGCGCCACCCGTGGGATGGGTCGCGGCCAGCAACGCCTCGATGTGCGCGCGCGTGCGCGGACCGAAACGCTCATAGACGGCCGCCCGGTCCCCGGCACGCGCCGCCGCGATCAGGGACCGCACCGCCGCTTCGGGGCTGGAGCCGTCGTCGCGGGCATCGCAACCCGTGCCGAGGGTTGTAAGCGCCAGGGTTGCAAACGCCAGGATCGCGAACGCGAGCGGCGCGAACGCGGGTGGCGCGAACGTCGGGCACGCGCCCCGCGTCCCGACGAAGCGCTTCATGCGCCAGCCGCGCGTAGCCCGAGACGCTCGCGCACGCGCGCCATCGTCCCGGCGGCGACCTTTCGCGCCGCGGCCGCGCCGCGCGCCAGAATCTCGTCGACGCGCCCCGGATCCGCCCGCAGGCCCTCCGCCCGCACCGCGATAGGCCCGAGATCGGCCTTCACCCCTTCGAGCAACATCTTCTTGCAGTCGATGCAGCCGATCCCGGCGGTGGTGCAGCCGCTATGGACCGCGGCCTGCCGGTCGGCGTCGGAGAAGAACTTGTGCAGCGTGAAGATGTTGCACTTCTCGGGCGTCCCGGGATCGGTGCGCTTGGCGCGCGCCGGATCGGTCGCGGCCGTGCGCAGCTTGTCCCAGAGAGCTGCCTCGGGCTCGCCGAGGGCGATCGTGTTGCCGAGGCTCTTCGACATCTTGCCTTGTCCGTCGAGCCCAAGAATCTTGGGCGTGGTCGAGAAGAGCGGCTGCGGCTCGACGAAGGTGTCGCCGAAGCGGGTGTTGAATCTGCGGACGATCTCGCGCGCCAGCTCGAGATGTTGTCGCTGGTCCTCGCCCACCGGAACGCGCGTGGCGCCGTAGAGTAGGATGTCCGCCGTCTGAAGCACAGGATAGTTGAAGATTCCCGCGTTCACATTGTCTGGATGATGCTCCGACTTGTCCTTGAACTGCGTCATCCGCTCGAGCTCGCCGAACGGCGTCACCGAGGACAGAATCCAAGCCAGCTCGGTGTGCTCTGGCACCGCCGACTGCACGAAGAGCGTCGCGCGCTCCGGATCGATGCCGCATGCCAGAAGCTCGATAGCGATGGCCCGCGCGCGCGCCGGCATTTGGGCCGGCTCGTAGGGCTGGGTGATCGCGTGGTAGTCGACGATGCAGTAAAAGCAGCGGTACTGGTCCTGCAAGGTCACCCAGGTCCGCACCGCGCCGAGGTAGTTGCCGAGGTGCAGCTCGCCGGTGGGCTGAACCCCGGAGAAAACAGTCTCCATCGTCTTTGCGTTGTTTAGACGCCACGGTCGGCGGGGTCAAGCACATCTCCTGGCGGCAATCCGGGGCGTTCGAACCGGTCCGGTCCTTGCTTGGTTCCAGGATCGTAGGTTAGGGTCCCAGCGGGCGATTTGCCCACACAGGAGAATACCGATGAATCGCGGTCTATGGTTGGCCAGCGCCGGAGTGGCGCTGGGTGTCGGATTGGTAGGTTCGGGTTGTTACGTGCGCCCATTCGGGCCGCCGGTGATCGTTGCCTCGCCTCCACCGGTCTATGTTGAACCGGCGCCGCAACCGCAGTACGCGCCGCCCCCGCCCCCGCCGCCGGCCTATGAGCCGCCGCCGCCGCCGCCGCCGGCCCCGGTCGCCGACGCCACCCTTTATCCAACCACGCCGCCGCCCGATCCGATCCCGGAGTACCAGCCGCCGGCCCCGGGCTACGGCTACTACTGGGCGGCCGGATATTGGGACTGGACTGGCTATGACTGGTCCTGGAACGCAGGCTTCTGGGCCCCGCAGCGCGCGGGGTACGTCTACTTCGGGCCGCGTTTCGAGTTCGTCGATGGGCGGCCGGTCTACTACCGGGCCTACTGGCAGGGGCCAGGCGGCTATCGCGAGTTCGGATATGGCTACGGCGGGCGCCCCGTTCCCGAGGCGTGGCGGGCGCGCCCGTCGGTGGAGCCCCGAGCCTGGCGGGCGAATGAGGTCCACAACAACGCCTGGCGTAGCCATCCCGGAGCAGCGGCCTGGCGTGGCGCCCCCCCGCGCGGCGAGATGCGGGCCGAGCCGGGACGTCGGGAGCCTGAACGCCGCATGGAGCCAGGACGCGCAGAGCCCGGCCGCATGGCGCCGGGTCGCGCAGAGCCCGGCCGTATGGAGCCGGGGCACGCAGAGCCCGGCCGCATGGAGCCGGGGCACGCAGAGCCCGGCCGCATGGAGCCGGGTCGCGAAGGAATCCACGGAGAGCCGGGGCATGCCGGTGGGCCCCCCAGCGTGCACGGCGGGCCACCGCCCGCGCCCGCGGCCCACGCCGCACCGCCGCCCGCCCCGCACGCCGCCCCACCCGCGATGCACGCTGCACCGGCGCCCAGCGGCGGCGGCGGCGGCGCGCGCAAGAAGAAATAGCGCTCAGAGAATGTACTGAGACAGATCCTCGTCCTTGAGGATCCCGTCGAGGCGCTCGCGCACGTAGGCGGCGGTGATTGGAATCGTCACCTCGCCCAGCGCGGGCGCCTCGAACGCCAGATCGTCCAGCACCCGCTCCATGATGGTGTGGAGCCGGCGGGCGCCGATGTTCTCCATGCGGGCGTTCACGGTGGTGGCGATGTGGGCGATCTCGGCCACCGCGTCGGCGTGGATCTCCAGCGTCACCTTCTCGGTGGCGAGGAGCGCGATGTATTGCTTGGTGAGCGCGTTCTCCGGCTCGGTCAGGATGCGAACGAAGTCCTGATCCGACAGCGACTCCAGCTCGACCCGGATCGGAAACCGCCCCTGCAGCTCGGGGATGAGATCCTTCGGCTTCGAGACATGGAACGCGCCCGCGGCGATGAAGAGAACGTGGTCGGTCTTGAGGGGGCCGTATTTGGTCGAGACGGTCGAGCCCTCGACGATCGGCAGCAGATCGCGCTGGACGCCTTCGCGGGAAACGTCGGGACCGCCATGCCCGCCGCCTTCGCGGCCAGCGACCTTGTCGATCTCGTCGATGAAGATAATCCCGGACTGCTCGGCGCGGCGAATGGCGTCCTTCTGCAGGCGCTCCACGTCGATGAGCTTGGCCGCCTCCTCCTCCGTGAGCGCCTCCATCGCTTCGGGGAGCGGCAGGCGGCGGCGCTTGGTGCGCTTCGAACCCTGCGGCATCATGTCCCGGAGATTGAGGACCATCTCCTCCATGCCGGTGCCGGAAAAGACGTCGACGAAGGACTGGGGCGAATCGGCCGTATCGATCTCGACCATCCGATCGTCGAGCTTGCCCTCGCGCAGCAGGCGGCGGAGGCTCTCCCGGGTGGCGTTGTCCGGCGGCGACTCGATCGGCGGAAGTGGAATTGCCCCAGACGAAGGGCCAGCCGATCCGCCGGGCGGACGGGCGCGGGGCGTCGGGGGCAGCAGCACGTCGAGCAGGCGCTCCTCGGCGTTTTCCCGCGCGCGCGGGCGGAGGCGCTCGCGTTCTTCGTCGCGCAGCATCGATACCGCGGTCTCCGCCAGGTCGCGGACCATGGAATCGACGTCGCGCCCGACGTAGCCGACCTCGGTAAACTTGGAGGCCTCGACTTTGACGAACGGCGCGCCCGCCAGCTTGGCGAGCCGACGCGCGATCTCCGTCTTGCCGACGCCGGTCGGACCGATGAGCATGATGTTCTTGGGCGCGATCTCGTCGCGCATCGGCGGCGGGACTTGCTGCCGGCGCCAGCGGTTGCGCAGCGCCACCGCGACCGCGCGCTTGGCCGCCTTCTGGCCGACGATGTAGCGGTCGAGCTCCTCGACGATCGCCCGCGGCGTCAGATCCTGCCCGCGCTTGGCGGAGGACGGTGCCGACAGCGATCCCGGCGACATGCTCAAAGCTCCTCGAACGTTCGTGCCGCGTTGGTGTAGATGCAGATGTCGCCGGCGATCGCCAGCGACCGCTCCGCGATCTCGCGCGCCGAAAGCGTGGTGGCCTCGAGCAACGCGCGGGCCGCCGCCAGCGCATAGGAGCCGCCCGAGCCGACCGCCGCGGCGTCGCCGTCCGGCTCGATGACGTCGCCGGTGCCGGACAGGAGAAGCGTCTTCTCGCGATCGGCGACCAGCAACAGCGCTTCCAGGCGGCGCAGGGCACGGTCGGTGCGCCAGTCCTTCGCCAGCTCCACCGCGGCGCGCGTCAGGTTGCCTCCGAATTCCTTGAGCCGAGCCTCGAACTTCTCGAAGAGCGTGATCCCGTCGGCGGCCGAGCCGGCGAACCCCGCCACCAGCTTTCCATCGTGGAGTCGCCGGATCTTACGGGCGGTCGACTTGACGACCGTGTTCCCCATCGTCACCTGGCCATCGCCGCCGACCACGACGTGACCGTTGCGCCGCACGACCAGGACGGTCGTCGATCGAATGCGGACGGCCTTCACGAACCGGTCCTGGCGCGGGGGTGGCTCTTGTCGTAGACGGCCATCAAGTGATCGATGTCGACATGCGCGTAACGCTGGGTGGTGCGCAGGCTGGCGTGACCGAGCATCTCCTGGATGGCGCGCAGATCGGCGCCTTCGCCCAACAGGTGCGTCGCAAAGCTGTGGCGGAGGGCGTGAGGCGAGACCCGCGGCGTGCCGGTGCCGAGCTCGCGGCGCGCGAGCATCCGGCGCACCGCCCGCGGCCCGAGCCGCCGGCCGCGCCGGCTCAGGAATAGCGCCTGTAACGCGGCGTCCGTTCCGGTGAGGCGCAGGGGCCGGTGCTGCGCGTAGACCTCCAGCGCCTGCCGCGCCTTGCTGCCGATCGGCACGATCCGATCCTTGCGTCCTTTGCCCTGGCGCACGCGCACGAATCCGCCGGCACCGTCGGCCTCGACGTCGCCAACGTCGAGCTGGCAGGCTTCCGAGACGCGCAGGCCGGCGCCGTAGATGACCTCGAAGAGCGCGCGCTCGAGAGCCGGAGCGCAGAGACCCGAGCTTGGGTCCGGCTCGCCGCCCTCGAGCAGTCGACCGACGTCGTCCTTGCCCAGGAACGCCGGCAGGTGCTTGGCGCGCTTGGGCGCGCGCAGGGCCGCCACGGGGCTCGACCCGCAAAGCCGCCGGCGCACCAACAAGCGAAAGAAGGCGCGCAGCGAGGAGAGCTTGCGTCCAATCGTCACGGCGTCGTTCCGTCCATGGAGCGACGCAAGGTAGGAGCGGCACAGGATGACGTCAAGCTCCTCGAGCGCCGGTTCGCGCCCCAGCGTCGCACGGGCGAAGTCGCGGATCTCCCCGAGGTCGTGCAGGTAGGCGCGAACGGTGTGCTCGGAAGCGCGCTTCTCCGTTGTCAGGAACTGCCGAAACACCGCGATGGCCTTCTCCATGTCGCCCGATCGTAGCGCAGCGGCGGTCACCGCGCGAATCGGGTAGCCTGCCGCCGTGACCGCCACACCGGCCTGCCCCCTCTTCGGCCAATGCGGCGGCTGCCAGCTCCAGGACCTCGACTACGAGGCGCAGCTGGCGCTCAAGACCGATGAGGTCCGCCGGCTCTTCCCGGGGACCACCGTGGAGAGCTGCCTTCCGTCGCCACGCGCCTACGGCTACCGCTCCAAGCTGACGCCGCACTTCCCGCGCCCGCGGGCCGGACGCGCGCCCGCGATCGGATTCGTGAAGGTGGGGTTCCCACCCCGCACCATCGACGTCCCGGCCTGCCCGATCGCGACCCCGGCGGTCAACGCGCGCCTCAGCCTGCTGCGGGCGGAGGTGGTGGCCCATTGGGACAGCTACCGGCGCGGTGCGACGCTGCTGGTTCGCGAGGCGTCGTCGGGCGTCACCGTCGATCCGCGCGCGGTCATCACCGAAGAGGTCGGCGACCTGTCGTTGCAGTTCTCGGCCAGCGACTTCTTTCAGAACAACCCGTTCCTCTTGCCGCGCCTGGCCGCGTATGTCGCCGAGGCGGCCGGCGGCGGCGGCGCGCGCTTTTTGGTCGACGCCTACTGTGGCAGCGGTCTGCTGGGCCTGACCGCCGCGCCCGCTTTCGAGCGTGTGCTCGGGGTCGAGCTGTCCCCCAGCTCGGTCCGCTGGGCCCGCGCAAACGCGACCCGCAACGGGCGCCACAATTGCGAGTTCCTGGCCGCCCAGGCCAGCGCGGTGTTCGCGGCCGTCCGCTTCCCGGGCGCCGACACCGCCATGATCGTCGATCCGCCCCGCAAGGGCTGCGGCGACGATTTCCTGCGCCAGCTCGTCGCCTTCGCCCCGCGGACCATCGTCTACGTCTCCTGCAACCCGGAAACCCAGGCGCGCGACGTGGCGGCGCTGCGCGCGGCCGGCTACCACTGCCGGCACGTCCAACCGTTCGACATGTTCCCTCAGACCCGCCACGTCGAAGCGGTGGCGACGCTGGCGCGGGCCGGATGAGCGGCCGCTGGGGAGCTCTTCAAGCCGCCGGCGCCGGCGTCTCGGGCGCTTCGGATGCCTCGGGCTGATCCCCGTCGGCGCTGTAGCCGCACGCTTCGTTGAGGCAACGGATGCGCGATCCCGACTTGCTGATCTTCTTGACCACGAACTTCGCCCCGCACTTGGGACAGGGTTCAGGAATCGGGCGATCCCACGAAACGAAGTCGCACTTGGTCTTCGAGTAGTTCGAGCAGCCGAAGAAGACTTTGCCGCGCTTGGAGCGTTTCTCGGTCAGGTAGCCGCCGCAGTCGGGCTTGGGACAAGCGACGCCCAGCGACAGCGGACTGGTGGTCTTGCAGTCCGGGTAGCGCGAGCAGGCCAGGAACTCCCCGAAGCGGCCGCGCTTCACCACCATGGGCGCGCCGCAGGCCGGGCAGATCTGATCAGACGGCCTGGTGGTCGCCACCACCTTGAGTGTCCCGTCGGCGTTTCGGATGTATTCCTTGGTGTTGCGGCACTCCGGGTAACCGGAGCAGGCCAGGAAGTGGCCGTTGCGGCCCCACTTGATCACCATCGCCTTGCCGCACTTCTCGCAAACCTCGTCGGTCGCCTGTTCCTCGCGCTTGATGTCGCGCATCTCGATCTTGGCTTTTTCGAGATCGAGCTTGAACGGCGCATAGAAGCCTTCGAGCAGCTTCACCCAGTCGGCCTGGCCGTCCTCGACCCGGTCGAGCTGCTCTTCCATCTGCGCCGTGAAGTCGGTGCTGACGATGGCGGGGAAGCTCTTGACCAAGAGGCCATTGACCATCACGCCGAGCTCGGTCGGGTGCAGCCGGCCTTCGCGCTTCTCGACATAGCCGCGGTCCTGCACCGTCGACAAGATCGCCGCGTAGGTCGACGGACGCCCGATCCCCTTTTCTTCCAACTCCTTGACCAGCGTGGCCTCGGAGAAGCGCGGTGGCGGCTGGGTGAAGTGCTGCTCGGGCTTGGTCTCGATGAGGCGCAGCGGATCGCCCTCGTGCAGGTCGGGCAGCGCCGCGCCGGTCTCGTCCTCGTTGGCCGCGTCCTCGACGGTCTCCGCGTAGACCTCCAGGAAGCCGGCGAACTTCATCACCTGGCCGCTGGCGCGCAGCTCGACCCGGCCGGCCGCGATGTCGATCGCGGTCTGGTCGAAGACGGCCGCGACCATCTGGCAGGCCACGAACCGGTTCCAGATCAGCGTGTAGAGCTTGAGCAGATCCTCGGTCTCGCGCGGGTCACGCCCGCCGCCACCGCCCGCCGCCCACAGCGCGCGAACCATCTCGGGATCGTACTTGAGCGAGGTCGGCCGGATTGCCTCGTGGGCGTCCTGCGCCCCCTTCTTGCTCTTGTAGACCACCGGGTCGGCCGGCAGGAACTTGGCGCCGTAGCGCTCGCCGATGAACGCGCGCGCCTCGCTCATCGCGTCGTCCGAGATGCGGGTCGAGTCGGTACGCATATAGGTGATGAGGCCGACCGGCCCCTCCTCGCCCATCTCGACGCCCTCATACAGACGCTGCGAAAGGCCCATGGTCCGCTTGGGCGAGTAACGCAGTTTGCTCGACGCCTCCTGCTGCAGCTTCGAGGTGATGAAGGGCGGCGGCGGATTCTTGCGCCGCTCCTTGCGCTCGACGGCGGCCACCCGCAGCGCAGCGCTCTTGACAATGTCGACGGCCTCGCGCGCCTGCCCCTCGTGAACCAGCTCGATCTTCTTGCCGTCGAGCTTGGCGACCTTGGTGGTGAACGGCGGCGGCGTCGGTCCTTCCACCAGCGCTTCGACGGTCCAGTACTCTTCTGGCCGAAACGCCGTGATCTCCTGCTCGCGCTCGGCGACCAAGCGCACCGCCACCGACTGCACGCGCCCCGCCGAGAGGCCGCGTTTGACCTTGGTCCACAGCACCGGGCTGATCTGGTAGCCGACCAGGCGATCGAGGATCCGGCGCGCCTGCTGCGATTCGAACTTCTTCACGTCGAGCGCCATCGGCTTGCCGATCGCCTCCTGGATCGCCTTCTTGGTGATCTCGTTGAAGAGGACGCGCTGGATGTTGGGGTTCGCCGAGCGCACCTCTTCGGCGATGTGCCAGGCGATCGCCTCTCCCTCGCGATCGGGATCGGGCGCCAGCAGCACGCGACCCACCAGCGCCGCCGCCTGCATGATCTCCGCGAGCACCTTCTTCTTGCCGTCGATGACCACGTACTCGGGCGCGAAGCCGTGCTCGATGTCGATCCCCATCGTCTTCTTGGGCAGATCCTTCACGTGGCCGACCGACGCCTTCACGATGTAACCGGCGCCGAGATACTTCTTGATCGTCTTCGCCTTGGCGGGGGACTCGACGATCACCAGCGAATTGGCTTCGTTCCGGCGCCCCCGCGGGCGAGCCGCCTCGACCTCTTCGACCTCGGCGGTGATCGCCTTGGCCCGCGTAGCCTTGCCCGTGGTCGCCTTGCCCGTGGTCGCCTTGGCCTTGCTCGCCTTGGCAGAAACTGGGGTCGCAACCTCCGCCTTGGCCTTGCTCGCCTTGGCGGGAGCCGACTTCACGGTGCCCGGGGCCGCGGCGGCCGATTTTGCCGTCGGGGCCTTCTTCGTCCTCGCCTCCGCCTTCGCTTTCGCCGTCGCCCCGTCGGCCGTCGCCGGTTTGGCCGCTGCGGCCGGCTTGCTTGCGCCGTCCGCCGTGTCGACCGCCGTTTTCTTGCTAGTTGGCATGAACCGCCTCGCGTGAGATGCCGTAAAGGCCGCCCGGTCTCCGAACAATCCACCCCCCGAGCTCGGCCTCGGCAATCAAGGCCAGCGCCGCCGGCAGCGACAGCGTGAGACGGCGGGCAAGCTCAGCCGCGCCCGCTTCGCCGCGGTCGAGCGCGACGACGAGCTTCTCGAACGGAGGTGGCGGCGCCGCCGGTGCCGGCGCGGCTTCGCCGGCCAGTGCCCGACCGAGCTCGGCCGCGTCGCGAACGACGTGGGCCCGTCCCGCCGCGATGAGAGCGTCGGTCCCAAAGCTACCGGGAACGGCGTAGAGCCGCCGCCCGAGCTTCGCGGCCAGCCGCGCGGTCACCAGCGCGCCGGACGCCAGCTTCGCCTCGACAACCAGCACCGCCTCTGCCAGCGCCGCGACGATCCGATTGCGCACCGGGAAATGCCCGCCCCGAGGTGGCGTGCCGGGCGGGTATTCGGACAGGAGACCCCCGGTCGCGGCGATATCGGCGAACAGGGTGGCGTGCCGATCCGGGTAGACGACGTCGACCCCGCAGCCGAGGACCGCAAAGGTTGCGCCGCCGGTCTGGAGGGCGCCGCGATGCGCGGCCGCGTCGATCCCCAGCGCGCCACCGGAGACGATGGCGTATCCCCGGCGGACGGCGGTCGCAGCCAGCTCGGCGGCCAGCCGGCAACCGACCACGGTCCCGGCTCGGGCGCCCACGATCGACAGCGCCGGTTGGTTGGGATCGGGCAGGCGACCGCGGACCCAAAGCACCCGGGCCGGGCTTGGCATCCGGGTCAGCGCGACGGGAAATTCCGGCTCACCGGTCAGGATTCTGCGGGCAACGCTCGGTTCGAAGGGCACGTCCAGCCAGGGTCTTGTCGGCGACGAGCGCCTGGGGTTGTGCCTCGTGAGACCGGACATCGTGAGCCGATGCTGATAGCTCCGCCGCCGACCGCGGTCAAGCAACCAGCCAATCGACCCAGTGAATTCAATGACTTACAACGCGCGCCGTGTGCAACTCCAGATCACGGAGAATCCGATCGGCGCCTCGGGCCAGCAGGCGGCGAGCCAGATCGGCGCCCAGCGCAGCGGCGTCCTCCGGTGCGCCGGCCACGGTCTCCGCGATCATCTCCGAGGCATCGGGACGGCCGACCAGGCCCGCCACCGTGAGCCGACCGTCGGCTAGCGTGGCGTAGCCGGCGACCGGCGTGCGGCAGCCGACGCCCAGGCCAGCCAGCAGGGCCCGTTCGGCGGCCACCGTCGTCTCGGCCGTCGGGTCGCAGAGCGCGCGGCAAAACGAAACGACGCGTGCGTCGTCGGCGCGGGCCTCGAGCGCGAGCGCGCCCTGTCCGATGGCCGGTAGCATGCGCGCCGGATCGAGACGCTCGGCGATGCGCTCGGCAAATCCCAGGCGATCGAGACCGGCCGAAGCCAGCACGGCCGCGTCGACCAACCCTTCGCTGACCTTGCGCAAACGCGTGTCGACGTTGCCGCGCAGGATCTCGATGTCGAGATCGCCGCGCGCGGCGCGAAGCTGGCAGACGCGCCGCAGGCTCGAGGTGCCGACGCGACACCCGGATGGCAGGGCGTCCAGGCCGGCGCCGGTTCGGCTGACGATCGCATCGCGCGGATCGGCCCGCTTCGGCACTGCCACGATCGCCAGCCCCGCCGCCAGATCGGTGGGGACGTCTTTCATGCTGTGAACCGCCAGGTCGACGTCGCGCGACAAGAGCGCGTCCTCGATCTCCTTGACCCAGACGCTCTTGCCGCCGAGATCCACGACCGGACCGGTCTGGCTCCGATCCCCGGCGGTGACGATGATCCGCTCGCTCACCTCCAAGCCCGGGTGCGCCGCGCGCAGCAGGCGCCCGATCTCCGCGGCCTGCCAGCGCGCCAGCAAACTGCCGCGCGTGCCGATGACGATCGTCTTGCCCGCGGTCAATGCCCGGCCACCTTCTTGTCGTCCAAATTGCGCGCCGCGGGCACGTCGTCGTCTTCGGATTCGGGCTCGGTCGCCGTCGCCGTCGCGACCTGGAGCTCGAACAGGCGCTGCACCGCCGTCACCAGCGACAGGCCATCGGTGTCGTCGTTGCGCAGCGCCATCTGCGGCGCATGGAGCAGCTTCTTGGCGATCCCGTCGGCCAGGTCGAGCAGCGCGCGGCGCTCGCGCTCACCGAGCCCGGGCATCGTCGCGGAGATCCGGCTGGCCTCGGCTTGCGCGACCCCGAGGACGTGCGCCCGGAGCGCCGTCACCGTCGGTGCCAGCTGACGACCGCGCCAGGCCTTCACGAATCGACCGACCTCTTGCTCGACGATCGCCTCGGCGTCCGCCGCTTCGCTCTTGCGGCCTTCGCGGTGTTCGTCGGCGACCTTCTGAAGATTGTCGATGTCGGCCAGGTAGACGCCGCCGAGCTGGCCCGCTGCGGGTTCCACGTCGCGCGGAACGGCGATGTCGAGCAGGAACAGAGGTCGGCCGCGGCGCGCGCGCTGGACCTGCGCCAGCATCGCGTGCGTCAGCACCGGCCGCTGGGCCCCCGTCGAGGCGATCACGATGTCGGCCCGGGTGAGCGCACCGGTCAGGGCGCTCCAGTCGCTGGCGGTCGCGCCGAAGCGCTTGGCCAGCTCGTCGGCTCGGGCGCGGGTCCGGTTGGTCACCGTCAGCGTCGCGCCGTGCGTGCGCAGCGTGCGCGCCGCCAGCTCCGACATCTTCCCCGCGCCGACCACCAGCACCTGGCGTCCCGCGAAATCGCCGAACACCTGGCGCACCAGCTCGATCGCCACCGAGCTGACCGAGACCGGGTTGCGCGCGATGGCGGTTTCGCGCCGCACCCGGCGCGCGACCCGGAACGCACGCTGGAAGCAGGCGTTGAGCACGGTCCCGGAGCTACCGCCCCGCTTGGCCGTCTCGTGCGCCTGCTTGGTCTGACCGAGAATCTGCGGCTCGCCGAGGATCAGCGAGTCGAGGCTGGAGGCGACCCGGAAGAGGTGCTGGACCGCGTCGGTGTCGCGTCGTTCGTAAAGGTGCGCCCCCAGCTCCAGCGACGTCACGCCGGCCCGCGAGGCCAGCACCTCGGCCAGGCCCTGCGCCGCGCGGTCGGCGTCCTCGACCGCCGCGTAGATCTCCACCCGATTGCAGGTCGAGATCAGCGCCACTTCGCGCACGGACGGCAACGCCGCCAGCTCGGCAAGCGTGGTGCCCATCGCCTCGGGGACGATCGCCAGCCGCTCGCGCATGGCGACCGGCGCCGTCCGATGCGAGACACCGATGACGAGAACGTCGATGGCCGAGGTGCCCATCCGTCACGCCGCGTGTCGCAGGAAGTAGGTGGCGAGCACCAGCATCGCGCCGCCGAACCCCCCCAGCGTCAACCAGGCCGCGCGCCGCCCGCGCCACCCGGCGCCAACCCGTGCCACCAGCAGGATGCCGAAGGCGACCCAGGTCGCGACCGCGAAAAGGTACTCGGGACGCAGCGCCGTGGCGTGCCGGAGGAGCCCCAGCCGCGCGACCCACATCGCCCCGGTCACGATGGCGACCGTGAAGATCGGGAATCCGATCGACACGCAGCGAAGCGCCAGCCGGTCCAGCGTGTCGAGCGGCGTCCCCTGACCCATCACGCGACCGAACTGCTTGCGTTTTAGCTGCCGGTCCTCGATCAGATAAAGGAACGCCAGCACGGCGGCCAGCGCGAAGACCGCCACGCCGATGCTGGCCAGCAACACGTGCGCGCGGCCGAGCGAGCCCATCGCCGGCGCGTCGGCCTCGGCCGGCACCACCCGCGCCAGCACCAGCAGCGCCAGCGCCGCCGGCACCGCGAACGCGCCGGCGGCCGCCAGCCGGTAGCGCAGCGTCGCCAGGAAGTAGCCGGCCGCGATCAGGAACGCCACCAACGACATCGCCTCGGGCGTCGACGAGATCGGGTTCACCCCGTGAATGCAGCGCGCGCCGACGTCCACGAAGTGGAGCACCAGGCCCAGCGCCAGCACCAACCGGCCGACCTTGTCGGCCGACCTGCGTAGACCGAGGAGGTAGCTGAGGTAGATCGTGGCCGCGAGCGCGTAAACCCCGATCTCGACCGCCGTCAAGGTCGCCACACCTCAGATCTACCATGTTCCGGCAATTCGACCCGTCGACCGCCCTGGCGTGGCCGTCGACGCGCAGGCTTGGACACGGCACCCCGGCGTGCTAAGCCATGCGCATGGCAAGCGAGAACATCGTCGAAGTCACCGACTCGAACTTCCAGACCGAGGTCCTGGGCTCGAAGATCCCCGTACTGGTGGACTTCTGGGCCGCCTGGTGTGCCCCCTGCCGCGCCATCGCGCCGCACGTCGAGGCCCTGGCCAAGGACTACGACGGCAAGGTCCGGGTCGGGAAATGCGACATCGACTCGAATTCGGAGGTCGCGTCGCAGTACGACATCCGGAGCATCCCCACCCTGCTGGTTTTCAAGGATGGGAAGGTCGCCGGTCAGGTCGTCGGTGCGGTGCCGCGCGCCAAAATCGAAGACATGATCAAGAAGACGCTCTAGCCGTCCCGGCCTCCGCCCGCCAGCCCCGGGTCTGACGCGACGGCGCCTACGCTTCGAGGGCGACGGGCAGACTTGGGCCGTTCGCTATCACGATCTCGCCGGAAAGCGAATCGGCTGCCCGCACGGCCGCCAGGTCCGGCAACAGCGGATAGCCCGCCGGCGCCACCACCGTCAC
>CAYTTF010000062.1:0-16363 GCA_964440665.1 uncultured Myxococcales bacterium | reverse complement strand
GGAGCCCGTCGTGCCCGCGGCGCCGGAGCCCGTCGTGCCTGCCGTGCCGGAGCCCGTCGTGCCTGCGGCGCCGGAGCCCGTCGCGCCTGCGGCGCCGTTGGTGCCGGCGGTGCCGGTGCTGGGGCTGTTGCTACCGCCACAGCCCAGGAAAAGGAAGAGCTGCGTCACGACAGCTACAGTTCCAATACACGGCAAAATCCGGTTAGTCATCGGTACCCCTCGCTGTTGTTGAGTCATGGGTGAAACGTTTGACAATTGGGTGTCCGGACCTTCTGGCGAAGGCTCACGGGTACGGCTTTCGCGGCGGGCACGCACTTTCCAGGCCTGGGCGGGGGCGGCGAATACAACGTCGCCTGGGGCTGCGCGGCTGCTTCGGCCCCGACGGCACAGCAGAGCGCACCGACACCTGCGGCCGTCTTTCGACGTGGGCCGCTTTCACAATACGGCCAGGCTAAGAGTGTTCGCTCGCCAGCACAAACGGCTCGAACCGCGGAGCCAGCAGGTGATTCACGGCAAAGGCGACCAAATAGGCGAACCCGCAAATGCTGAACAGCACCGCGTAACCGGCGGTGACGTTGCCCGCCGCCGAAAAGCGGTCGAGCAGCTTCCCGGCGTAGAGTGGAAAAATGATGCCGCCCACCGAGCCGGCCATGCCACCGATCCCCACCACCCGGGCCACGGCGCGTTTGGGAAACATGTCCGAGACGGTGGTGAACAGATTCGCCGACCAGGCCTGGTGCGCCGCCCCCGCGATGCCGATCAGGAACACCGCGCCCCAGGGGCTGACGTGGGTGGCAAACAGGATCGGGACCACACAGGCGGCGAAGAGCAGCATGGCCGTCTTGCGGGCGCGGCTCACGTCGTTGCCGCGGCGGGCAAGGTAGCCGGTCAGCCAGCCGCCGGCGATGGAGAGCACCGTGATGATCGCGTAGATCGTCACCAGGTGGACCCAGCTCTTCTTCAGGTCGAGGTGCCGCGTCTTCTTGAAATAGTCCGGCAGCCAAATGAGGAAGAACCACCACACGGGGTCGGTCATCAGCTTGGCCATGATGAACGACCAGGTCTGTCGGTAGCGGAGGAGCTCACCCCACCCGATGCGCGCGGACCCGGCCTCCCCGGCCACGAGATCGGCATCGCCGCGGATGTGGGCCAGCTCGTCCTGCGTCACGCGCGCGACCTTCTCCGGCACGTCGTAGAGCGGCAGCCAGAGGAACAGCCACAGCAGACCGGCCGCGCCCATTCCAATGAACGCAGACTGCCATCCCCAGGTGAAGGCAATCAACGGAATAATGGCCGGCGCGATGATTGCGCCAACGTTTGCACCTGAATTGAAGAGCGCCGTCGCGTAGGCCCGTTCCTTTTGTGGGAACCAGGTCGCCACCGCCTTGATCGACGACGGAAAGTTCCCCCCCTCGCCGAGCCCCAGCGCCACCCGCGCGGCCAGAAAGCCACCGACGGTGGCGACGCCGGCGTGCCCGACGGCGGCCAGGCTCCAGGCCGCGATCGAAATCGCGTACCCCACCCGCACGCCGACCCGATCGATGACCGCCCCGAACAGCATCAGTCCAACGGCGTACGCCGCCTGAAATGCGGCGTTGACCTGACCGAACTGTTCGTTTGTCCAATGCAGCTGGTCGTCGAGTATTGGTTTGAGCAGGGAGAGGATCTGTCGATCCATGTAGTTGATCGTCGTTGCAATGAACAGCAACGAACAAACCAACCATCTATAACGTCCGCTGAGGCGGCTGAACGGAGGGATCGACATGGACACTATTGCCTTACGCCTAAACCAACGGTGTCCGCAAGTCCTTCATCGCGGTCCACGACCGAAACACCTATCGCCGTATCGGCTTGAAATAATTCCGCTTTCAGGATCCGGGAGACCCAGCGGAGCGGCACTGAGCTGTGGGCGGGGGGTGTGGACACTTAGCCGGCAAGACCTCTTCACCACCATGGTCCGCCCGCATTTGAGCGGGCGGTCAATCAAAATTTGCAAAATTTGGCGGGGCCGCGCCAGTTGCCTGGGGGTGCTGGCGCGGCCCCGTTGGAGTCGTTCTTGAACAAATTCGACGCATCCGTTTCGCTGCTGGTCGTGGTCCTCTCCGGGGGCTGCGCCGGCACCAAGATGTCCGGCACCGCCGGAAACGGTGGTCAAGCGGGCGCGGTCTCGATGGTGGGCTCGGGCGGCGCGGGCGGTGCCGGCGCCGCCGGCTCCGCGGGGACAACCGGAAGCACCGGCACGGCCGGATCGACCGGCCCGGGAACGGGCGGCGGTGGGGGCACCGATCGCACCTGCGGCATCTATCAGTTCAACCCGACGCCCAAGAACGCCGATCTCCTGCTGGTCCTCGATCGCTCTGCGTCGATGGAAGATCCACCCAACGCCTCGACCACCGCGTCGAAGTGGAGCATCGTGATCCCAACCCTCAAGAGCGTCATTACGGCCACCGACGCTTCGGTCCTGTGGGGGATGAAGTCGTTCCCGGAGGGGTCGGGCTCGGCCTGCGTGGCCGGCAGCGTCACCACCGCCATCGACGTGCAAATCGCCGCCACGAACGCCAAGGCGGTAACGGACGCTATCAACGTGACGACGGACGCCGGCAATGGCACACCGACGGGCGACGCGATCAACGCGGCCGTCACCTACCTCAGGTCGATTACCGCCGACCCGAACCCCAAGTACATCGTGCTGGCAACCGACGGCGAGCCCTCCTGTGCGGCCATTCCGTCCGGCGAGAGCACCTCCGCCGCCAGGCCCTACGCCGTCACGGCGGTGATGAACGCCAGGACCGCCGGGTTCCCGACCTTCGTCATCGGTATCGCAACCGACAAAGCCAGCGACACGTCAACCCTCAACATGATGGCCGACGCCGGCGGCGAAGTCCCGGCCGGCTCGACCAACCCGCTCGCCCCGCACTTCTATCTCGCCAACGACATGGGCACCCTGAGCTCGGCTCTCAATTCGATCACCGGTCAGATCTCGAGCTGCCTCTTTCCGCTGGCGACCCGGCCCCCGGTCCCCAATGACCCGACCAAGCTGGGCGTCTACCTGGGTCCCGACCTGAACAAGATTCCCAACGATCCCAACATGATCAACGGCTGGGCGTACACCGACACCAACGACACGGCGGTCGAAGTCTTTGGCGCCTGGTGCACCATGATCCAGACCGCCGGCGCCGGCGCCGTTCAGATCAAGTACGGCTGCGCGAGCATCGACGTTCCCTAGAGCGGCCTACACGATAAGACGGCGTTGCTGACCAAAATCGCTTTCACGTCCGCGCTGCTGGCGTTCTGGCTCGGAGCTGGAACCGTCTCCGCGACGCCGGCGACACCGACACCGACACCGACGCCAGCGCCCCGCGTCTCGAAGGCCCCGGTCTACGACATTCGCGCGTTCGGCGGCGTCGCCGACGGCAAGACCAAGAACACCGGCGCCATCCGCAAAGCCATCGCCGCCGCCTCGGCCGCCGGCGGCGGCACGGTCTATCTCGGTGGCGGCACCTACCTGACCGGGCCGATTCACCTCGCCAGCAACATCACGCTCTACGTCGACGCCGGGGCCGTCCTGAAGTTCAGCGACAACTTCGACGACTACCTGCCGATGGTCCGCTCGCGCTGGGAAGGGACCGAGGTGTTCAACTTCTCGCCCCTCATCTACGCCGATCGGGCCACGAACGTCGCCGTCGTCGGGCGCGGCACCATCGACGGGCAGGGGGCGGCCTGGTGGAAGTACCTGCGCGCGCTCAAGGATGAACACCAGAAGACCGGCGTCTGGCGGGCCGACTCCAAGTGGCGGAAGGAGTTCGCCCGGATGAACCCCAACCTCGAGTGGCCCGACGATCGCCAGAACCTGGAGATGGGTTTCCTGCGACCGCCGCTCATCCAGCTCATCGAATGTCACAACGTCGCGATCGAGGACCTCACCATCCGGAACTCACCCTTCTGGACGGTCAACCCGGTTTACAGCGATGACGTCACCGTGCGTGGCCTGACCATCGACAATCCGCTGGACGCCCCCAACACCGACGGCATCGACCCCGAATCCTGCCGCAACGTTCACATCGCCGACTGCCACATCAGCGTGGGCGACGACTGCATCACCATCAAATCTGGGCGCGACCGGCAGGGGCGGCGGATCGGCCGCGCCGCCGAGAACATCACGGTCACCAACTGCACCATGGGGCATGGCCACTCCGGTGTCGCGATGGGCAGCGAGATCTCGGGCGGCATCAAGCACATCGCGGTCTCGAACTGCGTCTTCGACGGCACCGATCGCGGCATCCGCATCAAGTCGACGCGCGGACGTGGCGGCGTCGTCGAGGACGTCCGCGTCCAGAACATCGTGATGAAGAACGTCCGCGAGGAGGCAATCACCCTGAACCTCTATTACACCAACGCGCCGCCCGAACCGGTCTCCGAGCGGACGCCGCGCTTTCGCAACATCCATCTGTCGGGCATCAGCGGTTCCGCGGGCGAGGCGGGCGCGATCCTGGGACTCGAAGAGGCGCGGATCGAAAACGTGACCCTGACCGACGTGGACCTGGTGGCGCAGAAGGGGCTCAGCATCGAGGACGCCAGCCATCTCGCGCTCAGCGGGGTGCGGATCGATACCGCGGCAGGTCCCTCCTTGACGATTGACCACAGCGACGATGTACACCTTTTCGATTTCAGGACCCTGACGCCGCACGCGGCCACGCCCGTCATTGAGCTCTCCAACGTCAAGCGGGCGTTCGTGCACGGCTCCTTTGCGGCGCCCGGCACGGACAGCTTCCTCAATGTCCGCGGCGGGGAGACGCAGTCCATCTTCGTCGGTGAGAACGACTTCGCCGACGCGAAGTCACCGGTCTCGGTGACCAAGGACGTCGGGCCGCACACCGTCCAGGCGCCGGGCGTGAAGATCGCGCCCCCCGCGGCCGGATCCGGCGTGACGGAGCGCCCGCTACCGGCCCCGCCACTCTCGATCGGACCCTAATCGAACTTGAAATAGGCGTGGGCGTTGCGGAAGCAGACGTCTTCGACCAGACCGCCCAGCAGCTCGAGATCGTTCGGCAGGAGACCGCGTTCGACGTCGGTACCGAGCAGGTTGCAGAGCAGCCGCCGAAAGTATTCGTGGCGCGAGAACGACAGGAAGCTCCGCGAGTCGGTCAACATCCCCACGAAACGGGAGAGCAGCCCCATGTTCGACAGCGCGTCGAGCTGCTTTCGCATCCCGTCGAGCTGGTCCAGGAACCACCAGCCGCTGCCGAACTGCATCTTTCCGGGGATTGACCCGTCCTGGAAGCATCCGACGATGGTGGTGAAGGCCTCGTTGTCGCCGGGGTGAAGGTTGTAGACGATGGTCTTGGTCAGCTGGCCGTCGGCGTCCAGGCGATCGAGGAACCGCGCCAGCGCCTGCGCCTGCGGAAAATCGCCTATCGCGTCGTAGCCCGTGTTGGGACCGAGCGCCCGTAGGCCACGCGTGCTGGTGTCGCGCAGGGCGCCCAGGTGGAATTGCTGGACCCACCCGCGCCCGTGGTCCATCACGGCCAGGTCATAGAGGAGCGCGGAGCGGAGCTTTTCGATCTCTTCCGGGGCGGGCGGCTGGCCGGCGCGTGCCTTGGCGAAGATCGTCTCCACCTCGCGCTCGCCATAACCGGCGGCGTAGATGCGCTCGAGGCCGTGGTCCGAGGCCCGGCAACCGTTGGCGTGAAAGAACTCGTGCCGCTTGGCGAGCGCATCGCGCAGCTCGGTGAGCGTCCCCACGGACGCGCCGGCCGCGGCGCCCAGCGAATCCAGCCAGGCGTTCCAGGCGGGCAGGTCACCGAGGGCGAGCACGCGATCCGGACGCCAAGTCGGGAAAAGCTTGGTGAACGCGCCGCGGTTCTGGGCGTGGCGGCGGTGCGGCTCCAGATCGTCGACCGGATCGTCGGTGCTGCAGACCACCCGCACGTCGAACTGCCGCAGGAGCCCCTGCGTCGTGAATCCGTCCTCGGCCAGCCGACGGTTACAATGGTCGAAGATCTCGCGCGCGGTGGCCGGTCCGAGGAGCTTGTCCTTGACGCCGAAGGGGAACCGCAGCTCGAGGTGCGTCCAGTGGTAGAGCGGATTGCGCAGCGTGTGGGGAACGGTCTTGGCCCACGCCTCGAACTTCTCCCAGTCCGACGCGTCGCCGGTGATGGCGCGCTCGGGGACGCCGTCGGCGCGCATCGCCCGCCACTTGTAGTGATCGCCTTCCAGCCAGATCTCGGCGATCGAGCGGAAGCGGTGGTCGTCGGCGATCTGCTGCGGCGACAGGTGGCAGTGGTAGTCGAGAATCGGCTGGCGCGCGGCGACGCCGTGGTACAGGTCGACCGCGGTCGGCGTGTCGAGCAGAAAGTCTTGGTCGAGGAACGGTTTCACGGGTCGAGGTCGAATGTGGAATATCGTTACTCCGTGACGACGACGTTGTCGAACTCGGCGGTACAGTTCGACACGATCACGCCGATGCCGCCCGCGGTCAGCGTCGCGTCGGCCACCGTCACGCGCACCACGCCGTTCACGGAGATGGTGATGTTCCCGCCGTGCATGTCGAGCTTGAAGGTGTAGGTCGTGTTGAGCGTCGGCGCCGAGGTCGCCTTGCTCTTGGTCCCGAGATCGGTGGTGCTCCCGTCCTTCTTTACCCGCAGCTTGACCCCGCCGCTGTCGTCCATGTACGCCTCGTAGAAGTTCGCCTTGTCGGTTCCCAGCGCGAAGCGCCCGTAGACCCCGACCTGCCAGCTGGCGCCGGAGATCACCTTGACGTCCACCTGGAACGTGTAGTCGGTCCAGCCGACGTTCCCCCCGATATCGACGGTGAAATCGCTTCCGGTGGCCACCCCCTGAAGTACCTTGGTTCCGTCGCTCACGACCGACCAGGTGCCGAGGCCGGTGGTGGTGTCTCCCTGGAGCCAACCGGTCGCCATCGCGGAGGCGGTGTCGGATTCGAAGTTGTCCATGTAGAGCACCGTCCCCGGCGGTGGGCCACCCGTCCCCGCAGCGCCGCCGCCCGTTCCCGCCGTCCCCGTCGGCGCGGGGGTTCCGCCGGTGCCGCGGCCCGCCACGCCCGTCAATCCGGCTGTGCCGGCTGTGCCCGCTGTGCCGACTGTGCCGGTGGTTCCAGCCTGGCCAGCGGTGCCGGCGTGCGCGCCGCTCCCCGCGCTCCCGCCGGCGCCCGTCGAGCCGGCCGTCGCGCCCACGCCGCCGGCCCCTGCCGCCCCCGGCCCGCCACCGTCGACGCCGCGGTCGTATCCGGCGGGCGTCAAACAACCGATGGCGAACGCCAGAGGCGCCAGCAGCCAGCATCGGATGGAATCACCAACCATGGGTCTTCGTCGATCGTTCAAAAGTTGAGCGCTAGGCCCGCGTCGAGATCGACGTTGACGGTAAATTTTGGCGCCGCCAGCTCGACGTTGCTCGAGAGCATCAGCGAGAAGCTGGAATTGAGATGGTAGAAAAAGCCACCGCCCCCTTCGGCGAGGGCCGGACCCGCCGCCACCGTGTCGACGCACTTCTGGTTACGGGCGGCGCCGCAATCGTTGAGGGCGCTGTAGGTGATGACGTGCCGGATCTGCCCGCCGCCGACACCGGCCGAAAGGAACGGTCGGAAGTCGTCGGACCCGAACAGCCAGGTCGCCTTGGCGAACAGCGCGAACGCCCAGGCGGTGTCGTTGTAGGTGTGTCCCGTGTTGGGGTCGACGTACTCGGTGGGCCCGCTCACGATCTGGATTCGCCCCTGCCCCGAAATCAGGAGATCGGGGTGCAACCAGTAGCCGACCTCCGGAACGACCTGGCCGATGAGCGCGCCCGACAGCGTCCCCGGGACAGAGCCACTGAGGTTGAGCTCGGTCGTCCCCGAGGTGTAGCCGGCGCCGCTGCCAATCTGCAGACTGGCGAACCATTTGGTGCCGTCTTCTTCGTCGCCTTCCTCGTGGCTGGTGGTTTTTTCCTCGGCATGCTTCTCGACCGTGGCGTGCGCGTGGTCGCTGGAGCCGTGCGCTTCGGATCCTCCCAGCTGGATGACCAGCGGCTGCTCCTCCGTGCCGCGGTTGGCCACCGGCTGCCCGTCGTCGTCCTGCGCCTCCATGTAGTAGGCGACCGAGGAACCGGTGGTGGCGTGATCGGGGATCTCGGCGCTGTAGGCGCCGGCGCCCACCGGATCCATTTGCCGCCCCAGGAACTCGCTGGTTCCTTGCGGCCGGTAGGCGAGCACGATCTTGTGGAACTTCAGGTTCTCGTCGACGTTGACGGTGACCCGAATGGCGTTCCCCTGCTTGACCGCGCTCACGGTGTGGTAGGCGAATCCCGTCGACGAGGCCGCCGGCTTGGGCGCCGCTTCGGCGGGTGGGTGTTCCTCACCTGCCTCGAGCGGCGGCGCAGGCAGCCCCGCCGAAGACGGCACGGGTCCCCCGGGTCCGCCTGCCTTCGCGTCGTCGAACGCCTCGTTCAGCTCCGGCGTGGCCAGCGACGGCGTGAGCACGATGCCGGGCTCGATCGCGAGCGCCTCGGCGAACTGCTTCATGCCGAGCTCGCGGTTCTTGAACCCTTCGATGATGACCACGCCCATGTGGACGTGCGTCCGCGCCGCGACCGGATGCTGCGTGAGCCCCGAGGTCTGGCAAAAATCGAGCGCCTTCTTGAGCAGCTCGCGCGCCTTCTCGAATTCCCGCTTGTCGATCGCCGCCAGCGCCTCGCGGTTCAGCTGCGTCACTTTTGCGGCGGGATCCTGCGCCTGCGCCAGGCGCGGCCCCGCGCCCGCCACCCCCGGACAGAGCGCGACGACGATCCCGACCCAAACCCACCTACGTGAGGCCGACATACGTCGAATGAGTGTCACGGTCCTTGGAGCGCGGCTCACGGAACCGGGACCTAGAACCGCATCTCGGCGCCGCCCAATCCGGCGGCAAATGCGGTGCCCCATTTCGCGGCGTCTCCGTTCGGAAAGACGATGACCGGGCGCCGGAGAGCCCCCCCGCCCATCAGGTCGACGCGCAGCGACCAATGCGACGCCAGCTGAAGCCGCGCCGCCCCATGTCCGTAAAGGGCGACGCCCAATCCCTGATCGGTGTCGCCGATCGTCTCCGAGCTGGTCGACCCCGTCGAGCGCACCACGAACACCATCGTCCCCAGCGCGGCCTCCAGCGCCAACCGCCGCTCGGCGCGCGGCGCCAGCAGCAGCCCGGCTCCGGCCAACCAGACCGACGTGCGAATCTGATCCGCGCCGTCCGAGAGCCCCGACCCGGCGAGCGGCGCATAGGCGCAGACCTCGAGGCCGAAGAGGCCGCCCAGACCGGCCCGCAGACTGGCGCCGGCGATCACCAGCGGTGCCAGCCGACCGACGCTGGCCAGCACACCAGACGAGACGTCGATCGCCAGCCACCGCCCCGAGACGGCGGGCCGCGGCGCCGGTGGCGCGACGACCACGGCCGCGGGCGGTGGCGGCAACGGCGCGACGGGCGAAACGCCCAGGCCCATGCTGATGCGCAGGAACTCGACGGTCCGCAGCGCGAGGACCGATTGCAGCCCCGAGGTCTCGTCGACTTCCAGCTCCTGCCGGAGCGCCACGCGCGCCGAGCCCTCGTCGGCGATCCAGACCTCGGTGCGATGTCCGTCCGCCACGACGGCCGCGCGCACGCCGCCCCCCAGGGCCCGACCGACCAGCGCCTCGATGTCGAGCTCGGGCGCGACGGCGGCGCGGGAGACCTGGAATCCGAGCGCCCTCAGCTCCGCGTCGATCCGACCGGCCAGCGGATCGTCGCTGGTCGCGCTGAATAGAACGACGCGCAGAGGATGACCCGACGAATCGAGCGCGGCACGCGAACGTTCGGACCAGGCGAGCGCAGCCAGGACGACGACGGTGGCGGTGAGCGCGCCGCCGCGCCGCCGGATCACGGGGTGACCGTGCGTCGTGCCAAGGCGGCGTGCGGTCCGTCGGGGAACGCGCGCAAGTAGCTGCTGGCGGCTTCCCGCGCCCGCCCGTCGTCACCGGCCTTGAGCCGCGATTCGATCAGACGACCGGCCGCTTCGCGGGCCAGCGGCCCCCGCGGAAAAGACCGCAGGTAGCCCGCAAACCAATCGCCCGCGGTCCGGTAGTCGTGCCGTCCCTCGAAAGCGATGAGGCCGAGCGCGAAGCTCGGACGATCGGCCTCGGGAAAGCGTCGGCGCGCCGACCGATAGGCCTCTTCGGCCCGGTTCAGATCGCCCGCCAGTCGAGCCACGTCGCCCAGCAGAACCAGATCGTCGGCGCCGAGACGCCCGCACTCGGCCCGCCATCCTTCGAGCACCGCGGCCGCCAGCGCCTCGCGGTACTCGGCGCGCCCAGCCTGGATCCGCCAGTCGCCGGGCGAGGGCGGCCCGGCGTGGCCGGCGGCCATAGCCTCCACGTGCCGGGCGCGTGCCGGCGCGGGGTTGCGCTCCGCCGGCAGATCGATCGGCACGGGCGCCAAGGTGGGTGCCGGGGCCGGTGCCGCGCCTTCGCCCGACAAGTCCGGCAGCGGCGCCATCTCCTCGCGCGCCACAATATCGTGCGAGGCCTCGAACCCCAGATTCGCGCCGCCGGCATTGGCCTGCAGCCGCTGGCCGGTCACCACCCGAACGGGCTCCTCGAGACCGGGACCGCTGACCAGCACCGAGCCTTCATGCATGTTGACGGTGAGCGACTGCGATCGCCGGTCCCAGCCGGCGGCGAACCGCGTGCCGGTGACCTGGATTCGGTAGCTGCCGGCACGCACCTGCCAGTGGGTGCGCGCGCGATGGACCACCGAGACTTCGAGGGTGCCGTCTTCGATCGCCAGCGTCGCGCCCTGACCGTCGAGCGCGTCGACGTGGGCCTTGGCGCGCGGCGGCAGCGTGACCGCCGAGCCGTCCGAAAAATGCAGCTCGAGCGGATGCGCGCCCGGCGCCACCAGGGACGCGCCCACTTCTCCATTGCCTGCCGCGCCCGCGATCGCGAACGAGAGGGGATGCGGTCGCAAGATCAGGATCGCCGCCGTGGCCGCACAAAGACCCGCGCCGCCGAGGGCGAAGGACCAGCGCAGCGCCCGGGGCCGAACGCGTCGGCTCTCCAGATGGGCGAGGCGCGCCTGGATCTCCGGAACCAGCTGGCGGCGACGCGCCTCCGCGCGGACCGTACGACCCACTTCGGCCAGGACTGACTCGAGCTCCGCGTTCATTTCAAACACTCCCTCTCGGACACTGCCCACATTCCCACATTCCCTCGGTCACGATTTCCCCCAACGCCCACCGCGCGCCAGCCGCTCGTCGAGCGCGGGGTGCGCGCCCGCCGCCTCGACGAAACGACGTTCGGCGCGCGCGAGCCGACGTTTGATCGTCGCCAGCGATACGCTGCAAGCCGACGCCACCTCGGTGAGCTGCATCTCCGAGATGAACCGCAGCGAGAACGCGATGCGCTCGTCGGCGGGGAACTCGGCGAGAATGCTGTACGTCGCGCGCACCGCTTCGCGGGTTTCGCCCTGCGGGGCGGCCACCGGTACCTCGGGAACATCCTCCGGGGCCACGAAACGGATCCAGCGCCAGCGCCGCCGACGTCGGATGCGCCCGCGCGCCGTGAACACCGCCAGCGTCGCGATCCAGCTCCGCAACGCCGAGGCGTCCTTGAGATTCCGGATGCCCTCCAGAACCGCCACGAAGACATCCTGGATCACGTCCGCGATCTCGGCGTCGATGCCGAGCGCGCCGGCCACCAGACGCTCGACCAGCGGCTCGTAACGCTCGACCAGGATCAGCCGCGCGCGGCTGTCGCCGAGGCGCAGTGCAGCAACCAGCTCGCCGTCGTCTGCGAACGCGGGCGCCGGCGCTGGCACCAACACTGGCGACGGTGGATTCTTCGGCGCGGCGGTCGCCACCGGGGTGGGCGACCGTTGGGCGCCGTCGGCACGCAGGCCGGTGGAAGACGGCACGGGTACCAGTTTACACGCGGCCTCTCCCCTTGTCGTCGCGGGATCAACCGCGTGCCGGCTTCCGGCACGCCGCGTCACCCGGACTGTCGCGGGATCGCGGGAGGTTCGCGCGGACCTGTCATTGCCGACTCGGGACAACATCGTTCTACCGTGCAGTGAGTGTCCCAGGAGCCACCCGGCGGTTCACCGGCAACCGCGTACTATGTGAACGTGGAGCGAAAGGTCCGTGCCGGCGCGCTGGTGGCGCTCGCCGCCGCGTTTGTCGGCGTCGGCTGCGACGTCCGGATCTACCCTTTTCGGGGCGTTGCCACCGACGCGGCGGGGCTCGATGCCGATGGCCCGCAGCCGGTCACCGATGGCTCGCTGCCCATCCCCTGCCCGGACGAGCTGGTCGGGTTCGCCACCACCAACGGCAGTACGACCGGCGGCGGATCGGGGACGCCCGTCCTCATCGACGCGTCGGACCCGAACGCCCTTGCCCAGTTGACGACCTACGCGGGCGACAAGACGCCCGGGCCTCTCGTCATCCAGTTGAGCGGGGTGATCACGTTCCCGGCAGCGGCCGACGGCGGATCGGCCACGACCGATATCAGGGTCTCCTCGGACAAGACCGTCATCGGCACAGGCGCCAATTCGGGGTTCATCGGCGGCGGACTTAACCTGACCGGCAGCGCGAACATCATCATCAAGAACCTGGTGATCTCCAAACCGACCGCAGCGGATACCGGCACCGACGCCATCAGCTTGAACGGCTCCACCAACATCTGGATCGATCACTGCGATCTGTCGAGCGACCGCACCGCCGACGCCGGAAGCTACGACGGCTTGGTCGACATCACGCGCGCCTCCGACTTCGTGACGATCTCCTGGACCCGCTACCACGACCACCGAGACACCGGGATCGTCGGACACTCCGATACCAACGGAGATCAGGACACCGGAAAGCTCCACATCACCTATCACCACGACCTCTTCACCGACGTGACGGCTGGACCGCGCGTCCGCTTTGGCTCCGTCCACATCTTCAACGTCTACTTTCAGCAGATCGAGCAATACGCCGTCGCCTCGACGATGGGCGCCCTGGTGATGGTCGACGACAGCTATTTCAAGAACATCCCGACGCCTGCCTCGCCGCTGACCACGATGCTCTCGCCCTCCGACCCCGGATACTTCTGGGCTCTGAACAACGTCACCGACGCGAACGACGGCGCGAACAACTTGACCACCCTGGCCATGCAGTGGACGCCGCCGTACGCGTACACGCCCGACTCCGTCGCCAGCGTCCCCGCGCTGGTCGCGGCCTGCGCGGGCACGGGAAAAACGTCCGCGGCGCCGCGGGACTGAGCCGGCCCGTCAGAGACGCTCGGCGACCAGCGCGAAGTTGGTCTTCACCGGGCGCAGCCCCCAGATCTCGGAGGCGTACTGGCGAATGGTGTCGTCGCTGGAGAACCGGCTGGCGCCCGCGATGTTGTGCAGAACGCGGCGAGACCAATCGAGCGGATCGCGGTAGGCGTGCGCCGCGCGCGCTTCGGCCGCCAGGTAGGCGTCGAAGTCGGCGCAGACCATGAACGGATCGTCGTAGCGGAGATTGTCGACCACCGACCGATAGCGGTCTCGATCGCCGAGGCTGAAGAAGCCGGAGGCGATCAATCCCAGGGCCTCCTCCAGCGCCGGACTGCGGGCGATCTCGGCGCCCGGATCGTAGCCGGCCGCGCGCTTGGCGGCGACGCCGTCGGTGTCGAGCCCGAACAGGAAGAAGTTTTCGTGTCCGACCGCATCCCGGATCTCGACGTTGGCGCCGTCGAGCGTGCCCAGGGTGAGCGCGCCGTTGAGCGCGAACTTCATGTTGCTCGTGCCGGAGGCCTCCTTGCCAGCGGTCGAGATCTGAACCGACAGATCGGCGGCCGGAATGATCGCTTGCGCCAGCGAGACGCCGTAGTTCGGCACGAACGCCATCGCGAGCCGCCCGCGCACGGCCGGATCGGTGTTGATGACCGCCGCCACGTCGTTCAGCAGACGGATGTGCAGCTTGGCCATCAGGTAGCCGGGGGCGGCCTTGCCGGCAAAGAGGTAGACGCGGGGCACCGCCGTCGATCCGGCCGTCTCGGCCGAACCGGCCGATCCGCTGTCGTCGCGCTTGAGCATCAAGTAGTGCGAGATGATCTGGAGGCACGCCAGCAACTGGCGCTTGTACTCGTGAATCCGTTTGATCTGCGCGACGAACATCGCGTCGGGCGGCAGATCGATGCCGAGGCGCCGGTGGCAGAAGCCGATGAGCTCGCGCTTGTTGGCCTGCTTGACCGCGTAGAGCCCCTCCAAGAGGTCTTCGTCGTCGGCGTGGGCGGTCAGTGCCTGCAGGCGCGACAGCTCGGGCGCGTCGATCCACCCCGAGCCGAGGCGGCTCGAAAGTAGCCGGGTGAGACGCGGGTTCGAATGCAGCAGCCAGCGGCGCGGCGTGACGCCGTTGGTCTTGTTGTTGAAGCGCTCCGGCCACAGCTCGTAAAAATCGCTCAAGAGCTGCGTGGTCACCAGATCCGAATGCATCTTGGCCACGCCGTTGACGCTGTGGGCGCCGACGGTGGCCAGGTGGGCCATCCGTACCTGCTTGCGCGGCGACTCCTCGATGATCGACATGCGCGACAGACGCTGGTCGTCACCGGGCCAGCGCAGCTGCACCTGCCAGAGAAAGCGCTGGTTGATCTCGCAGATGATCTGCAGATGCCGCGGCAGCAGGCGCTCGAACAGCGCGACCGGCCAGCGCTCGAGCGCCTCGGGCAATAGCGTGTGGTTGGTGTAGCCGATGGTCCGTTCGGTGATCGACCAGGCGGCGTCCCACTCGAGCCCCTCGTCGTCGACCAGCACGCGCATCAGCTCGGCGACCGCGATCGACGGGTGGGTGTCGTTGAGCTGGATCGCGAACTTTTCGGGGAACGCCTCGAAGGTGGCGTGGCGCGCCTTGAACCGGCGAATGATGTCGGCGATGGAACAGGCGACGAAGAAATATTGTTGCTTGAGGCGCAGCTCCTTCCCCTCTTCGCTCTGATCGTTCGGGTAGAGGACCTTGGAGATGTTCTCGGTGTCGATCTTCTCCTCGACCGCGCGCCGAAAGTCCCCCTCGTTGAAGAACTGCAGGTCGAAGTCGCGTGTCGCGCGGGCCGCCCACAGGCGCAGCGTGTTGGCGGTGTCGTTGCGGTGGCCCACGATGAACGAGTCGTACGGCAGCCCGATCACGGCGCGGGTGTCGACCCAGTTGGCGCGTATCCGGCCGTCGCGGTCGGGCTGGAACAGGACCCGCCCGCCGAAGCGAACGGTCTGCGCGTCCTCGTGGCGCGGCAACTCCCAGGCGTTACCGAGCTGCAACCAATTGTCATGCTGCTCGATCTGACGGCCGCCGTCGATCTTCTGCTCGAACATGCCGAAGTCGTAGCGGATGCCGTAGCCGATCGCGGGCAGCTCCAGGGTTGCCAGCGAATCCATGAAGCAGGCCGCCAGCCGCCCGAGGCCGCCGTTGCCGAGCCCGGGATCCCCTTCGCACTCCAGGATCTCGCCCAGATCGAACCCGTGATCCGCGGCCAGCTCCACGGCCGCGTCGTAGAGATCCATGTTCATGAGGCAAAGGCCCAGGCTGCGGCCGGTCAGAAACTCCGACGAGAAGTAGCAGACACGTTTGACGTCCTCTTCGAGGTGCGTGCGCTGCGTGGCCAGCCAGCGGTGCACCAGCCGGTCGCGCACCGTGTGCGCGAAGGCGTGATAAAAATCGAGCGGCACGGCGTCGCGCAGCTCCTTGGCGCAGGTGTGCACCAGGTGGTCCGCCACGGCCGCGCGAAAGTCGGTCGCCTGCAGGCTGGCGCGCCGGCCGCCGGTGCTTCTGGCGCGAGGCTCCCCCTCGCCCACCGGTCGTGGGGACGCGGCAGTCGACATCGGGAGCAGCTCATCACGAACCCGACGGCGGTCGCGTTTCGTCCGTGTCTGAGTTGTGTAAACGCCCATGGTACCCCCTCCCGGAACCCCAAGAGAGAGCCGAAATAGAGCGAAAGAGAGCCGCCGGGACCCGTACGGTGGCACCCAATACTTACGACGAATTTTCCCGGAATTCTCCCGATCGAAAGCTGCCGGAAACAGTTGGGGGCGTACGCTGTTCGCATGGCCCCTATCGCACGCGCGGACACCCGGGAGCCCGACTATCAGGTTCACGACAGCGGCGATCGCACGCTGGACGGAATCTTTCGCCTGATCGGCTTCGGCGAGCGGGAGGAGCCGCTCGAGGAGGTGCTGACGGCGATGTGCGGCGACATCGCTTCGATCGCGCGCGCCGACATCGCCAGCATCTACGTGCGCGAGGGCGAGGGCGAGGGTGAGCACTTCACCATGCGCGGCAACGTCGGCTTCCCGCGCCAGGCGCTCGGGCGGGTGCAGCTCGGCCGCGGCGAGGGGATCACCGGCTTCGCGGC
>CAYTTF010000061.1:0-16579 GCA_964440665.1 uncultured Myxococcales bacterium | reverse complement strand
GTATCCCCTCGGACGCGAAGGTCACCAAGAACGGAAAAGTGACCGGCAAGGTGAAGGCGGTCCCGATCCTCAAAGCCGCCAAGGCCACCAAACCCGGGGCGGTCAAGCCTGCGGCCCCTGCGCGGGTGCCGGCGAAGATCTCCCCGGCCGGCAAGTCTGGCAAATCCGGCAAGGCCGGCAAGGCCGTGAGCAAGCCCGTGCGCGACGCGGCCGCAAAGCGGGCACCCGCGATCAAGTCCAAACGGCCTGCCAAAGCCGCCAAGCGCAAGAAGTAGACCCGCCCGAAGCGGGCCCGCTATCTGACGCAGACCCACCCGAAGCGGGTCCGGCTGTCTGATGTAGACCCGCCCGAGGCGGCCCCGTTATCTGACGACCAAGACGTAGAGGTCGTAGAGCGCGTGGGTGTAGACCGCGATCGCGAAACCGCGAAACCAGAACAGAAGGCCGAAGCAGATTCCGGCCAGCACACGGAAGAGAAAGACCCCGACGTGCAGGGGGTCGCCGTAAGGTGGAATGTGGTGCATGGCTGAAAAGAGCACCGCCGACATCAGGAGCGCGACGGTCGCGGCAATCACGCGCCGCAGGCCCAGCACCTTCTCGAGCAGCGCCGCGACGCCGGCCATGATCCCGAGGCGGAACACGGTCTCCTCGTAGACGCCGGCGCCCAGCGACATCACGAGGCGGGTCCCGAACCCCTGCTGCGCGATGAAGCCGCCATCGCCACCGGCGAGCCGGGGCGAAATTCCCAGGCCGCGGGTCATCACGAACAAGATGAGCGACCCCATGGTGAGCGCGTAGATCGCGCTCTCGATGAACACGGGGACGATCAGCCTCGGATCGAATCTCTGCCGATGCCGTAAGACCGCCACCGCGATCGCGAAGCCGGTAGCGACCGCGAAGGTGTAGGCCAGATAGGACCCGGTCGAAAGACCCAAATTGCGGAACAGAAACACGGTCAGGAAGTCGGCGCCGTTGAGCACCGGGAGCGTGAACAGAACGCCCACTTGATAGATGAGGAACAACGGAAACACCAGCACCAGGCTGGTGAGGAGGTTGCGTGGGTCGTGCTCGACGGTCTTGTTTCTCATCGAGGGCTCACCGGCCGCGGCGCCTTCGGCGCTCGGGCGTTCCCGCTTCCTTGTCGAGCGCGGCGATCGCGTCGGCGAGCTCTCTCTTCATGCAGCCGATGTCGGTTCCCCCCCAGCTGAGGGGACCCATCCGCCGCGCCCGCAATCCCCGCAGCGCGGGCAAAGCGCGCGCGTCGCCGAGGTCGCCGAGCTTGCCCACCCAGTCCTTCCTCTCCTCGCAGGTGGGCGCCTTCCGCAGCTCGAGCATGGCCATCGAGACACGGTCGACGCGCTTGCCCTGATCGATGTCCTGGAGAGCGGTCGCGGCCCGTCGCCGCCGCGGCAGGTCGCTCCCCTCGTTGGCCACCTTGGCCAGCAGGTCGGCGGCCGGTGCCCCGATGTGGTCGATCAGCAGCTCGAGCGCCCCCTCGGCCTCCTTGGAATCCGCCAGCATCGCGTCGATGTGGCCGAGCAACACCGGATCGCCGCGAAAGCCGGGATCGAGCGCGATCGCCTCGCGGTAATCGTCGAGGGCTTCGGCACGTCGATCCTCCGCGTAGGCCACGCGCCCCAACATATAGCGCACGCGCGCGTCCTTGGGCCGTTCCGACAGCGCGCTGTCCAGCACCCGGCGCGCGGACGCGGTGTCCCCCTCCTCCAGCAAGGCTTCGACCTTACGGATCTGCGCGGCGAGATCGGGGGGCGGCGGCGCCGGCTGCGTGGCGGTCGCGACGAGCCCGGGGTGACGCCCGGCGCGGTGCTTCTTGACGACCAGCGCCCCGACCAGCAGGACCAACGCAGTCACGGCCAGCGCCAGCGCCGGGCCCCGCCCCCGGCGGCGGCCGAGCCCGATCGCGGGAAGCGTCTCACCGACCTCCAGCGGGTCGAGTGGGGCCACGGCGTCTTCGAGGGCCTGGAGAAACGCGACGGCCGACGAGAAGCGGTTGTCGCGCGACTTCTCCATCGCTTGCAGGACCGCCTGCTCGATCGGAATCGGCACCTCGACGGCCGGATTCACCTCCCGGATCCGCGGCGGCGCGTGCGCCAGGTGCATAGAGATGATTTTCACCTTGTCTTCCGATTCGAACGGGCGCCGACCCGCCAGCATCTCGAACAGGATCACACCCGTCGCGTAGATATCGGCGCGCGCGTCGACCGGCTCGCCGAGCGCCTGCTCGGGCGACAGATATTCGGGCGTTCCGAAGATGACGCCGGCCTGGGTCAGGGCCTCGCGACCCGATTGGGGCTCGGTGACCTTGGCGATGCCGAAGTCGAGGATCTTCACCACCTCGCGGTTGCCATCGCGCTCGACCAGCATGATGTTTTCGGGCTTGAGATCGCGGTGCACCACGCCGGCGGCGTGGGCGTGGTCGAGCGCGCGCAGGATCTGCCGGATGATGGCCAGCGCCCGCGGGACCGGCATCGGGCCGCCCGAGATGGCAGCCGACAGCGAGGTCCCCGCCAGAAACTCCATGGCCAGGAACAGCGACCCCTCGGCGGTGCGGCCGAAGTCGGTAACCGTGATGATGTTGGGGTGATCGAGGCGGCTCGCCGATTCGGCCTCACGTTCGAAGCGCCGCGCGAACTCCTCCTTGCCGGATAGCTCCGGCAGCAGAACCTTGATGGCGAGATCGCGCCGCATCATGGTGTGCTCGGCGCGGTAGACCGCGCCCATCCCGCCGACGCCGATGCGACTCACGATGCGGTAGCGCTCGCCCACCACGGCGCCGATGAACGGATCCGTGACCGAGGCGCCGCAGCGCGCGCAAAACGTGTCCTCGAGCTGGACGGCCGCGGCGCATCCCGTGCAGCTCGACATCGCTACCGCCCTCCGGCCACGTTGCGGACCACCGGCGAGGCTGGCACGCTGGGGGGCCGCACGACGGCGATGACTTCGCGCTTCGGGTCGAGAAAGCGGCGCGCGGCACGCGCGACGTCGTCGGCGGTGATCCGAGCCAGCATGGCCGGAACCTGGCGGTAGCTCATGACGCCAAGACCGTACGCCTCGTCGAGCGCGAGCGCATCGGCGATCGCCGACCGCCCGCCCAGACCGAGCGCCTGCTCTCCGGCGCGCCGCCGGGTCGCGCGGCTCACCTCGTCGGCCGTGACGCCGGCGGTGGCGACCCGCGCGAGCGCCGTGCGCACCGCCGCAACGGCGGCATCGACCCGGGCCGGCGGACAGGCCATCGAGACCGCTACAAAGCCGGGATCGACGCCCTGCGCGGCGGAGGCGTCGACCCAGTACGCGAGTGGCGACGCACCGCCGAGGGCGCTCTTGAGACGGCCGCCGTCGGCCGACAAGATCTCGGCGAGCACCTCCGTGGCCAGGCGGTCGGGATCACGCGCCGGCGCGCCGGGATAGCCGACCACCACCTCCGCGACGTCACGCCCCGCGATATGGAAGACCGCGACGGGCTCGGCATGCGACGGCTCGGGCGGCAACTCGGGCGGTGGCGCGGCCGGAGCGGCATCGGAAAACAGGGCGGTCAACGTCGCCACGATGGGACCCGGCTCGACGTCACCGACGACGGTCAATACCAGCTGCGACACCGGATAGCGACGGCGATAATGGTCGAGCAGGCGAATCCGGCCCAGCGTCGCGAGGGCCTCCGCGCTGCCGAGCGGATTCAGGCGAAAGGGATGCTGGGGCCACAGCGCCTCGCGAAACAGCTGCCAGGTGACGCGCGCCGGATCGTCGCCGGCGAGACGAACCCGGTCGAGCAGGACGCGGCGCTGGGCGTCGACCGCCTCGGCCGGGAAGCTGGGGTGCAGGAGACAATCGGCGACCAGATCGAGCCCGCGCGCCCAATCGTGGGGCAGGAACTGGGTCTGCAGCGCGAGGTGGTTGCGATCGGCGAAGCCGGAAAATGAACCGCCCATCGCCTGGATCTCGGCGGCGATCGCGGCGGCGGAGCGGGTGCGCGTCCCCCGATCGAGGAGCGCCGCGATGAAAGTCGCGGCGCCGTTCGAGCCGGTGTCCTCCAGGCGCGAGCCGCCCGCCCAGGCGGCCTCGACGGTGACGAACGGCGCGGTGGTGTCACGCAGCACCAGGATCCGCAGGCCCGACGGCGTCACCACCCGGACCACGTCGCCGCCGAGATCGGTCCCGGCGGCGGGCGCCCCGGGCGCCTGGGCCAGCCGCTGCCGATCGACCCGGGCCTCGGCGCCCGCGAGCATCGTCTCGAGGCGGGCTTTGGTGCCGGCGTCCGCGGAGCCAGACCCCGCGGGCGGTCCGCGCACGGACAAGGTGACCGCATCGGCGCGCAAGAGCTTGGACGCCGCCGCGCGAAGCTCCGCCGCCGAGATCCCGTCGAGCCGCTCCCGGTAGCGCGCGCCGTAGTCCAGATCGCCCGCGATCGCCGCCCCAAAGCCGAGCCGGCGGGCGTGCCCTTCGACGCCCGCCTCACCGCGCGCGAGATCGCCTGCGACCGCGGTGCGCGCGCGGGCCAGCTCCTCCGCCGACACCTCTTCCCGCCCGAGGCGCAGCGCCTCGTCGACCGCACCTTGCGCCGCCGCCTCGAGGCGCCGGGGCGCGGGGGAGAGGACCAGCGCCAACAACGCACCACCGCGGGCGTCGAGGGTGAGCGCACGCACCGAGTCGGCGACACCGCGGTTCTGAACCAGCTCGCGCGGCAGGCGGGCGCCTTCACCCCGGGCCAGCAGCGCCGCCAGAAGATCGAGCGCGGCCGCCCCCTCCGCGCTCTCCACCGGCAGCCGAAACCCGATCACCACCTCCGGCACGACCCCGGCGCCGGTCGACAGGACGACGTGCGCTGAGGTCGAGGTGGGTGCCCGCGTGGACGGTGTCGCCCGGCGCGCCGGTCGTCCGCGCGGGACGGCGCCGAACGCGCGCGCCACCGCCGCGCGCGCCGCGCCCGCCTCGATGTCGCCCACCACCACCACGGTCAAGTTCGCGCCGACGTAGGTCTCCGCAAAGCGCGCGGCCAGCTCGGCGGGCGTGCGGGCCGCGACCGCGGCGGCCGACCCGAGCAGGGGTCGTCCGACGCCATCGCCGGCGAAGGCAGCGGCGCGCCACGCCTCGATCGCGGCCCGCGCCGGCGAAGTCGCGTCGCGCCCGAGCTCGTCCACCGCCAGCTTGCGCTCCCGCTCCACCTCGGCCGGGTCGAAGGTGGGACCGGTGAGCGCGTCCGCCAGCACGTCGAGACCCAGATCGAGGAACGGCGCCGCGAGGGCGACGTGATACACGGTCTCGTCGAGGCCGGTCCAGGCGCCGATCGTTCCGCCGGCCGCTTCGATTTCGCGGGCGGCGGCCCCCGGCGCGCGGCGCCGCGTTCCGCGGAGGAGCAGGTGCTCGAAAAGGTGGGCCGCGCCCTCCAGCGCCGGCGGATCGTCGGCCGCGCCCGCGGCCACCCAGACCTGGATCGCGACCACGGGTGCGGCGTGGTTCTCCTCGATCACCACCGCGACGTCGTTGTCGAGGCGCGATTCGGCGCGCGTCTTGGTGCCCCCCATCGTGACGGGCCCGACCGGGGTCCGCGCGGCGGCGGCGCCCCCCACGGTTCGGCAGCCACCGAACGAAGCCGCGAAAACGAGCGGCGCCAAGGGCAGCGCCACGCGAGCGAACAGAGCAGATCTCACGAGCCCGCTGAGGTTATCAGATAGATGGGGACGCACACGGCCCACAGGAATGAGATCGCGCCGGCGGCGGGGCGTTGTAGTCTTCGGGCTCCCGGATGGAAAGACGCGCGTTCTTACGAGGGGTCGGCCTGGGAGTCGGGACAGCGGGTGGCCTGGCGCTGACCGGGGCGTTCGCGAGGCCGGCGGCCGCGGCGCGCATCGCCACCCTCGAACGGCTGCGCGCGGCGCAGATCGCGGTCACGGCTCACGCGACGCCGGTCGATCCGACCGAGACCGGCAAGGGCGATCTGGTGCTCGAAAATGGCCTGCAGGCGCGCCGCGATCTGCGCGGCGGCGCCCTCCACCTGCGCGCCGCTCCCGTCGCGGGGGCCCGCGACGCCGTCGATCTCTTCGCGACGTTCGGGCCCAAGAAGGGCACGCCCGACCCGGGGGCCGGCCTGGGACTCGAGTTCGGCGTGTGGTCACCCGACAACTACGTGCTGCTCCCCGGCGGCTGCTATGCCGGGAACCGCTTCGCGTCGCGCTTCGTCGGATATCCGCCGCTGCTCACCGAGCCCGCCGACATCGGCCCCCACGTGCCACCGATCGTGTCGGACATCCCCCGCCTCAACCTGCACGCGGGGCCTTCGCGCCTCGAGATCCTGGCGGCGGATCTGGCGACGCCGGCCGCGGCGGTCTTCCTGCCCGCGGCGCAACTGGGTGTCATCTTGCTGGTCGATCCGAGGACGTCGATCGGGCGAACTGGGCTGACCGTCTCCGAGAGCGACGATCGCGCTCGCGCCAGCATCGGCGTCCGCGCGCCCTTCATCCCCGAGGGCAACCGATCCCCGAACGGCCCCCTCCCCGCGCGGCGCGCCGAGCCCTCATCCGCCCGCGCGGGCGAGCCGATCACGCTGCGCGCGCGGGTCTTCGCCTTCGCCTGTCGGGACGTGGGCCAGCTCTGTGAACGGCTGTTCGCCGTGCGCAAGAGCCTCTCGGGCCCGACGGCGCGCGCGCACACGCTCCCGTTTTCGGCGGCGTTCGCCGAGCACGAAGAGCGGGTCAACCGGCGCTGGGTCGAGGCCCCCGGATATTTCGCGGTCGGCGGGCGTGAGAGTGCCTACGCAACCTGGCAGACCGGCTGGTGCGGCGGGCTGGCGCAGACGCTGCCGCTGCTCGGCGCCGGCGGGGCGCAATCGCGTGCGCGGGCGCTGCGCACGATCGCCTTCGCGCTCGACGGTGGCCAGGCCCCATCGGGTTTCTTTCACGGCCTCTCCGACGGCAAGACCTGGTACGACGACGGATTTTCCGCGCGACTTCCGCCGGCCGAAGGCGCGTGGCCGCCGCGGGCGTCGCCCTACCACCACCCGCGCTGGCATCTGGTCCGGCGCAGCGCCGACACGCTCACTTTTCTGGTCAAGCAGCTGGCGATGCTCGACCGACCCCTGATCGGAGCTGAGGCCGGTGCAGCGGCGCCCACGATCGATCCGGGCTGGGGCAAGGCGGCCCGCCTCTGCGCCGATGCGCTGGCGCGCCTGTGGGAGCGCAACCGGCAGCTGGGACAGTTTGTCGACATCGACAGCGGCGACCTGATCGTGGGCGGCTCCACGTCGGCGGGACTGGCGCCGGCGGGGTTGGCGCTGGCGGCCGACTACTTCAAAGAGCCACGCTACCTGCAGGTCGCCAAGGCCGCCGCCGAGCACTATTTCGAACGCTTTGTGCAGATCGGGCTGACCTGCGGCGGTCCGGGCGACGCGCTCCAGTGCCCCGATAGCGAATCGGCGGCGGCGCTGCTGGAATCGTTCGTGACGCTCTTCGAAGCGACGCGCGAGCGGATCTGGATCGATCGGGCGCGGGCCGCGGCGCATCTGCTGTCGAGCTGGGTGATCTCGTACGATGCGATCCCGAGCGGACCCAACCCACCGACGGCGGAGAGAACGCGCACCTCCGGCGCCGTTCTGTCGGATGCGCAGAGCCGGACGGGGATGCCCGGGTACGTGCTCTCGTCGGGGGACGCGCTCCTCCGGCTCTACCGCGCGACGGGCGAGGTCGCCTGGATCGAGCTGCTGCGCGACACCACCCACAATCTGGGGCAGTACCTGCGGCACGCCGACGCGCCGCAGGCCGGAGCGCCGAACACCGGCGCCCGCGCCGATGCAAGCGCGCGGCCCGACTGTCCCCGCGTCGAAACCGCGACCTGGCTCGACGCAAAAAACGGTGTCGTTCCGGTGGCGGGCTTGTTCGACGCCATCGGTCTTCTTGCCTACACCGAGGTCCCCGGGGTCTACGCGCAGACCAACACCGGTTTCGTCTTTGCGTTCGACCACGTCGACGCGCGGTTGAAGGAACGGCTGGCCGGCCGGCTGATCGTGGCGCTGCGAAACCCAACCGCTATCGAGGCCAAGGTGCGGCTTTTCTCCGAAACGGCCGCAGAGGCTGCCGAGCCCCTCCAACCGGGCGCGATCCTCGCGGCGCCGACCGCGATCGTGCCGCCGGGCGCGACGATCGAGATTGCGATGCCCCCGATGGCCAGCGGCCGTTAGGCCAGCTTCATCGGTCGCGCTTTCGTCTGTTAAGCTTTCGTGGTGGTGAAGGGCAGTCCTCTGCTCCCCCTCTTGCGGCGAATCCAGCGGCGCGTGCGTTTCTTCGCGGCGATCGAAGGCGGGATCGCGGGTGGCGCAATCGCGGGTCTGGCCCTGGCCGCGGGCATCGCGATCGCTCGCCGGGGTGGCGGCGCGCCGGCGACGGAGGGGTCGATGCTGCCGATCCTGCTGGGTCTGGCGGGGATCGTCATCGGCGTCGTGCTGCGGGCGGGGAGGCGAATCCCGCTTGCCCGCTGCGCGCGCATCGCGGACGCGGCGCTCGACGGGCAGGACCGGGTGCTCTCGGCCTTTTGCCTGGCGGAGCACGCGCCGTCGCCGCTGGTGGCGGCGCTGGTCGCCGATGCGCTCGGGACCGCCTCGCGGCTCGCGCCCGGCGGCGCGGTGCCGGCACGACGGCCGAAGGGACTGCCGGCGCTGGGGCTGGCGGCGCTCGCGCTCTGCGGCGCGGTTCTGTTCCCCGTCTCGTCGCGCGCCGCGCGCACGCCGCGGCCACCGCTGTCCACCGCGCGACGCCCGCCGCTCGGCCGCGGCGCGCTCGACGTCGAGCGCGAAGATGCGCGCGCGGCGCTGGCCGAGGCCGCGCGGCGTGGCGACGCGCGGCTGGCGGCGCTCGCCGCGGATTTCGACCGAGCGGTGCGGGGGCTGTCGAGCGGCACGCTCGCGGATGGTGAGGCGCTCGATCTTCTGCGGGCGCTCGAGACACGCGCGGCGGAGGCGGCACGCGACGCCGAGCGGGACGGGCGTGCGGCCGACGCGGCGGCCCGCGCGCTCGGCGAGAACCCGGCGACGAGCGCCGCCGGCCAAGCGCTGGCGGCCGGGGACGAAGGTGCGGGCGAGCGGGCCCGCGCGGCGCTGGGGGCGAGCGCCGGCGCGCAACCGGCGGAGACCGGGCGGGCGCTGGCGGCGGCGGCACGGGGCGTCGCCCGGTCGTCGACCGAGGCGAGTGCGGCGGACCCGGAATCGGGGCCACGCCGCCTGGCCCGCAGCGCCGACCGGTCCGCCGCGCCGACCGACCAGACCGGAACCGCGGCCGACGGATCTGGGGCCCGGCACCTCGAGCAGCTCCGTCGCGATCTGGACGATACGGCCGCCGCCTGCCGCGACGGCGATCCGGGCTGCCGCGCCCACGCCGAAACCCGCGCACAGGATCTCGCGCGCCTCGGTCGGCAGGCCGCCTCGGCGGATGGCCTGCGACGGCTCGAGCGCGCCGCGGGGCAGATGCGCGCCCGCGCGTCGCGCGGGGAGCTGCGCGAGGGCGACGCGCTCGCGGCGCGCAACTTCGGGCGCGCCGCGAACGGAGATCGCGAAGCAGCGGGCGACGACGGCGCAAACGACGGCTCCGACCCGAGCGGGGAAGGTGGCGCTTCCCGAATCTCGCTACGCGCGGGCACGGGCGATGGCGATGGCGACGGGGAAGGTGATCCCGAGGCCGATCGGCAGGGATCTGGCGCTGGCGCGGGGGCCCAGGCCGCCGCCCTTTCGCGGGGCGAGGCTGGACGCGCACAACCCTCCGACGGGACCGGCGATGGCATCGGCAAGGAGGCGGGCGGCGCCCCGCTGGGTGCCAGGGACGACACCCCCGCCCACGGCAACGAAACCGAGGCCCACCTGGCGAGCGGCGGAGGGCCGAGCCGCGCCTCCGTGATCGGCGCGGCCGCTGGGCGCGGGTTCGTCGCGCCCGGCTACGCGCGGGTCTTCACCGACTACGCGGCAGCCGTCGAAGATGCGCTGTCGACCACCGCGGTCCCGGAGGGGAAGCGCTTCATCGTGCGCCGCTATTTCGATCTCATCCGTCCCCGGAGCCCCAGATGACCGCCCCCGAACCTTCCGAGACCGACGGCGCCGGCGCGGCCACGGCGGCCGTCGCGGCCTTCCGGGCCGACCTGGATCGGCTGCTGGCCGAGATCGGGCGCCGCCTGGTCGGTCAAACCGAGATCGCGACGGCGGTGGTGTCCGCGCTGCTCGCGGGCGGTCACGTCCTCATCGAGGGGGTCCCGGGTCTCGGCAAGACGCTGCTGGTGCGCACGCTGGCCGAAGCGCTGGAGCTGACCTTCTCGCGGGTGCAGTTCACACCGGACTTGATGCCCGCGGATGTCGTCGGCACCAACCTGATCGTCGACGACGCCGGTGGGCGGCGGTTCGAGTTCCAGCGCGGGCCGATCTTCGCGCACGTCGTCCTGGCCGACGAGATCAACCGCGCCACGCCCAAGACACAATCGGCGCTTCTGGAGGCGATGCAGGAACAGTCGGTTACCGTCGGCAAGCAGACCTACCTCCTGCCGCCTCCGTTCTTCGTGCTGGCGACGCAGAACCCGATCGAGATGGAAGGGACCTACCCGTTGCCGGAGGCGCAGCTCGACAGGTTCACCTTCAAGCTGCGGGTGGAATTTCCGGCGCGCGCGGACCTTCACGGCATCCTCGATCGCACGACCGGGACGGAAGCCCCCGCCGTCCGCGCCGTCCTCGGGCGCGACCGGCTGCTGGAGATGCGCAAGCTGGTTCGGGAGGTCCCGGTCGCCCGCCCGGTCCAGGACTATGTGGTACGTCTGATCGAGGGGACGCACCCCGCGCGCGCGGCGATTCCCGACGTCGAGCGCTTCGTCCGTTACGGCAGCTCGCCGCGGGGGGCGCAGGCGATCATCCTGGCCGCCAAGATCGAAGCGCTGCGCGCCGGTCGCTTCGCCCCCTCGTTCGCCGATGTCCGGCGCGTCGCGCTCCCGGCGCTGCGACATCGGGTCTTGCTCAACTTCGAAGGCGAGGCGGAGGGGGTCACCTCGGACGTGATCGTCGGACGTGTGCTGGCGGCGCTTCCGGAGATGCCCTGATGCTCGCGACCGAAGACGATCGGCGGACCGAAGCGCGACCGCCCGACGCGTCGCCGCCGAACGCCCGCCCGGTGAGCAGCCGGTTCGACGACAAGTTTCTGCGCAAGCTGGAGTCGCTGGTGCTGACCATCCGGCGGACCACCGCGGGGCGGATGCACGGAAGCCGTCGCAGCCGCCGCGTCGGCGCCGGTCTGGAATTCGCCGACCACCGCGACTACGTGGCCGGCGATGATCTCCGCTACCTCGACTGGAATCTCTACGGACGCCTCGGACGCCTGGCGCTGCGCCTCTACGAAGAGGATGAGGATCTCTCGATCGATGTGCTGGTCGACGCGAGCGCCTCGATGGGGATGGGGACGCCGCCCAAGCTCGACCTGGCGCTGCAGCTCGCCGCCGCGCTGGCCTACGTCGGCCTCGCCAATCTGGATCGGGTCGCGGTGACCGCGCTCGATGGCGAGGGCAGCGGCCTGCCGCCCGCGCGCGGCAAGGGACGGATCTTGCCGATCCTTCATTTTCTCGACCAGGTTCGGCCGATCGCGCGAACGTCGCTCACCGCGGCCGTGCGTGGATTCCTGGCGCGCCGCGCGTCGCGCCGCCGCGGCCTGGTGGTGCTGATCTCCGATTTCTACGACGCCGCCGGCGCGCGCGCGGCGCTGGAGCTCATTCGCCGCCACCGTCTGCGGGCGATCGCGATCCAGGTGAGCGCGCCCGACGAGCTGGCGCCGGCGCCCACCCTGCGCGGCGACGTTCGCCTGTGTGATGTCGAGACCGGCGAAGAGCGCGAGCTGACCGTGTCGCCCAGCGTCCTGGCCGCCTGCGCCCGCCGCCACGCGATCCTGCTGCGCGGCCTCCAAGGTTACTGCCGCGCGCAGGCCATCCCCTCCTTTGCGGTCAGCTCGGCGGAGCCGTTCGACGCGCTGGTGCTGCGCATGTTCCGGACCGGCGGCCTGCTGCGCTGACGGGCGCGCGCGATGGGGAGCGGAGGCACGGGCGCGCTGTTTTTCGGGGCCCTGTCGGTTGCGGCGCCGTTGGCGATCGGCGCGGTGGGCGCGGCCGCGATCACCGCGCTCTATCTGGTGCGGCTGCGCCGGCGCCGGGTGGTGGTGGCCTTCGCGCCGCTCTGGCTCGGGTTGGCCGGCGAGCCGCGCGCCAACCGCTTCTCCAGTCGGTTGCGGCACTGGCTGTCGCTCGCCCTCGCCCTGGCGATCTTCGGCGCGATCTGGGTCGGGGCGGTCGATCCGCACCCGGCGGCGGTCGATCTGGCCGGGCGCAGCCTAGTCATTCTGATCGATCGGTCGGCGTCGATGTCCGCGCGCGACGAGCCCGGCACGCGCCTGCAGGCCGCGAAGACCCGAGCGATCGAGATCGCCGCCGGCCTCACCGCGGCCGACCGGGCGCTCGTCGCCTCGTTCGCCGCCGATGCGACCGCGGAGAGCGGCTTCGAGACCGACCCCCATCGTCTCGCGCGCGCCATCACCGCGGTGACGCCCAGCGAGGAGCCTGGAGATCTCCCGCGCGCGCTGGCCTTCGCCGCCGCCATCTTGCACGGTCGGCCCGGACCGACGGTGGTGCTGATCAGCGACGGCGGTTTTTCCGACGACGCGCGGCGCGCGCCGCCGGCCGGTCTCGACCTCCGCTACGCACCCGTCGGCAGGCGCGCCCAGAACGTCGGAATCCTCTCGTTCGCCGCGCGCAGGCTCCCGGCCGACCCCACCACGGTCGACACGGCGCTCGTCGTACAGAGCTTCTTCCCGACCCCGGCCAGGGTCGGCGTCGAGATCGGCGTCGGCGGCACGATCGTCGAAAAGCTGAGCCTGAGCCTCGCCCCCGGCGAACGCCGTCAGCTGGCAGTCGAGAATCTGTTCGCACCCGAGGCGCGGATCGAGGCGCGGCTCACCGGCACCGACGGCCTGCCCCCCGGTGTCGCTGGCGCCGACGGTGTCGATGACCTCGCGCTCGACGATCGCGCCGTCGCCGTCGTCCCGCCCCTGCCCCGCCGCCACGTGCTGCGCGTGGGCGGACCTGACCTCTACCTCGATGGCGCGCTCCTGAGCCTCGGCCGCACCGTGCGCGTCGATCGCCTCGGGGCCGCCGAGGTCGACCGCGCCCCCGCGCGGTCGCATGACTATGACCTGGTCATCTTCGATGGCGTCACGCCAGCCACGTCGCCCACCGCCGGGCGCTACCTCTACTTGAACCCCGACGGCGGCGGAAGCCCGTTCCCGGTGCGCGGGACGATCCGCGATCCGGTGCTCGATCCCGCGTCGGTGCGCCGCGAGCATCCGCTGCTGCGCGGGCTCGATCTGACGGACGTCAACGTCGCGGAGGCACACCGCCTGGCGCTCGCACCCGGCGACCTCGCCCTGGCCGGCTCCTTCGGCGTGCCGCTGGTCGTGGCGCGCGAGCGTCCCGGCCTGCGCATCGCCGCGCTCAGCTTCGATCCCCGCCGCTCCGATCTTCCGATGCGCCCCGCATTTCCGTTGTTCATCGCCAACGCGCTCGCCTGGACCGCGCGCGACAGCGTCGACGGCGTCGATGAAGGTCGCGCCGACGCGCCGACGGACGACGAGACCGTGCGGGACGCGCGCGAGTCGGACACCACGCCGGCGCCGACGCTGGTGCTCGGCGGTCGCACCGTGGCGCCGCCCGACCCTGCCGCGCGTCACCGGGGCGCGCGCCTCCCGGTGCTGCCGCTGGCGCTGGCGGCAGCGTTGCTGCTCTTCGAGTGGGTGAGCTACCACCGACGGTGGACCACATGATCGGCCTGGCCGAAGGCGCGCGGCTGGGCTTCGAGCGACCGGTCTGGTTGTTGCTGTTGCTGGTGACACCGCTGTTGTTCGCCGTGCTTCGGCGCTCGCTGGCCGACTTCTCGGCGGGCCAGCTGGCCCTCCAAGCCGGACTGCGCACCTTCCTCGTGGCGGGCGTCGCGGCGGCGCTGGCGGGACCGTCCTGGCGACGACCGGCGCGCGCCGTGTCGGCGACGGTGCTGCTCGATGTCTCGGACAGCATCCCCGAGGCGGGCCTGATCTTCGAGCGCAGCGCCGCCGCCGCGCTAGACCACGCGGCCGCCGCGCACGGCGATCCGCCACCCCGTTTCGTCCGCTTCGCCGCGCGACCCGAAGAGATCCCATCGACGGCACGTGGGCCGGCCGACGTTGCGCGGTTTCCCGCGCCGGGCGGCGCCGCGACCGATCTGGCGCTCGCGGTCGGCCTTGGCGCCGGACTGGTCGACGCGACCGCGCTCCCCCGATTGCTGGTGATCTCGGACGGCCTCCCGACGCGCGGCGATCTCGCGGCCGCCGCGGCGCGCCTCGGCGACCGCGGACTGCCGATCTTCGCGCTGCCGCTCGCCGCGCCCAGCACCGGCGACGGCGCGGTGGTCGAGCTCCACGCGCCCGACGACGTCCGCCCGCGCGTCCCGTTTCAGATCGAGGTTTCGCTCCGCTCCGACCGCGCCGCGGAGGCCCACCTCGAGCTCGTGGCCGACGCCCACGCTGCGGTCGAGGGATCCCCGAAGTCCGTCGCGCTCGCGGCGGGAGCAACCACCGCTCAGTTTACCGCGCGGATCACCGAGCCGGGGACCACGATCTTCCGCGCACACCTCCGAACGGCCGGCGACCGCCACCCGGAGAACGACGACGGGGTGCTGGCGATCGCGACCCTGCGGGACGCGCGCGCCCTCTGCCTGGAAGGGACGCCCGGCGCGGCGGCTTCGCTGTCGCGCGCGCTCGCCGCCGAAAGGATCGCCGCCGACGTCCGTCCCGCGCGCAGTGTGGGTGCCGGCGCCGGTGCCGGTGCCGACAGCGTCGCTGGGCTCCTAGCACGATACGATCTGGTGGTCCTGGCCGACGTGCCGCGCGCGGCGTTTTCCGAGGCCGGGCTCGCGACCCTCGAGGCCTTCGTCCGCGGCGGCGGCGGGTTGATCGTCGCGGGCGGCACGCAATCCTTCGGTCCCGGCGGGTATCGCGGAACGCGCCTCGAAAGCCTGCTCCCGGTTCGCCTGGACGTCCCCGATCGCCAGGAAGAGGCGCCGCTCGCGCTGGCGCTGGTGATCGACAAATCGGGGTCGATGGGGGGCCCCAAAATGGAGCTCACCAAGCAGGCCGCGCGCGCGACCGCCGAGACGTTGCCACCGTCGGACCAGATCGCGGTGGTGGTGTTCGACAGCCAGGCGACCGCCGTGGTCCAGCTCCAGCGCGCCGAGAACCGGCAGCGGATCCTGGGCGACATCGGACGCATCGTCGCCAACGGTGGAACCAACATCCTGGCCGGGCTGCGCGAGGCGGTGGACGAGCTGCTTCCGGTGCGCGCCCGCAAGAAACACATCATCCTCCTCACCGACGGACAATCCCCATACGACGAAATCCCGGACCTGGTGGACGCCGCCAGCGCCGCCCGCATCACGATCTCGACCGTCGGCGTCGGCGACGGCGCCGATCAGAGGATGCTCGAGAAGATCGCCTCGCGCGGCGGCGGGCGTTTCTACCCGGTGCGCGATCCGGCCAGCATCCCCCGCATCTTCTCGCGCGAGACCTCCGACCTCGGCGACCCGTCGATCGTCGAGCGGCCGACCGCCGTCCGGGTGTCGAAGCGAATCGCCGCGCTCGCCGGCGTCGCTCTGGAAACGGCGCCGCCGCTGGGCGGCTACGTGGTGACCCGCCCGCGCGCGCAAGCGGAGACGCTGCTCGCCACCACCGACGGCGCGCCGTTGCTGGCGCGCTGGCAGCTTGGCCTCGGAGAGGTGACCGCCTGGACCAGCGATCTCGGCGCCCGCTGGGGCGCCGCCTGGGCGCGCTGGCCGCCCTTCGACAAGCTCTGGGCGCAGATCGCGCGCGCCACCATGCGCCGGCGCGCCGCCAGCCACTTTCCGATCCGGAGCACCCGGCGCGGGGACAGCGTCCACCTCGCCGTCGACGCGGTGGGCCCCGACGATCGGTTCATGACCGGCCTCGACGGACGCGTCGACGTCAGCGCCGCCGGCACCGACGGGCACGTCGTGGCGCCGCGCTCGCTGCCCCTCCCCGAAACGGCACCCGGTCGCTACGAGACGACCTTCCGGCCCGACGTCGAGGCGGGCGCGCTACTTTTTTCAGCCTCGTTCACCCACGGCGGCGCGCCGGTGGCCGACGCGAGCGGACGGCTGACGCTGCCGTTCGCGCCCGAGCTAATGCCGCGCCTGCCCGCGTCGAACGACGGCACCGCGCTGCTCGCGGCCGTGGCGGCGCGCAGCGGCGGCCGGGTGGTGACCGACCCGACCGAGGTCCTCGATCCCGGTTCCGAGCGCCGCGAAACCCGCCAGCCCCTGCGGACGCCCATCTTGCTGGTGACGCTGGCGCTCTTCGTCGTCGACGTGCTTTTCCGCCGGATCCGGCTGCCCGAACGGGCGCCCGGCATTGACTCTCGACGGTAATTTTGGCATGAAGCCCGTTCACCATCGGGGCGTGGCGCAGCCTGGTAGCGCGTTCGGTTCGGGACCGAAAGGTCGGAGGTTCAAATCCTCTCGCCC
>CAYTTF010000060.1:0-16910 GCA_964440665.1 uncultured Myxococcales bacterium | reverse complement strand
CGGCGACGGCGTTACCGTCGGGATCGTCCCGATCGACGCGAGCACCTATGCGCAAAGGCAGACTGTCACGGTGCTTGCGAATTCAGGCAGCCTCGCCTATCCGGGTATTCGTTCGTGGGATGGCAGACGATGAAATCGATTCCGGCGCTCGGGTCCAGCGTAGCGTCACACACATGTATCTACGCATCGACGACGTTGTCGGCCACGGCCTCGACCAGCTTTGAGGGGACCGCCCAAATCTCTTGACGATGGTTCCTGATGAACGTCGACCAGCGCTGTCCTCGACTGCGCGCCAACGCTGACGGCGACGGACGTAATGGACCGCCGAGGACCCCGCATGCACCTCACCTCGACTGCTTTTGGAGCGAACGCCGAGATCCCCACCGCCTACACCTGTGAAGGCGGAGACCGCGCGCCGCCGCTCGCCTGGACCGACGCGGCGGCGGGAACCAAGAGCTTCGCGCTCGTCGTCGATGATCCGGACGCGCCTGATCCAAAGGCGCCTACAATGACCTGGGTGCACTGGGTCGTCTACAATCTGCCGTCCACGACGGACGCGCTCCCCGAAGGGGGCGCGTTGCCCGCCGGTGGCCTCGAGGGCGTCAACGACTGGAAGCGAACGGGATGGGGCGGTCCGTGCCCACCCGTCGGTCGCCACCGTTACTTCTTCAAGCTCTACGCTCTCGACAGGGTCCTCCCCGATCTCAAGCGGCCGACCAAGGCGCAGCTCGAAAGGGAGATGGAGGGGCACGTCGTCGCCAGGGCCGAACTCGTCGGTACCTATCAGAAGAGGAAGGTGCGGTGAGTCCGGTGCGAGCGGATCCGGATCGTCTTGGCCCGACTGGCACACGCGGTGCAGTGAACGAGGAAATGCACCCCACGTCTACCGTCTCACGTTCGCGCACGACACATCCCCCGCAAAAGACGCGCGCTCCACGCAAACCGAGCGTCACCAAACCTCCGCTCCCGATGGCGAGCCAGCTCCTCGATGCCACCAAGCGCGCCGATGTCGTAACGATTCCGGCCCGCACGGTGCTCATGATCGAAGGTGCGGGCGCGCCTGAGGGCGAATCTTTCCAGAAGGCGGTGGGCGCGCTTTACGGTGTTGCGTACACGCTGAAGTTCGCGCGCAAGAAGGCCGGTGGCTCCGAATTCAAGATCGGGCCGCTCGAAGGGCGGTGGTGGGCCGCCCTCGAAGGCACCGTCTTCGTACAGGCCCCGCGCGACACCTGGCGCTGGCGACTGCGCCTCGCGATGCCGGACGACGTCAGTGAGGCCGAGATCGCCGCCGCGATAGAGGCGGCCACCCACAAGAAAGGGGGCAAGCTGGAAGGGAGCGCCGAGGCGTTGACCGTGAGCCTCGAGCGGGTTCCCGCCCAGCGCGTGGGTAGAGCCTTGCACGTCGGGCCCTACGCCGAGGAAGGGCGAACGTTCAACGTCATCGATCAGGCGCTCGCCGACGCGGGCGTCAAGGCCGCATTCTCCCACCTCGAAGTCTACCTGGGGGATCCCAGGCGGACGTCGCCTGCGCGGCTTCGGACCGTTCTCATGCGCGAGACGCGGTGAGCGACGCGCGAGGAGGCGTTCGTCAGCGGGTGCCGAGGCGTGCGCGTCGCGTCTTGCCCTGAAGAGACCCGCACCTGGTGGCCGGGCGAGGGTGGACCGTGCTCTGAACCCATTGCGTCCGGTTGCTTGTCACGAGCGTTTGAAACGGCTCTGTGTACGCCGGTTGCCAGCATTGCCGCCGTGGACCCCTCGAAGCCGAACTGAACATCGCAGTAGCCGCCGCGGTCGCCAGCATCACCACGATCGACCGACTGCAGAGCCGAATCGAACAGCTCGAAGCCACCGGATCGTCGGGGCGGTCCAGTTCGAGAACCTGCCATTGACCCGCGACCGAACGCACGGCACGCATTCGTAGCTCATCGCTCAGCGCTGTCGTCGGGCAACCGATTGCGTATGCTAGCTTGACGAAAAGCGTGACGGCCCTTTTCCGAATCGGCGCCCCACCCACTCGTACCGCGCGCGTAGCGGTCTTGGGACTCTTGCTCGGGGCCTGCAGCGGTGGCCGGACGGTGAGCCCGCCCCCAGCGGCGGCGGCTCCATCCGAGGCGCGGTTCCGCCTAGGACTCTGCAGCGAGGCCTCCATCCACCTGGAAGGTCCTCCCGGCGCTCAGCAATCTCGCGGCTGCGTGGTGACGTTTACGCAGGAGCTGTCCGATCCAGAGACGGTTCGTGCGCTGGGGGCCAACAAGGTTGCGCGGCGATACCTGGTGTACGCCCCGGCCAATCTGCCGGCCAAACCCGCGCCCCTCGTGTTCGTCTTTCCCGGCTACACGACCAGCGCCGAATCGGTCGCCTTCTACAGCACCCAGACCCGCTTCGAGAGTCTGGCCGATCGGGATGGGTTCATCGTCGTGTACGGCAACGGGCTGCCGAACCGGCCCACTAACGAACACCAGCCGATCTCGATGCCCAAGGGTGGTTTCCTGCAGGGCTGCTTTGCGGACCACGCCGGCGAGGGGGTTGATGTGCAGTACGTCCGCCAGATCGTCTCGCAGTTGGAGACGGAGCTGAAGATCGATCGCTCGCGCGTCTACGCGACCGGGATTTCCGCCGGCGGGGGCATGTCCTTTGAGCTCGCCCTAGAGGCCCCGGATCTGGTGGCCGCCATCGCACCGGTGGTACCCGTCCCGTTTCAACCGCGTGGGTCCTGGCTCTTCTCTTGCCATCCGCATTCAGGCTACGAGCGGGTCTCCATCGCGATGCTCGCGGCCACCAACGATCCGTTCGTCTAGTACATGCCAGGTGGCTCGCGTCAGTACCCGAACGCCCCATTCCCCGGCATGGAGCAGACCCGGGATGCCTGGCTTGCTGCCATGAGGATCTCCGACCCACCCGAGATCGACAAGCTCCCGGACGCCGTCCAAGGAGACTCCTACCCGCCACAGACCGGCCTCACGAGCAGCACCGTCGAGCGACAGCGCTATCGATTGGGGCCGGATGGTCAGGAGCTTTGGTACTACAAGGCTGAAGGGATGGGGCACTGCTGGCCAAATCCCACACAGTCGTGGAGCGGGCTTTGGGAACTGTTTGGCAAGACGAATCAGGATATCGACTTCGCCGATCACGCTTGGGAGTTCTTCCAGCGTCACTCAAAACGCTGACGCGGTTCTCTTCTAGCAGGCTCATCATTCGGCGTTGCCCGTGAGCAGCCGCCGCCGGTGATGGCAGCCTGTCTAGATCGAGTGGTCTCCCAAGGCCTACTGAATGCTGGAGACAGTCAGGGTCTTGGTGCTGTCTCTTCTGCTGAGGAGCACGTGTGATTTTCCGGGTGTCCGCCGCAATAACTCCGTCCTGCTCGACACGCTCGCAGCGGAGTCTTTGCGGCGCCGTCGTCGAGTTGCGGGCGACTCGGTGCAAATAACGGGACCGCGGCGTGAAGCGCGTAGACTGCTGGTGGGCCCAGCAGGGTTCGAACCTGCGACCTACGGATTAAAAGTCCGCAGCTCTACCAGCTGAGCTATAGGCCCGGAAAGCGCGGTGAGCATATCATCGCCGTCGCGAAACGGGGAGACATGGATCTCACACGATCGACGCTCGGAGCCTGGGCGCTCGGGCCGGCGCGCGGGCTCGGGTTCTTGTTCGGGTTCTTGCTTGGTTTTTGGGGCTGCGCGACGCCGCGGACGGTCTGTCCGATCGGAACGGAGCTGGCGCGCCGGATTTATTCTGGCGGTGCCGAGGTGGAATGGTGTGGAAGACCCGACGGTGTCCGGCAGGGGCCCGAGACGCGCTATTACGAGAGTGGCCGCGAGCTGGCGAGCGGGGAGTATGTCGACGGGGCGCAGAGCGGCGTCTGGCGGTACCGGTTCAACGACGGGCGCAACTGGCGCGCCGAGCGGTGGGACGACGGTGCGCTGGTTCAGACGACGATCGATCCGGCCGTCGCGCGGATGAGCGCCGCCGAGCTCGATGCGCTCGGGCCGACCAGGTCGGGCATCATCAAGTTGGCCTCGCACGATCCGCTGATCGGCCGTCGGGCGCGCGATCCCGAGGGGAAGCTCTTCGTTTCGTATTTCGCCAGCGGTCGCCCGCGCGTCGCCGGCAGCTACGATCTGGAAGGGCTGCGGGTCGGGATCTGGCACTTTTGGTTCGAAGATGGCCGGCCGGCCCGCGAGATAGAGTATCTGAGCGGCGTGCGTGAGCGCGGCGCGCGCGAGTGGTACCCCGGTGGTGGGCCGGCGGCGGAGGGCGGGTACCTGGCGGGCGAGCGCGATGGCCGCTGGCGCTTCTGGGACGAGCGCGGTCAGTCCACCCTCGACATCATCTATAAGGACGGCGTGCGCGTCGCGGCGCCGGCGGTCCCTTCGCCGGAGGCCGGTGGTGGTATGCTGCCGCGCAAGCCATGAAGCGTTCGGTGACGGTTCAGATCGCGGGCGTCAGGTACGCGCTCAAGACCGATGAGGACGACCGCTGGGTCAAATCGGTCGCGTCGTTCGTCGAGGAGAAGATCCGCGACGTGCAGAAACGCGCGCGCACGCCGGACACGCAGGCGGCCGCGGTGTTGACCGCGTTGCAGATCGCGGAGGAGCTTTTTCGCGAGCGCGAGGGGTCGAGTGAACTGCGGAGAAAGATTCGCGAAAAGAGTCAGTCCCTGCTTGACTCGCTGGCGCACTGAGCGCGAGTATGACCGTCGATTGATCGTTCCGGTCGGCGGCAAACGCGTCGATAAGCAAGCGCGTCGATAAATATAGTACCGGGACCCATCATTCGAAGATGGCTCCCCCGTCAGCTCCAGATCTCTCCGAGCGAAAGCGCGTACTCCGTCGCGAGATGGGCGCGCGGCGCGCGGCTCTGCCCGCGCTCGAGCGAGCGGAGCGTGCGGCCGCGGCGACGGCGCGGTTGCTCGCGCTCCCCGAGCTGGCGGAGGTCGCGGGGCGGACGATCGCAGGCTACGTGGCGGTGCAGGGGGAGCTGGATCCGGCCGCCGCGCTGGCGGCCGCCGGCGCCCGCGGGTGCAAGGTGGCCCTGCCGCGGGTGAGCCGCGAAGCGCCGCGGCTCCGCTTTCACGAGGTGACACCCGGCGCGACGCTGCCCACGACCCCAGGGCCTTTCGGTCTTCGCGAACCCGACGCGGCGTGGCCCGAGCTGGCGATCGAAGATCTCGACGTCGTGATCGTGCCGGGCGTTGCGTTCGACGCCGAGGGGGGCCGGCTCGGGTTCGGTGGCGGCTACTACGACGGCGCGCTGGCGCTCGCGCGCGCGCGCGCCAATGGACGGACGGCGCTGATCGGGATCGCCTACGACTTCCAGATCGTCGACGACTGTCCCGCCGGTTCCGGCGACGTGCCCGTCGATCTGGTGGTGACCGACGCGCGGGTGTTGCGACGGGCGGCCGCTCGGGCGGCAGGTGAGGGCGGATGATCTCGGTGGCGATCGCGATCCCGCTGGTGCTCGCAGTCTTCGCGATCGCGCTGGTGGTCGGGCGGACAATCCGGCCGGCGGCGCTCCCGCACTCCGAAGGGGAGAAACAGCGCCTCATCGAGGCGGCGCAGGTCGAGGCGGAGACGCTCAAGCGCCAGGCGGTGCTCGACGCCAAGGAGCTGGCCGCCAAGGCGCGGGCGGAAGTCGACGCCGAGCTGCGGGGGCGGCAAGCGGACCTCGAGAAGCGGGTGGGCGAGACGGCCGGACGCGAGCGGGAGCTGGAGCGGCAGGAGCGCCAGATCAAGCAGCGGCGCGAGGAGATGGAGCGGAGCGAGAAACAGCTGGCGGGGCGCGAGGTGGCGGCGGAAGCGGCGGCGCGGGTCGCGGCCGCGCAGGCGGCAGAAGCGCACGCGCGGCTCGAGAAGATCGCCGGGCTCTCGATGGCGGAGGCCAAGGCGCGCCTTTACGACGAGGTGCGCGACGAGGCGCGCCGGGCGGCGGCCGACGAGTGCAAGAAGATCGAGGACGAGGCGCGCGCCGCCGCCGAGGAGAAATCGCGGATGGTGATCTCGGCGGCCGTCCAGCGCTACGCGAGCGAGTACGTCGCGGAGCGGACGGTCGCCACGGTGCCGCTGCCTTCCGACGAGATGAAGGGGCGCATCATCGGCCGCGAGGGGCGCAACGTGCGCGCGCTCGAGGCGGCGACCGGCGTCGACCTCATCATCGACGACACGCCCGAGGCGGTGGTGATCTCTTGCTTCAACCCGGTGCGCCGGGAGATCGCGCGGCTGGCGCTCACCAGGCTCATCGCCGACGGGCGCATCCACCCGACGCGCATCGAGGAGATGGTCGAGAAAGCCACCGCGGAGATCGACCAGCAGTGCAAGGAGGCGGGCGAGCAAGCGGCGTTCGATCTCGGGTTGCCGCGCCTACACCCCGAGTTGGTGCGTCTGGTCGGCAAGCTCAAGTTTCGGTCGAGCAACGCGCAGAACTTGTTGCAGCATTCGATAGAGGTGGGGTTTCTGGCCGGCGCCATGGCGGCGGAGCTGGATCTGCCGGTCAAGACCGCGCGACGGGCCGGCCTGCTCCACGACATCGGCAAGGCCGTCGATCAGGAAGCCGAGGGATCGCACGCCGCCGTCGGTGCCGCGGCGGCGCGCAAGTACGGAGAGCCGCCGCGGGTGGTCCAGGCGATCGAGGCGCACCACGGCGAGATCCCGGCGACCGATGTGCTCGATCATCTGGTCGACGCCGCCAACGTGCTTTCTGGTCAGCGGCCGGGCGCGCGCCGGGAGATGCTGGAGTCGTACGTGCAACGGCTCCACGATCTGGAGCGCGTCGCCTGCAGCTTTCCTGGCGTCGAGCGGGCGTTCGCGATCCAGGCCGGCCGCGAGGTGCGGGTGGTGGTCGAGAACGCGCGGGTCTCGGATCAGGAGGCGCGGCTGCTGTCCAAGGACATCGCGCGCAAGGTCGAGGCCGAGCTGGCGTACCCCGGGCAGATCCGCGTGTCCGTCATTCGGGAAACGCGCGCCACCGACTATGCAAAATAGCTAGAGGCTCTCCAGAAACGCGATCAGGTCGGCCTTCTCGGCGGGCGAGAAGGTGGTGCCGAATTCGTGCCCTTGGTTGCCGTTGCCGGGCAGGCGGGTGTCGAGGACGAAGCCGGCCTTGCCGAGCGGAAAGGTCTTGGGACGGCGATCGGCAGGGGTGAGCAACGCGGCCAGCGTCGGCACCGAGCCGTTGTGCAGATAAGGCGCGCTCGCGGCGAGGCCGATGAGCGGGGCGGCACGCACCCAGGCGGCGCCGATGCTGGCGCGGGCGACGTGGCCGCCGCGGTTGGCGTCGGTGACGACCGGGACCTCCATCGAGAGCGGCCATTGACCGCGCGGGACGTCGAAGGCCAGCAACGGCTCGGTGCCGATGCCGCCGGCGCGGCGATCGGCGGCGGGATCGATCTGCGCGTCGCCGTCGCCATTGGCGTCGAACGGAAACAGGCGACTCGACGAGAAAACCTGCGGCCCGAAGTCCCGGTGTTGCGCGTGGCAACCTTCGCAGAAGCGGACCTCGTCGCTCGCGGTGCGGCCGATCGGCAGCGCCGCGACCGAGACCAGACGGGCGTCGATCGACCGGACGCGCGGCTGCGTCCAATCGGCCAGGCGGGTGTGGGCCTCGTGACAATGAGCGCAGCGACCGAGCGGCGGCGGGTTCTCGGTCAGCGGCCGCACGCGCTCGAGCGGCGTCGCCGAATGGCAGTCGGCGCAGCGGACGGCGACCCGGGCGTCGAGCGGTTTGGTCGGATCGATCGGCGCCAGGATCGGGCCTTCCAGCCTGGCCGCGGCGTAGGCGCGCGGCGGGTGCTTGAGGATCTGCCGGTTGACGATCGCTCCCGCGACGCGCTCGGCGAAGAGGGCCCGCCCGCGCGCGACGGCTCCCGCATCCGCGTGCGGCCTTTCGAACGTACGCGACAGCACGCTCCGAACTGCGACGGTGGCATACAGGCGCGGAATGGCGAGTAGCGCTTCGGACGAGAGGTCGACGCGCCCGTAGATCGCGTCCGCCCAGAGCAGACCGGGAAACGAATCCTGCTGCAGCCCCAGCGTGCCGAGGTTGCGCAGATCGAAGAGAAGGTTGCGGCGAACCGCTTCGCGATCGAGCGGGATCGATGTGCCCAGATCGAGCGCCGCGACGGTCGCCGTCTCCGACTGTCGCGCGAGCGCCAGCAGGCGCTCCAGCCAGGGCGCGTCCGCGTCCTCGGATCCCGACCAGTTTTCGAGCGCCAGACCCGGCGCGGCCAGGATTCCCGGCACGCTGATTGGGTTCACGAGCCCGTGCGTTCCCTGTCGGACGCGCGCCGTGCCGGGATAGCGCGCCGAATGATATCCGGGCACCGTGACGTCCAGCCCGAACTCACCCGTGAGATCCTGGCGTCCGGGTCCCGCCAGCAGCAGCCGCGCGCGCACCGTTCGGCCCGCGGGAAACCCGTGCGCGGCGCGGTAGGCGACGCTCGCCGCGTCGCCGTCGTCGAGCACGCGGGCCGTCGCGAGCAGCAGGCCGTAGTCGAAGGACGCGCCCGGCAATCCGAGGACGATCTGGCCGCCGGTCGGATTCGCTTCGCCGTGGCAGAGCCAGCAGGTCATTCCGATCTGGCCGCTCGGTTTGCCGCTGGGACCGAGCGTTTCCCGCAAACCCAGGATTCCGGTCGACACCGAGATCCGTCCGCGGCGCCCGCGCGGATCGTCCAGCGTTCGCGTGAGCCCGAACAGCTCCGGGTTGCCGAGGACGCCACCTTTGACGTGAATGTGGCGGGTCACCGTGGCGTCCGGCTTCCCGTCGCCGTCCAGGTCGACCGGCTCGCGATCGAAATCGAGGTCGACGTCGCGGTCCCAGGCGATCCCGACCAGGCGGGTCCAGTAGTCGCCGTTGGTGTTCACGGGCGGCGCGGTGGGATCGCCGGAGGCCGCGCGTTCGGACGGGCCGATGTCCTCGATCGCTTGCTCGGTGCGCCCCGCCGACGTCGCCCGCCATGGGTCGACCACGGCCTCCAGCAAGGTGTCGGGCCCTCCCGGTGGTGCGGTGGCCTGGGGCGGCGCGGCGGACTGCGGCGAGGTGGCGGCCGCCGGCCGGATGGATGATTCGCGCCGACACGCGCCGCCCCCCGTGCCCAACCCGCCAAACACGAGGATCCCGGCCAGCGCGATGGTATTGTCCCGGACCCGCATGCGCATCGGCCAGATAGAGCTTACCCCCGGCGCCCTCCTCGCGCCGATGGAGGCGGTGACGGATCTTCCGTTCCGCACCATTTGCGAAGAGCTGGGCGCGGCGCTCACCTTCACCGAGTTCCTCTCGGCCGAGGCGCTCACGCGCGGCGCCGCCAAGGCGGTGGGTCGGATGTGGCCCAGCCTGGGCGGTCGCCGGTTCGCGGTGCAGATCTTCGGACGCGAGCCGGAGGCGCTGGCGCGGGCGGCGCGCATGGCGGTCGAGGTCGGCGCGTCGATCGTCGACATCAACATGGGCTGCCCGGCCAAGAAGGTCACCGCGGGCGCCTGCGGTTCGGCGCTGATGCGCGAGCCCGCGCTGGCGGCGGCGCTGGTGGCGGCGGTGCGGCGCGCGGTGCCGGGCGCGATCCCGGTGACGGTGAAGCACCGCGCCGGCTGGGACGAGAGCAACCTCAACGCCGCCGACTTCGCCCGCAGCTTGGTCGATGCCGGCGCCGCGATGATCACGGTTCACGGTCGCACCCGGGCCCAGGGATTTTCGGGCGCCGCCCGCATGGAGCCGATCGCGGCGGTGCGCGCGGCGCTGCCGCGCGAGATTCCGGTCATCGGCAACGGCGACGTCAAGGACGCGGCGGCCTACCTGCGCATGAAGAGCGAGACCGGCTGCGACGCCGTGATGGTCGGGCGGGGGGCCATGGGCAATCCCTGGTTCTTCCGGACGCTCGCCGCCCTCGAGGTCGGCGCACCCGATCCCGGTCCGCCCACCCTGGCCGAGCGCCGGGTGGTCTGGCGGCGTCACGCGGCGCTGGTCTTCGAGCACAGCCCCGGCAAGATGCGCTTGCACGAGCTGCGCAAGACACTGGCCTGGTATTCGCGCGGCCTCTACGGCGGCTCCGCGTTTCGCCAGCGCAGCTTCTCGACGTCCGATCCCGCCGAGATGCTCGAGATGGGCGAGACTTTTTTCGCCGAGCTGGAAGCCTTCGAATCGGCCGGCACCCGTCTCGTCACCGTGCCCGCCGATCCGATCGCCAAGGCGCTCGCGCGCCGGAGCCGGCGCGAGGGCGATCGCACCGAAGCGGACGAGCCCAGCCGCGCGGTGTCGCAGTCGCCGTGATGCGCGCCCGGACGGCGCGGCGCCGGTCGACGGCCGCCCCGGCCGCCCTGGCGGCCTTGTTCACCCTGATGCCCGCCGCTTGCGAGGACGTCTCGCACGGCGACATCTCCGACGAGATCAACATTCTGGTGCGCCGCGACGACGCGTTGGTTCCGCCCGCAACCGAACGGCTGGCCGGCTACAAACGCAAGGCGGTCCCGCAGATCGAAACCGCGATCCACACCGCGGCGCCGTCGGGTCGCTTGCACCTGGTCGCCGCGCTCGATCGGATCGGTGACGTCGAGGCGGTGCCGATCCTGCGCCACGTCGCGGTCTTCGATACCAGCGCCGAGGTGCGCGCCGCCGCCGAAAGCATTCTGCGCCGCTGGGCCGCGGCCTCGCCGGCGGCGCGCCCGTCTCGCGCCGCCGCGGCGCTCGCGGAGATCGCGCGAAAGCGCGCCGCCGGTGAAGGACCTCTCCTTTTCGGCGCTGCCGGGCTTCCCGGGGCTCCATCGACCGTAGGCGCCCCCGAGGCGATCGGCGCGGCGCCGGGCCCGTAAAACTCCGCCCCACTCGATCGTCAGAGTTACGACTTGCGGGCTCGGTCCGCGGTGGTGGGTTCCGCCTCGTCGAAGTAGGCGGAATTCCAGGAAATCCCATCACATCGCATGGTAGCTAACCTCGTAGGCGCCGCACTCGCGCGCGATCCAAGCGAGCGCGGCGACGGTCGGTGCTACGGGCGGTCGGCGCGGCGCCGGCCCCCCGAAGTAGCTCATTAGACTGGCCAACGGGCCCGCTTCCGGTGTAACCACTTAGGTGTAGGCCTGCGTACGTCGGCCAGCCCCTCGCCCTAAATGCGGTCTGCTCTGGAAAGGAGAAGCTTAGCTATGACTCACACGCGCGTCATCTCATCCTCCGTGGTTGCTTCGGTGGGACTTTGGGTCTTGACAGTCGTCGGGTGCGCGAGCCCCGCCCGCACCAACCCGGGTAACCCAGGTACCGCGGGCACCTCGAGTCAGGGAAGCGGTGGGAGCGGCAACAGCTCGGGCGTCGCCGGGACCAACGGGTCCGGCGGGAACAGCTCGGGTGGCCAGGGCGGCGACATCGTGATCCTCTCGGGCAACGGCGGTAGCACCGGCAGCGGGGCTGGCACCACCGGCAGCGGGGCCGGGGGCGGCGGCGGCACCGCCGGCACCGGCACCGGCACCGGCACCGGTTCGGGTGGCATGTCATCGACGGGCACCGCCGGCGCGGCGGGCGGCCCGGCCAAGATGGCTTGCGCCAGCGCGACCTCTGATCCCCTGCCGTACACGAGCGGATACACGGCCGACGCGACCAATCGTTCGAATGCGATGGCGACCGCGTCGGGCATGTCGACGGACGAAAAGGCGCAACAGATGAGCGGCCTGCTCCAGAGCGGCACCGCCAGCTACAACGTCTTCAATCAAGACACCAACACCAACCGAGGAATTCGGGGCTTCTACTACCGCGATGGCCCGCGGGGCGTGAACCTCAATGCCACGGGCGACGGCAAGAACGACTATTCGACGGCCTACCCGGTCGCGATCGCGCGCGGCGCCACGTTCGACACGGACCTCGAATACAAGATCGGCGAGGCGATCGGCGACGAGATGCTCGCCTCGGGCAATACGGTGCTGCTGGCGCCCACCGTGAACATCCTCCGTCACCCGGCCTGGGGACGGGCGCAGGAGACCTACGGCGAGGACTCATTCCTGCTCGGCCGTCTCGGCAGCGCCATGGTCAGCGGCGTTCAGCAGTACACCGGTGCCTGCGTCAAACACTTCGCCGCCAACAACATCGAGGACGGACGCGAAACCGCCAACGCCACGATGGACGAGCAGACGCTCCGCGAGGTCTACGCACGCCACTACGAGATGATGATCGCGGAGGGCGGGGCCTCTTCGGTCATGGCGGCGTACAACGAGGTCAACGGGACCCACTCGACGGAGAGCGTGCACCTGCTGACCGACATCTTGCGGACCGACTTCGGATTCCAGGGCTACGTCCTGTCCGACTGGTGGGCGATGTCGAACGGCGGCAGCAAGAAGGTCCCTTATCCGGACGCCAGCACGCTCCAGCCGATTGCGCAGGCCGGCGTCACGGCCGGCCTCGATATGGAGCTTCCCTGGCGATACAACTACTCGACCCTGACCGCGCTGGTGACGGCCGGCACCGTTTCGGCTGCGAAGCTCACCACGTCGACGGCCCGGATTCTGGAGCAGAAGTACCGCTTCCACTCCGACAAGATGACCGGGTACGGTCTCAAGACCCCGTTCACGATGCTGGATGGGAACAACAGCATCCAGAAAAACGATCAAACCGATCCCGTCATCGGCGTGAGCCACATCGCGCTGGCCGAGCAGGCCGCGGAAGAATCGATGGTTCTGCTCAAGAACCAAAATAACACGCTGCCGATCAACCGGACCACCGTCAAAAAGATCGCGGTCATCGGCGCCAATCTCTCGTACACCATCCAGCAGACGAACAGTCAGGACAGCTGCTCGATGTCCACCGGGAATAACCCGCAGCTCATCTGCAACATGGACTTCTCGACCAACGTGCGCACCGGCGACTACGGATCGAGCCGCGTGTTTTCCGACCCGGCCAAGTCCGCGGGGCCGTTTGCCGGCATCTCCGCCAACGCCAACGGGATTGCCGTCGCCCGCTACAACAGCGCCAGCGCCGCGCAGGCCGCGGGGTTCGACTTCGCCGTGGTGGTCGTGGGGCTCACGCCCCAGGACGAAGGCGAGGAGTACACCGGCGCGGGCGATCGGACCACCGGCGGAATTGGCTCGACCACCCACGCGGTCAACTTCGGCCTCGACGCGAAGGCGAACGGCGGGGTTCAAAACGCGCTCGTCACCGCGGTCCAGGCCCTCGGCAAGCCGATGGTGGTGGTGCTCGAGGGGGGTAGCGTCATCGACATGCCCTGGTACTCGAGCGTTCCCGCGGTCGTGATGGCCTGGTATCCGGGAATGGTCGGGGGTACGGCGCTCGGCAAATTGTTGTTCGGCGACGTGAACTTCAGCGGCAAGCTCCCCATCACCTGGGACTCGAACGCCAGCCATTGGCCCACCTTCGGAAACAGCAACGGCACCACCCAGATGGATTACTGGTTGGGGTATCGCTATTTCGATCACCAGGGGACCGCGCTCAACCCGACGGCGGGCTCGTTCCCCTTCGGCTATGGGCTCTCCTACACGACCTTCAACTACGGCCTCGACGCTACGACGCCGCTGGTCCCATGCTCGACCATCCCCGCGGACGGCACCGTCACCGTCACCTTCGACGTCTACAACAACAGCGCCGTGGCGGGCAGCGAGACGGTGTTCGTGTTCGTCCAGTATCCGGGGTCGTCGGTAACCAACCGCGCCGGTGCCAGTTACAAAGAGCTGAAGGCGTTTCGCAGGGTCTCACTTGCCGCCAGCCAGGGTGCGCGCGTGACGATTCCTCTGCGGGTCAAGGATCTGAAGTACTGGAACACCGCCCAGAGCAAATGGGCGGTCGAGAGCGGAATGGTCAAGGTGATCGTCGCGCCGAACGCGGCCGCCGCCGCCACCCCCTGCAGCAATGGCCTGGGCAGCAACTGCTCGCTCTCCGACACTTTCATGGTGACCCCATGAGCGACGCCGTGAGCCGATGAACGTGAGACCGATCGCCAAGTCCCTCTTCACCTTCGTTGTCGTTCCATTCGCCTCGCTGATCGCGCTCGGGGCCGCCCGCTCCGCGCGCGCCAGCGCCGAAGATCCTTTCGCCGGCGACGCGCCCGCGGAAGCCCATCCGGCGGCCGCCCGCGCAACCACGGTTCCGCCCGGCGCGGAGCCGGCCGCCGATTCCGAGGCGCCGGCCAGCGCGGAGCCCGCCATCATCCAAGAGCTGCCGGCCTCCGCGTTTCCCGAGCCCTACACGCGCGGCCTCTACGGCAGCTCGCTCTGGCTCGACATGCAGGGTCTGCAGTGGCCCTATACGCCGCACACCGGGATTGGCCTGTCGGGCTACGGCTGGCTCGACAACATGTACCGGTTGGTGCGTTTGGGGGGCAATCAACCGTCCGACCACACGACCAAGTTGTTCCAGCAGGGTCGATTCCTGTTTCGCGTTACCCCGACCTACACCAACGGCAGCTGGTTCGTGCAGGCCCAGGCCGAGATCGTCGCCAACAAGGACCAGATCAACACCCAGGCCAACGGTCTGGTCGACGCCGACGACGTCTGGGTCCGAACCGGTGTCTGGCAGGAGTGGGACCTGACGGTGGGCCGGTTCCAGGCGTTCGACGTCTACCCCCTGGGGATGGGGCTGGACCTCAACAGCGACGAGCGCCTGGGCGCCTATGACGCCAGCAACACGCCCCCGATCCTCTACGCGGCCGACTTCCTGCTTTACCGACCCTCGGGACCGGGAAATATCGCGGTTCACGTCTACCCCACGCGCTTTCTTCGCTTCGAGCTCCTCGGGCAGTACGGGAACTCCGGTTCGGAGAACGTGGTCGGCGGTCGCCCGGCGGTCATCTTCGACGTCGGCTGGTTCAAGCTCCGCGGGGCGGTCGAATACCAGTACGAGTTCGCCCAGGATCCGTCCCCCCAGAGCAAGAACACCATTCGCAACCGCGGGGGCGGTGGCTCCGCGCAATTCGTCTTGGCCCCTTACTTTGAATTTGGCGTGAACGCCGCCATCAACGTGAGCGACGTGGCGAATTCACAATCGGCCGGCATGCCGAATCTGTCCCAGTCCGGAAACAAGTACAGCTTCGGTGGATTCGCGAATGCCGCCCCTTTCCACGGCTTCCTGCCCAACTTCTTGATCGGCGGCGGCGCAAACTTCACCAGCTTCCACGACCTCAACGTCAACGCCTCGACGGGCTCTTACGAGAAGTCGACGAACCTGCAGATGTTCCTCGCGCTACAGTACCTCTGTTACAAGCAGCTCTTCATCAAGGCGGTATTTGGCTACGCCAAGTCACATTTCGAAAACGAGAACACCCTCAACCCCTACGACGACGACATGTACAGCCTGCGCGTCCGCATGATGTACCTATTTTGATCCTGATCCGGGTGCGAGCTTTCGTCGTCTGTCGTCCCGTAACCTGGTCTCCGCCGTCGCGTTACACGGCGGGGTGGTGAGCGGTTACTTTTCCCTCCTCACACCCACATTGCGCACAAAGAAACACAACGAATTACAATTCGGTGACATTTGAATCTTTAGAGTGGGTCCATGACGATTTCGGGTTTGGTGGTGGGGACTTACCTGACGGTTCTGCTGATCCTGGCCTTCTACGGGTTTCATCGCAGCTCGCTGGTCTGGCACTACTACCGGAATCGCCATAACCGACCGCGCCCCTTGGGACGGTTCTCGGAGCTGCCCGCGGTCACGGTCCAGCTGCCGCTCTTCAACGAGATGTACGTGGTCGAGCGGCTGCTCGACGCGGTGGCCACCATCCGTTACCCGCGCGACCGGTTCCAGATTCAGGTTCTCGACGACAGCACCGACGAGACCCAGGAAATCTGCCAGCGAAAGATCGCCGAGATCGGGCAGCGTTACCCCGAGCTCGACGTCGAATACATCCACCGGACCGACCGCAGCGGATTCAAGGCGGGCGCGCTACAGCACGGGCTACACACGGCGAAGGGGGAGTTCATCCTGATCTTCGACGCCGACTTCCTGCCGCTGCCGGACATCCTGGAACGGGCCATCGACCACTTCAGCGATCCGCGCGTGGCCGTGGTGCAGTGCCGCTGGGAGCACGTCAATCGCGACTTCTCCGCCTTGACTGAAGTCCAGGCGCTGATGCTCGACGGTCACTTCATCATGGAGCACGCGGGCCGCAACTGGTCGGGGCGCTTCTTCAACTTCAATGGCACCGCCGGCCTGTGGCGGCGGGCGGCCATCGCCGATGCCGGCGACTGGCAACACGACACGTTGACGGAGGATATGGACCTTTCGTACCGGGCGCAGCTGCGCGGCTGGAAGTTCGTCTACCTGCCCGAGATCGCGGCGCCCGCCGAGCTGCCCGTCGAGATGTCGGCCTTCAAGTCGCAGCAATTCCGCTGGGCCAAGGGCTCGGTGCAGGTGGCGCTCAAGCTCCTGCCGACGATCTTGCGGTCGAACGCCACCTTCGCGCAGCGATCGGAAGCGTTCTTCCATCTCACCAACAACCTCGCCTATCCGCTCTTGTGGGTGCTTTCGATCCTGCTCTTGCCGAACCTGGCGCTCCGAACGCACCACGGTTGGCGCGAAGTGCTGATGATCGATCTGCCGCTCTTCTTCGGGACGACCCTGTCGGTGGCGTCGTTCTACCTGGCCTCGCAGCGTGAGATCGCGCTCCTGCGCAACCCGGACGAGAAGCCGCGGTTTGCCTGGGCGGCGCTCAAGCGGTTGCCGCTGGTGATGTCGATCGGCATCGGCCTGTGCGTCAACCAATCGCGGGCCGTGTTGGAAGCGCTGCTCGGGCGCGAGACCGAGTTCGTGCGCACCCCCAAGCACGGCATTCGCGGCAGGCTCGAGAGCTGGTCGAGCAACAAGTACCGCGCCGCCAAGTCGGTGACGCCGTTCATCGAGCTGACGATGGCCGCCTACTTCGTGATCGCGATCGGCGTCGCGATCGACCACCGCCACTTCATCTCGATCCCGTTCCTCTGCCTGTTCCTCTGCGGCTTCGG
>CAYTTF010000059.1:0-16927 GCA_964440665.1 uncultured Myxococcales bacterium | reverse complement strand
CCTACCGAAAAGCGCTGGCGCTCAAGCCCAACGACGCCGAGCTGCACTTCGGTCTCGGCGTCATCTACCGCCGCCAGCGCAAGACCGACGAGGCAATCGCCGAGTACCTGGTGGCGGTCCAGAACGATCCGCACTACGCCAAGGCCTACTACGACCTGGGCGTCATGTACTCACAGGAGCGCAAGGGCCCGGAGGCGCGCGCCGCCTTCGAGAAATACATCGAGTATGGCGCCCACGAGGACGCCGAACATCGCAAAGACGCCGAAGACCGCCTCAAGACCTTCAAAGGCTACTCCGACGGCCAGGCCGCGCACAAATAGCCAGTCAGGGATCGGAGGCGGGCTTTGCCCGCCGGAGAAAACATCCGCCGAGCAAGATCCGGCTTCGGCTCTCGTCGGGGGTGGGCTCGTGGGAGGTGTGGGAGGGGCCTGCCCCTCCCACGCTCAGAACTTCACGCCCATGTTGATGCGGAGGATCTGGGCGGAGCTGGCGTTGGCCGTGTCGGGGCCCCAGACGGGCGTGCGAGCGAGGGCGCTGAAGGGCCAGAAGACACCCCAGGTGGCGCCCGCGAAAAATCCCTCGGCGGTGTTGCGGTAGCCGATGCCGCTGTCCACCTCGAGGCCGTAGGTGAGCGCGTCGCCGGGGGTGGAGACGGGGTCCTCGGCGATGCTGTAGATGACGCTGCCGTTGATGCCGACGGCGCGGGTCTGTCCCAGGTCGAACCAGTAGGCCGCCGACGGCTTGAAGTAGGTCGCGTTGGTGACCGTGCCCATGATGTGCCGGAAGAAGATCTCGTCGACGTGATAGTCGGGCGAGAAGTGGAAGTCGTGGATGGCGAAATCGCCCGCGGGCTGCTGGACGTAGCGCCAGCGGTAGTTGAGGTACTGGCCGGGATCGGAGGCTTGATCGCCGGACGCGCCGCCCACCTCGAATCCGACGAAGAACGAATCCTTGAACAGACGAAGCTCGCTGGCCACCACCCACCCGGCCTCGGCCAGCTTGATCTCGTGATCCTGCGCGGCCAGGGCGCCGGGGTGCAGGATGCGCCCGAAGATCCCGATCCCCTCGGCCTCGATGGTGAGCGCCTTGTAGTAGAGCTTGAACCAGACGTCCGGCGTCACGCTGATCCCATCGAAGGCGATGGCCTGCGGGAGCTGATCGGGCGCGGTCGGCTGCGGGCCGTAGGACGAGCTGGTCGCATCGGTGGTGGCGGGCGCGGGCACCACCGTGTTGCCTTGATTGCGGTAGACGACCTGGACGCCGTAGTTCAGCACCAGATCGCCCCGGTCGATCCGCTCGCGCAGCTCGACCGGGCTCTCGATGCGGGTGACCGAGGCCATCAGCTCCAGCACGTCGTCGTTCTGTGACAGGTCGTAGGGGTAACCGCTCGGATCGTCGCGCCCGAGCGAGAGCTGCTGGGTGGTGTAGCCCTGCGCCCCCAGGTCCCAGGCGGCCGCGAGCTGATGACCGTAGATGGTGGTGAGCGCCATGACCCGGTCGACCGTGGTGCCGACGTCGCAGTCGGCGCAGCCGCCGTCGTTGTAGAATAGCCCGCGCCCCCAGTGCCAGGGCATGCGGCCGAACCGGATCGACCCGAACTCCGAATCGACCTCGGCCCAGGCGCGCTTGGCGACGACGCTGCTGGTGAACCCGTTCTGACCGATCTGGGGTGCATCCTGGGTGGTCGACAGGAAGGCCGAAGGCGCGACGCCCGGCATCGAAGTCGGCGAGATGGACGTCGATCCCGTCGTCATGGAGGGCGGCCGATTGAACCCCTGGATCCCCGCCAGCGAATCGGGCGTCGAGCCCAGGATGGTGTTGTCGAGGACGTCGAACTGGGCGTGGATGCGAACCTGATCGGTGATGTTGAGCGTCGGCTCGAGCCGGAAGCGAATGTTCGCGCCCCCGATGTCCTTGTGCGAGCAGTTTTGCCCCGGGCTTACGCTGCCCAGGGGCGGCGAGGGCGTGATGGCGGCGTTGTTCGTGGAAAACGGCGACGGGCACTCGAGCGGCAGGGGAAACGGCGGGAGCCCGTAGTTCTGGGTGCCCGCGGTGGTCGATCCGCTTGGCACGGTCGAGTAGCCGAGGCCGAGGAAAAAGTCGTGCATGTAGTCGGCACGCAGGCGCAGGTAGCCGTCGAGCTCGAAGACCTGCATCTTGCGGCGGTTCTGCTCGGGGTAGCTGGTCAGCGGCTCGAGGTCGACCGGCCGGTTCTCCTCGGGCGCCTCCTCGGCGGGGCCTTCTTCCTTTTCGGAGTTTGCCGGTCCGGGCGGAGGCTGCATGCCGCCGCCGGGCCCCCCGAAGCCGCTCGGGCCGCCGCCCATCTGGGCACCCGCCGGACGGACGAGGCCCAAGAGCGCGGCACTGGCCAGCGCCAGGCGAAGCGGTCTGCGGCTCACGCGTTCGACCCCGCGCACAGCTCGAACAGCACGCCGCCGGTCGATGCCGGGTGCAGGAAAGCGACCTCGTGGCCGCGCGCGCCTGGGCGCGGCGTCTCGTCGATCAGGCGGACGCCGGCGGCCTTGAGCGTCGCCAGCGCGGCCCGCAGATCCTCGACCTCGAAGCAGACGTGGTGGAGCCCCGGTCCGCGGCGCGCCAGAAAGCGCTCGAGACTCGCGTTCCCGTTGGGCGCGCAGATTTCCAGCGCGGCCTGCCCGCCGTCGGCGTCGGCCGTGTGCGCGCCATCGGCGCCGGTCGGGTGCAGAAAAGCGACGTCGGTGGCCTGCCCGGCCACGTGCTCGCGCGCGCCCACAGTCAGGCCGAACAGCGCCGTGAGCCCGTCCGCGCACCCGTCCCGGTCGGCGACCGCGATGGCGACGTGATCGATACGCTTGACCTTGATCATCTGTTGGCGACGGCGACGCTGGGCCCAGAAGGCCGACGGGGCCGAAAAGGCCCGCACCTTATATCAGCCCCGCTTGCATTTGAAAGGTGGAATGCGGGCCCCACGCCTTTAAGATCATGTCGATGGCTACGACCAGCGCCGTGCCTTCTCGGTTGCCTCGAGCGTCGGTCTGGCGTCGCCCTTGACCGTGCCGTCGTCACCCGCGCGCCTCTGCGGGCAGCTCCTGTCGGTCGGTTTCGAAGGGACCGTCGCCCCCGTCGAGCTCCTGGCGCGCATCGCCGCCTCCGAGGTCGGGGGGGTGATGCTGTTCCGGCCGAACATCGTCGATCCCCCGCAGGTGGCCTCGCTGGTCGCGTCGCTGCGGGCCGCCGCGCCGCCGGACGCGCCCCTTTTGGTGTCGATCGATCAGGAGGGGGGGCTGGTGCAGCGGGTGCGCGCGCCGGCGACGGTTTGGCCGCCCATGCTGGCGGTCGGCGACGCCCGGGATCTGGTGCGTACCACCGCCGTCGGGCGGGCGATCGGCGAGGAGCTGGCGGCGCTCGGCATCGGGTGGAACTTCGCGCCCGTGCTCGACGTGCACACCAATCCCGCCAATCCGGTCATCGGCAACCGCGCGTTCGGCACCACACCGGAGGCGGTGACCGCGCAGGCGCTGGCGTTCTGGCGGGGGTTGCGCGCCTCCGGCCTGGTCGGCTGCGGCAAACATTTTCCCGGTCACGGCGACACCCGAACGGATTCGCATCTGGATCTCCCGGTCGTCGCGCACGATCTGGAGCGACTGCGGCGTGTGGAGCTGGCGCCGTTCGCGGCCGCCGCCCGTGCCGGTATGGAAGCGCTCATGACCGCCCACGTCCTCTACCCGGCGCTCGATCCCGACCGCCCGGCGACCCTGTCGCACCGGATCGCGACCGAGCTTCTGCGGGACGAGCTGGGCTTCCGTGGCGTGCTGGTGTCGGACGATCTGGGGATGAAGTCCGTCGCCGATCGGTATTCGATCGAAGAGCTGGCGGTCCTGACGATCGAGGCCGGCGTGGATCATCTGCTGGTCCGCGAGCCGGTCGCGCGCCAGATGGCCGCCTTCGAAGCCATTGTTTACGCCGCCGAGGCGCGCAGCGAAATCCGGGCCCGCGTCGCGGAGAGCGCCGCCCGCGTCGCCGCCCTCAAGGCCGCCTGCACGGTCCCGATGCCCGCCCCGGGCGCCATGCTCGCATCGCTGCTCGGGACCCCGGCGCACGAGGCGCTGGCCGGATCGTTCGGCCCCGGACCGGCGTCCGCCGCGGCGGGCTCACTCGCCGCCGACAGCTAGGCCAAACCCGCGGGGAGACCGGCGAAAACGAGCGAGCGAGCGAGAAGGTGTGATCGGTTGGGTTTTGCCTTATTCTGTCCACGCCCACTCGGTCGCTTGAGGAGGTTTGCTCATGGGTCTTCGCTTTGCACCGGCCCCCCCGGTGCCAGGAGCGCTTCGTTCGCTGGCGGCTTGCTTGGCTGTCTGTGCGGCGCTCGGTTGCGCGGGCGGTAAGAGCGGCCCGACAGGAAGTGGCGGCAACTCCGGATCGACCGGGTCGGGCAGCGCCGGGAAGACGGGCGCGGGCAGCGCCGGGACGACCGGCTCGGGCGCCGCGGGCAGCGCCGGATCGACGGGCTCGGGCAGCGCCGGCAGCGCCGGCAGCGCCGGGACGACCGGCTCGGGCGCCGCCGGGACGACGGGCTCGGGCAGCGCCGGATCGACCGGCTCGGGCAACGCCGGCACGACGGGCCACGCCGGAACCACCGGGACGGGCGCAGCCGGAACGACCGGCTCGGGCGTCGACGCCAGCGTCAGCGACGCCGCCTGCCAGAGCGCCAGCTACACCTTCGCGCCCAAGATACCCACGGTGTTCATCTTGGTCGATCGGTCGGGCAGCGAGTTCACCGACGCGACCACCGGTGTCTTCTTCAACCTACGTACGGCCGTGCTTCAGGTGCTTGCGCAACTCAACAGCACGGGCACGCAGATGCGGGTCGGTCTCGGCGCGTTCGTGGGTGATCACGCGACCGGCGCTTGCGTCGCCGACTTCGACTCGGTTGCGATCGGCGACATCGCGACCAACTACACGGCGATCGCCAACAAGTACAACGCGCTCGGGCCGTTGCTGCCGTTCGGCTCAAAGGCCGACACGCCGATGTCGGCCGTCATCCCCATGGTCAAGGCGTCGCTGCAATCCGACACCGGCACGGGCCAGAAATACATGCTGGTGGTCACCGACGCCGAAAGCGACTTTTGCGACGACGGCAACTCGCTCTGCCCGACGGATGCCGTGACCTACCGGATTCAGGACATGTTCGCCGCGAACATAGGCACGCTGGTCATCGGTCTGCCGTCGCAACTTGGATCGGGGACGGCATTCAATACCTCCGCCCTGCAAGATTTCGCCAACGCGGGCGCTGGGCTCACGGTTGCCGTTCCTTCGGTAGGTGGCGTCGGCTCCGCGACGGACATCTACAATCAGTGCAACGGCTACCCGCCCTGGAAGGCCCTCTGGACCGCCGCAGCACGCACAGGCATGGTGGCACTGTCGACCTACGGCACCCCGGGGGGAGCGGCGACGGTATTCGCTCCGACCACGACCTCGACAACCGATCTGGCGAATCAGATCGCGGCCGCGATCTCCGGCGTCAAGAGCTGCAGCTTCGATCTGAGCGACGTCAACGGCAAGTCGCTCAAGGTGGACCTCACCAAGCTCGCGCAGGCCAACATCACGATCCAGGGCGCCACCATCCCGCAGGACGCCACCAACGGCTGGAGCATGAGCTCACCGTCGGAGCTGGTGCTCAACGGAAGTGCCTGCAGCACCTGGCGCATGCCCAACAACACCCTCATTGCCTTCGCGTTCCCCTGCAGCACCATCATCTTCGAGTGACCCTCTTCAAGTGACCCCCATGAAAAATAGCTGGTTCGTTCCCCCGCGAAACCCGACTCTCATCTTTGTCGCCGCGGCGCTGTTCGGGTGCAGCGCGGGCGTCAAGGTCAAGACCGGGACCGGTGGTAGCTCGGGTGCGGGCACCGGCAGCGCCGGATCCACCGGTACCGGCGGCGGATCGGCCGGTGCGGCGGGCGGATCGACCGGAAACACGAACGGCGGCGTCGACGCGAACGTCAGCGCGGACGCCGCCTGCGCGACCTCGACCGCGGGTGCGGTGCCAGTGCCTCTCGACCTCTACTTCCTGATGGACAGCTCGAAGTCGATGGCGGACCAGACCGGCGCCGGGACGACCAAATGGGCCGCGGTCACCTCGGCATTTAACATGTTCTTCAGCGATGCGGGCTCGGCGGGGCTCGGCGTGGGGCTCAAGTACTTCCCCGACGAGCAGTCGGCCCCGCCGGCCAGTTGCACGATGGACTCGCAGTGCATGGTGGGCGGTACCAACTACGGGCCCTGCGACTTTCGCGATACCTGCGTCGCAAACAACGCCTCCACGACGGCGGTCTCGCCGCTGTGCTTGACCAGCGCCGACTGCGGCACGCAGACCTGCGCGCGGATCCAGACCTGCGGGAGCGGCAGCACGCAATCCTATTGCGCGGCCGCCGGGACGGGAACCTGCGCCGGTTGTTCCACCTTCGCCGGCTATTGCCACCTCCGCGACATCTGCATGAGCGCCAAGTACGCGACGCCCGACGTTCCGGTGCTAACGCTCCCCGACACGGCGGGTCTGCTGGCTGCGTCCCTCGGCCCGCACATGCCCGACGGCTATACGCCCACCGGCCCGGCCCTGGCGGGCGCCGTCTCCTTCGCGCAACAGCGCCAGACCAGCAACCCGGACCACAAGGTGGCGATCGTGCTCGTTACCGACGGACTGCCGGGAGGATTCTTGCCGGGCTTCCCGCCGGCCGAATGCGCGCCCAGCGCCATCTCGGGCGCCAACAGCATCTCCACTATCGCCATGGCGGCGGCGGCGGGAACGCCTCCGATTCTCACCTTCGTGGTGGGCATCTTCAACCCGGCCTCCGCGGAGGGCATGGCGGCGCCCGCCAACCTCATGTCGCTGGCGAGCGCGGGTGGGACGGGCAGCGCCGTCATCATCGACGTCACGCAGAACGACGTCACGCCGAAGCTCCGCGCCGCGCTGGCGCAGGCGCAGACCAAGGCGATCGCCTGCTCGTACCAGATCCCGGCGGCGACCCACGGGAACGTCGATTTCGGCAAGGTGAACGTCCAGTTCACCAGCGGGACCGGGGCGGTGAGCACCATCGGGCACACCACCACCAAGGACGCCTGCAGCGCCGGCGGTTGGTACTACGACGTCGATCCCTCGGTGGGTACGCCGACCAAGATCATCGCTTGCGATTCGACCTGCGCGACCTTTCAGGCCGACGGTTCCAGCGGGCACGTCGACATCGTGCTCGGCTGCATGACCATCATGGTCGGCTAGCGGCCTTGCGCTAAATCCGCACGCCGACGGCCAGCCCTTCGCCGGTCGGCAAGACCGTGGCGCGGAATTTTCCGCCCCGGGCGAGCGTCTCGTGGACGGACTGCATCGCTTTGATCGACGTGGCGCGCTCACCGGTCGGTTTTTCCGGGAGGTGGCCGAACAGAAAGGCGTTGTCGAGCAGCACCACGCCGCCCGGGCGGAGGTTGTCGGCGGCCCACGCCAGGTAGGCCGGGTAGCCGTCCTTGTCGGCGTCGATGAACACCAGATCGAAGGGGCCGTCCGGCGCCAGACCCGGCAACACGTCGAGCGCGCGCCCGACGTGGACCCGCGCGTGATCTGTGAAACCGGCTCGGCGGAAGCTCTCGCGCGCGATCTCGGCGTGGCGGGGATCGATCTCGATGGTGTCGAGTTGCCCGCCGGCCCCCATGCCGTGCAGGAGCGCGATCCCGGAGTAGCCGCCCAGCGTGCCGATCTCGACGGCGCGCCGTGCGCCCGAAAGACGGGCCAGCACCTCCAGGTGACGCGCGTCGAGCGGCGCGACCTGGATGTCGGGCAGGCCCGCGGCCGCGCTGCGCGCGCGCACGTCGGCCAGGAGCTCGTCCTCGGGCGCGTAGAGGCGCGAGACGTAGTCGGCGATGCTCGGATCGTCGTTGCCGAAACCCTTGTTCATGCCTTGACCCTGCCGCGCCGAAATCGAAGCGTCAACAGCGACTCCATCAGCACCAGCCCGATCGCCGCTGCGCCGAGCGCGTGCCAGAGCTCGAGGCGGCGGTGCGGCGCGGGTCCGGCGAGCGCGGACGTGGTGGCGATTCGGTCGGGTCGCTTGTCGTCGGGGAGGCGCGCCGGATCCGATTCGCGCACGTCGAGGTTGACGACGAAAGCGGCGTCGGGGCGATCGCCGACCGACCCGTCGCCGCGGGCGGCGCGGACCCGGTAAAAGCCCGGCTCGTCGGTTTCGGTGAAGACCACCAGCCTGCGCGCGCGCGCCTCGCCCGCGTGAGAGGCGGGCGACAACCAGCGCGAGTCGCCGTTCGGCCGCACGATCTCGATCCGGCGATCGTCGGCGTCGACGCCGATCTCCCGTTTCTGTCCCACCGCGATCGCGGTGGTGGCTTCGCCCGACGGCGCGCCGGCCAGGTAGCGCGCGGCTTCCTGGATCAGGGGCAAGAACCCGGGGCGGATCGGCAGGTCGGTCCACTCCCGGTCGACGGTGGTCGTCAGCAGCAGGACCCGGCCGCGGCCGATCTCCGCCTCGACCAGGGCCGGCGCGCCACTTTCGTAGCGCAGCACCACCCGCCGCCCGGGGGCGTCGGGCAGGGGCGTGAGCAGCATGAACTGGAAGAAACGCGCGGAGGAGAGCCCGTCCCCCTGCGCCGGAAACGCCGACAGCAGCGGGTGCCGGCGATCGATGGGGGCCAGCCGCTCGGCCGGCCGGAGATCGACCGTCTCGCCCTCGGGGTGCGCGCCCGGCGACGCCGCCGCGGTTCGCTTGAGACCGAGCGGCTGCGGCAGGATCTTCTCGAGCTCCTGGTTCCAGGCGTCGGCGTCGATATGATCGCCCACCGAGATGAAGAGGCCGCCGCCCGCTTCCACGTAGTGGACCAGGGCCGTGGCGACGGCGGGTGTCGGTCGGCTCACGTTGGCCAGAAAGATCGCGCCAAAGGTGGTGAGATCGCGGCCACCTAGATCGTCGGCCAACGTGGTGGTGACCGAGAAGCCGCTGCCGCCGGCGCGCAGGGCGGCCTCCAGGAAGAAGATCTCGTCCTCGGTGCGGACCGTGCGTGGGTCGCCGTCGACGATCAGCACGCGCAGGCCGCGCGACGCCTCGACCAGGCAGGCGCGCCGATCGTCGAGCGTGAAGCTGTCGTGGTCGATCACCGCTTCGGCCTCGTGCGCGCCGCCCCCCGCGACGGTGTGGACGAAACGCTTGCGGGCGCGGCCGTGGGCGGGAACGTCGACGAAGCCGCGCGCGACCTCGATGCCGTCGAGCGCCAGCGTGACGCCGAGGGCGTGGGCCGGCTCGGCCGCGAAGTTGGCGATCTCGGCCACCACCGCGATCCCCTGGGCCCCCTCCTCGGGGGCCGGTTCGGCCGCAAGGCCGACGATCGCGCGATTCTCCCAGGCCGCGCCGCCGCTGACGTCGAGGATGACCAGCTCCGGTCCGCCGGCCGCGGCGGGGGTGACGGAGACCTCCTGCCAGCCGGTGGCCTGGAGATCGGTGACGGCGTAGATCAACCGATCGCCGTGCGGCGAGCCGGTCAGGATCTGCGTCGCGCGCCGCAGCGCCGCGGCGAAATCGGCCCGCCGGGCCGAACAGGGGACGGCGTCGAGCGCCAGCAGCACGCGCGCGCGATCGCTGGAGAGCTCGGCGACCGGCGCGGCGGCGCCCTCCGACGACAGCACCAGTGCCACGTCGGAATCGGGGGACAGGTGATCGATGACCGCCCGCGCCCGCGCGCGGGCAACCTCGAACGGTGTCCCGTCGTGGTCGCGCCGGCGCATGCTGGCCGAATCGTCGAGCACGACCACCGCGCTTTGCGAGCGCCCGGTCACCGCCGGCAGGTCCGACTTCACCTCGACGAACGGGCGGGCGAACGCCAACGGCAGGGCCATCGCCAGGCCGGTGCGGACGATCAGCAGGAGAACGTCACGCAGCCGCCGCCGGGCCGAGACCTCGCGCTCGGCCCGGAGCAGGAGCTCCATCGCCGCGAACCGGATCGGTCGGGCGCGCCGCCGCCCGATCCGGTGGATCAGGGCGGGGAGGGCGGCGGCCAGGAGGCCGAGCAGCAGCGACGGCGCGAGAAAATGCACGCCGCTATCTCCGCGCCCGCTGGCGGGCGAAGAGGAACGCCCGCAGAACCTCGGCGGGCGGTTCGACCGTGGTCGCGAACTGGTACTCGACCCGCGCCTCGACGCAGATCTGCCGCCAGCGCTCGCGCAACGCCAGCGATTCGCGCCGGAACGAGGCGGCCAGATCGCGCGGGTCCACCAGCAGTCGGCGCGCGTCGTCGGGCTCCATCGCCTCGAAGGCCGTGACCTCGTCGTAGGGGAGCTCGACCTCGTCGGGGTCGAGGATCTGGAAGACCACCACGTCGTTGCCGCGCGAGCGGACCTGGCGCAGGCGATCGGCCAGATCGGCCGGCGCATCGAGCAGATCGGTGAACAGGACGATCAGGCTCCGCCGGTCGGCCATCTCGGCGACGTGGGCCAGCGCCCGCCCCGGCTCGGTGCGCCCGGCCGGCGTGACCGCCTCGAGCGCGATGAGCAGATCGCGGATGTGCCCCCCGCGCGTGCGCGGCGGCAGGTACTGGCGGGTGCGATCGTCGAAAACCAGAAGGCCGGCCGGATCGCCCTGCTGGGCCAGCAGATACGCCAGCGCCGCTGCCAGGTAGCTGCCGTAGGCCAGCTTGCTCGGTCCCCGGCGGCCGTAGCCCATCGAGGCGGACGCATCCAGCACCAGAAAAGTGCGCATTTCGGTCTCGTCTTCGAAGCGCTTGAGGTAATAGCGATCGATGCGCCCGACCGCCTTCCAGTCGATGCGGCGGATGTCGTCGCCGGGCGCGTACTCCTTGTGCTCGGCGAATTCGATCGAGGCGCCCGCGTGCGGGTTTTGGTGCAGCCCCGCGAAGGCCCCCTCGACGATCACGCGCGCCCGCACGCTCATCGATTCGAGGCGCGCGATGTCCTGGGGATCGAGCGCCAGCGTCGGCATCGGCCCGGCTCTCGTCAGGCGGGCCTGACGGTCTCGATGAGCCGCTCGCACAGCAGGTGCGAGGTGAGGCCGTCCGCCTCGGCGTGAAAGTTGAGCAGCACGCGGTGGACCAGCACGGGCGCGGCCAGCGCACGCACATCTTCGATCGACGCCGCGTAGCGACCATTCAGGATCGCGCGCGCCTTGGCCGCCAGTACCAGATACTGCGACGCCCGCGGGCCGGCCCCCCAAGAGACGTACTTCTTGATGAACTCGGGCGAAGATCCTTCACCCGGGCGGCTGGCGCGGCAGAGCGCGACCGCGTGCGCGACGACGTGGGGCGCTGCCGGCACCCGCAGCACCAGATCCTGAAGCTCGAGGATCCGTTCCGGCGACAGCACCTTGCGCAGCGTCGGGCGGTAGGCGGTCGTCATCTGGTTGACGATCTGCACCTCCTCGGCCGCCGACGGGTAGCCGACGTCGATCTGGAACATGAAGCGATCGAGCTGCGCCTCGGGCAAGGGATAGGTCCCCTCCTGCTCGATCGGGTTCTGGGTGGCGAACACCAGAAACGGCAGCGGAAGCGCGTAGGTCTGCCCGCCGGCCGACACCCGGTACTCCTGCATCGACTGCAAGAGCGCCGCCTGGGTCTTGGGCGGCGTACGGTTCACCTCGTCGGCCAGCACAACATGCGCGAAGATCGGGCCGCGCACGAAACGAAAGATGCGCCGGCCGGTCGCGCGATCCTCCTCCAGCACGTCGGTGCCGGTAATGTCGGCCGGCATCAGATCGGGGGTGAATTGAATCCGGCCGAAGGACAGCGCCAGCGCGTCCGCCAGCGTCTGGATGAGCAGGGTCTTGGCGAGACCCGGGACGCCCACGAACAGGCAATGCCCGCGCGCGAACAGCGCGACCAGCAGGTGATCGATGACCCGCTCCTGACCGACGATCCGCTTGCCGATTTCGGCGACCAGCGCCCGCCGCGCGCCCGCGATCTCGGCGACGGCGTCGAGATCGCGATCCGCATCGGAGACGGAAATGGGCGGGGGCGTGGGAGCGGGGTCGGCCATCCCCGGCCAGAATGCCATGGGGGGCCGGGCGTTGCCATGGAGGGCCGCCAACTTCTTCGATGACGGTGCGTGACCATCCCTCGAAGGCGCAGGTCGTGAGGTTGTGCCACCCGAATCCCAGCTGGCGGCGCGCAGGCCAATGCCGTCGGCGTTTCGGCCTATGACCGCACGCGATTACGCGCTATGAACAGGGGCGCGGCCGAGGTGGTTCAATGGTCGAGATCCCCGACTCTCTGGTCGAAAGGCTCAAAGCCCGTCAGGTCGTCCTGGTCGCGGGACTGGGCTGTAGTGAGCTGGCGGGCGCGCCAGGGTGGAAGGCGTTCACCGCGTCGCTGGCGCAAAGTCCGGTGTTCGCCGACGCGCGCGCGCAGGTCGCCGGGCTGGTGGCGTCCGGGCGGCTCGGCGATGCGCTCGCGTTGGTCCGCGACCTGCAACCGCCCGCAATGATCGAGGACGCGATCCGTCAGGCGTTTCCTGAAAACAAACCCCTGCCCGACAGCATGACGCTGGCGGCGGAGTACCCCTGGCGCGCGGTGGTGACCACCGCGTTCGACGATCTGTGGGAACGCGCGCTGGCGCCGGCGGGCGGGCGTCCCGATCGCCCGCGCGTCCTGGTGGGCACCGACGTTTCGGCGCGGGCGCGGCTGGGCGGCTCGGACGTGCCGCTGCTGCACCTCTTCGGTCGTCCCTCGGTTCCCGGGAGCCTCTGCATCGGCTCGGCGGACGCGCGCCAGCGTCTGGTGCCGTCGGCGGGTCTGGCCTGGCTCGATCAGCTGCGCCGGCGGCGCTCGCTGGTTCTGATCGGGTTCCGTCCGAGCGATCCCGATCTGGTATGGCTCGCGTCCTGGCTGGCGGCGCAGCCGGCAAAGGCGGGATCCGGACCGCACTACCTGTTCCTCGATCTTTCTGACGAAGCGGATCCGGACGCGGAGGCGGCCGTCTGGGAACTGCGGACCGGGATCGAGATCCTCCCCTGCCTGGATGGGACGGCGGAGGCGCTCACGCGGTTGGCGAAGCTGTCGGCGTCGATCCGGAAGCAGCTGCCGCGCGCAGATTCCGAGATCGATCTGGCGGTTTGGCTCGATCGCTGGGCGCGCCACCCGGACGATCCGGAGCCCCGGCAGATGCTGGCGCGCGCCGAGGCCGCGCTGCGGGACGACGAGCGCTGGGACGGTCTGGTCGAGCTCCTGCTCCGGCGGCTGGATCTGCAGGACGACCGGCGCCAGCAGATCGCGGCGCTGGGCGAGGTCGCGCGGATCTTCCGCGAGCGCCTGGACGCACCGGAGCGGGCGCTGACCGCCGAGATCGCCATGTTGCGCCTGCTGCCGACCGACGACGATCTCTGGGAGAACCTGCGCGCCGATGCGCGCGCTTGCGGCGCCTGGAAAGAGCTGGTGATCGAGGCGGGGCGGGTGGCGCAGGCCGCCCCCGCGACGCCCGGGGCGGCCCGCATCTGGAGCGAGATCGCGCGCGTGGAGCTGGAGGAGCTCGATCGCCCCGAAGAGGCGCTGGCGGCGCTCGGGCAGGCGCTGCTGGCGTCGCCCGGTCGCCGGGAGACCCGCGCGGCGCAGCTGGATCTGCTGCGGGCGCTCGGGCGCTGGAAGGATCTCGCGTCCATGTTGCACGAGGCGACGGCGGAGACCGAGGATCGGGCGCACGCCATTGCGCTGATGCTGGAGTCCGCCGAGGTGCTGGAGAGCTCGGCGGGCGATCTGGCCGGCGCCATCGTCGCCTACGAGCGGGCGCTGGCGTTGGCGCCCGATTCGATCGCGACGGTCGTCGCGCTCGAGCGTCTGTACGAACGGGAGAGACGCTGGGACGATCTGGTGGCGCTCCTGGAACGCCACGCCTCGCGGCTGCCGGCGGCCGACGCCGCGCCGCTGCGGCTCCGCCGCGCCGAGGTGCTGGCCGACCACCTCGACGCGCTGGGCCTGGCCGCCGACGAGCTGGAGGAGCTGGCGGTGCAGGGGGATCGCGCGACGCTGGCGCGGCTGGCGCAGATCTACGAGAGGGCCGAGCGCCACGACGACTACCTGCGGACGCTCGCGCGATCGGCGGAAGCGGCGGCTTCCCGGACGGAGCGCTTGATCCTGCTCCGTCGGTTGGCCGCCGAGGGCGAGGCGCGCCCCGACGGGCTCGAGCGGGCGGCAGCCGCGCTGGAGGAGATCCTGCGCCAGGAGCCGCGTGACGCCGAGGCCTTTGCGACGCTGGTCCGGATCGATCGCGCGGCGGGCCGGTTCGCGGCGCTGGCCGAAACGATGACCCGGCGGATCGAGGTGACCGAGACGGCGGAGGCGAAACGGGAGCTGCTGTTCACGCTGGCCCAGATCTACGAGAACCAGCTGGTCGATCCGGAGAAGGCTCTCGAGGCCCTGGCCGCCGCGGAGGCCTCCGGCGACCGGCGCGGCGAGGTGCACGAGGCGACGGCGCGGCTGGCGGAGCGGCTCGAGCGCTGGGCGCTCTGCGCCGAGTCCCTGATCAAGTGGGCCGAGGTCGAACCGGAGGGCGAGGTCCGCGCGGAGCTGCTGGTCGAGGCGGCGCGGGTCTTCGCCGATCGGCTCGGCGACACCGTCGCCGCGGAGGCGGCGGTCGAGCGGGTCTTCGCGCTGGTGCCGGATCACCCGCGGGCGCTGGCGATCCTGGCGGGCGTGCGCCGGGACGCCGGCGATCATAGAACAGCCGCCGAGCTTTACCAGAAGGCCGCGGCGCACGAGACCAACCGGGGGGAGCAGGCTCGCCTGCTGACGGAGGCCGGCACCGAGACGCTCGACCACCTGCGCGACGAAGATCGCGCCGTCGAGCTCCTCACCCAGGCGCTGGCGGCCAATCCGGAGCACGGGCCGGCCGGGGAGCGCCTGGTCGAGATCTACGTCCGCCGTCGCCTCTGGCCGGAGGTCGAGACGCTGCTCGACGTCCTGGTCCGGCAGGCCGATGCCGGCGACACCGATCGGGCTGCCGATCTGCAGACGCGGCTCGGCGTCACTTGCCTGGAGCTCGGCAAGACGGACAAGGCGCTCGGCTGTCTGGAAGCGGCCTATCGATTGCGGCCAGAGCTGCTGCCGCTCTTGCGGACCTACGCCGACTTTCGTTTTGGGCGCAGCGAGTGGAAGGAGGCCGCCGAGCTCTACGGATCGATGCTGCGCCTGCACCGCCAGGCGCTGCTCGCGTCGGAGACGCTGGACGTCCTGCTGCGGATCGGACACTGCCAGACCGAGCTTCAAAACGTGGACGCCGCCATGGAGGCCTATCGGGAGGCCAAAGCGCTCGAGCCCAAGCACCGTGCCGCGGGCGAAGCCCTGGCGGCGCTGCAGGCGGAGCGTGGCGACTGGAGCGCCTGGGTGAACGAGCGGGAGCAGCTGGCGGCGCTGGCCGGGCCGGAGGCGGGCGGCCTCTGGGAGGCGATCGGCGACGCCTGCGCCCAGCGGCTCGGCGACGGCGCGCGCGCCGAGGTGGCCTACGGCAAGGCGGTCGAGGCCGAGCCGACCCGGCGCTCGGCCATCGAGAAGCTGCTGGCGATTCATATCGCCGCGGGACACTTCGAGCCGGCGGTCGAGATGCTGCGGGCGCGCGCGCGCATCGAGACCGATCCGGCGGTTCGCGCGGCGACCTACCTTCAGGCCGCGCGGCTCCTGCTGCGCGAGCTCCACCGGCCCACCGAGGCGGCCGAGCTCTTCGAGTGCTGCCTGGAAGACGCGCCGGAAACCACCGACGCCTTCGAGGAGCTGGTCGCGCTGCGCGAAAAAGCGGGCGACTGGAAGGGCCTGGCCGGCAGCTATCGCTCGCTGCTCGATCGCCTGCCGCCGGATGCGCCGCGCGAGCTTCTGATCGGCCTGTGGAGCAAGCTGGGCGATCTTGCGCTTCGCCGCCTGCGCGATCGCCCGCTGGCGCTGCAGGCCTACGAGGCGGCCGCGGCCCTGGCGCCCGAGGATCTTCCGCGCCTCGAGACGCTCGCGCACATCTATGAGCTGATCGGTCCGGACGCGCGCGATCGCGCGATCGCCGCGCATCAGCGGCTCATCGCCCACGACCCGCACCGGACCGATTCGTATCTGGCGCTGGCCAAGCTCTTCGGCGAAGGCCACGAGATCGACAAGCAGTGGTGCGTGGCCTCGACCCTCTGGTACCTGAAGAAGACCAATCCGGCCCTGGACGAGCTGTTTCGGCGGTTCCGACCGCCCCAGGTCAAGCCGGTGCGGCAGGCGTTCAGCGAAGAGACCTGGCGACGCGTCGTCCACCCCGAAGAGGATCGCCGGCTCGACGAGATCCTCGCGATCGCGTCGCCCTTCCTGGCGGCGCCGGCCGCCCAGAGTCCCGCCAGCATCGGCCTGCGGCGTCGAGCTCAGATCGACGTCGCGCATGACCAGAGTCTTCCCGTCCGCGCGCTGGTCCAGCTTTCGAAGACGCTGTCCCTTCCGTTGCCGGATCTGTTTCGGATCGAGGAGGAGACAGGTCAGACCACGCTCGTCAACGTTCAACACAAGGCGGGACCTCGGCCGGTGCTGATACTGGGGCCGCAGACCTTGCGGCGGAGCAGCTTCGATCTGGTCTTCGACCTCGCCGTGCACCTGTCGTTCTTGCGATCGGAGCGTTACCTCAAGGTCGCGCTGCGGACGCAGCCCATGCTGCGTCTCGGCCTCGAGGCGTTGCGCGCGCTGGTGGCGCCCGGCGGTGGCGCGGCCGACGGCAGCGAAGCTGGGCAGCTCAAGGCGTATCTACAGAAAGCCATGCCGCCGGCGGTGCTGGCGCAGCTGGGCGCGGCGCTCCGCAAGCTCGGCGACGAGCGGGCCTCGGACGCCGACCTCGGCAAATGGATCGCCGCGACCGATCTCACCGCCGCGCGTGTGGCACTGGTGCTCACCGGGGAGCTGGCGGCCGCATTCCGGGTCATCTCCAGCGAGCCGGTGCCCGTCT
>CAYTTF010000058.1:0-17095 GCA_964440665.1 uncultured Myxococcales bacterium | reverse complement strand
CGGCCGCCACCGCCTTCATCGTCGCCGCGCTGGCCCTCAGTGCCCGAGCCGAGAAAACGACGGTCAAGGCCCTCGAACCGACCCAATCGATCAAACCGGCCGAGGGCGAGGGCTATTTCGACGAGGTCTTCGGGCTCGACGACGACGGAGGCCGTCTCGCCGTCATTCGCGGCGATGGCGCGACCTTCGCGAAGGTCGAGACCTACGACCTCGGCACGACGCCCCCCAAGCTGGTCAGCTCGTTCGACCTGCCGAACAAGATGATGCTCGCGAGCCGGATCGAGCTTCTCGCCCCCGGAAAAGGCCTGGTTCTGATCGCGCACGAAAAACCCGACGATTCGGCGCCCCTCTACGCCTTCCTGTTCGACAGCGCCGGCAAGCCGGTCGCCAAGGTTGGACCCGCCACCGCCTTCGGCCGCCCGCCCGCCGACGGCCCCTCGCGTGCCGGCCTCCTGGTCGCGTTCGATCGCAAGCTCGGTGGACACGGTGCCGAGGCCACCTACACGGTCACCCCATTTACCCTCGCCACCTTGGCGCCGGCCGGCAAGCCGCGCATCTATCACACCGACGTCGCCGGCGGGCTCAAGACCCCGCCCGTCCGCGTGATCGGCTTTTACGACGGCTACACGCGCCTCCTCGGCGAACGCCTGGGCGCCTACGACAAGGCGGCCGACGTGCGAAAGCCGCCGCGCAAGGTGGAGCTCGACGCGCAGAGCGGCAAGATCCTCGAGGAAACGGAGATTTCGGAAGTAGTGGGGTGGGCGGTCACCGGGCAGCTCCGCCGCGACCATCCGGGGCAGTCGATCTTCGTCGACCTCAATCAAGACGGCTCGGGCGTCGATGTGATCGATGCGATGGGCAAGAAGACGACGGCGGCCCTGGCCGTCCCGTTCCGCCTCTACGACCCGAAGACCCTCCTTCCCGAGGAAGATTCGACGCCGGGCGGGCTCACCTTCGGTATCGCCGTCGATCCTCTGAACGTCGACGCGATCAAGCGCAAGAAGGCCGACCTACCCATGCTCGACGTCTACGCGGCCGACCTCGGCAAGGGGACGGTCAAGCTGCGCGGCCGGGTCTTCACCCCGCGGCCCGTAACCTGGCGGACCCGCGCGGACAAGCTGGTCGTACTCAAGCGCTTCAAGAGCTTCGCGCGGGGAGGCGATGAGCTACAGATTTTCGATCTGCGTTAGCGCGGCGATCGTTCTCCTCGGTGGGGGCTGCACCCAGGTGCGGGGGCGAAAGCGGATCCAGGACGCGAACGAGCTCTACCGACGCGGGAAATACACCGAAGCGGTTGCGCTCTACGAAGAGGCCGAGTCCTTGGTTCCCAACCTGCCGACGCTGTGGCTGAACAAGGGCTACACCTGCCGCCAGCTGATCGCGCCCGGAGGCAAGGATCCGGAGAGCCGGCGTGCCGCCGCCTGCGCGCTGGAGGCGTTCCGACGCCTCGGGGAGGTGGCGCCGGGCGATCCGCGTGCCTCGGAGCTGACGCTGGCGACCTGGTCCGACATCGAGGACTTCCCCGCGCTGGAATCGACGTTTCTGGGCCGCAACCGCCGCGCGCCCGACGACGTCGACGTCGTCCGCGGGCTGCAGGACGTCTACTACCGGTGGGGCAAATGGCCGGAGGCCCTCAAGTGGTCCAAGCGAGCCGCGGCGCTGCGGCCCGACGATGCCGAGGCGCAGTACGGCGTCGGCACGTTCGTCTGGCAGATCTTGTCGGCGCGCGGCGGCAGCAGCGAGATGGCGACCTACGACCCCTGGCCGCATCCGGCACCAGGCCCCGGAAAACCGCCCGACCCGACCTCCCCGCCGGTGACCGCTCTGAACGACGTGACGGGGGCGCTGCGCGTGGAGCTGGCCGATCAGGGAATCGCCTACCTGGAAAAGGCGCTGGCGCGGCGCCCGCGTTACCCGGAGGCGATGACCTATGTCGGTCTCCTCTGGCGACAGAAATCCTTCGCCTTCTTCGCCGATCCGATCGCCTGGCAAGGGGCGGTGGACGAAGCGGATCTCTGGCAACAGAAGGCGCTGCTCGCCCGCGCCGGGAAATCGTGACCGGTGGCCTTCGACGGGTTCCTCGGGCAATCCCAGGCGCAACCCCGCGCGGGGCGGCGGCTCACCATCGCCCTGTCGATCGCGTTTCACGGCGCCCTGCTCGCGGCCGGCGTGGCCTATTCGTTCTGGCACATCGACGAGCTGACGCCCCCAACGGTGCGGGTGACGTTCCTGACGGCGGCGCCGCCTCCCCCGCCACCACCGCCGCCCGCTGGAGGCGGGGGCGCTCGAAAAAAGGTCGCCCTGAAACCGAAAGTAACCGTTGCGCCCAAGACGTCGGAGATCGTGCAACCGCGTGAGACCCCGAAAGAGACCCCGAAAGAGACGCCCAAGGTCGCAGAAGAGCCGGGACCGGGTGAAAAGGGGGGCGTCAAGAACGGCGTCATCGGCGGCACGATCGGGGGGACCATCGGCGGCAAGGCCGGCGGTGTGATCGGCGGTACAATCGGCGGCGGCGGCACGGCGCCCGTGGCGGCGAAGTTCCTGCCGCCCAACATCGGCATCGGCCAGAAGGCCTCCGGCGCCGACCCGCCCTTCCCGCCCTCGTTGCGGCACGCGGGCGTCGTCTACCATGTGCTCGCGAAGATCTGTGTCACCGCGAACGGCTCCGTGGACAGGGTGACCCTTCTCAAAGGTGCCGACCCGGCGCTCGACGAAGGCGTCCTCAGCATGGTCAAGACCTGGCGCTACCGTCCTTACATGGCCAACAACACCCCCATCCCCTTTTGTTACCCGATGAATTTCGAATTCAAAGGTCAGTAACGATCGTCAGTAGAGGAGACAGACATGGATTTCACACTGGTTGGACTCTGGCATGAGATGGGCTTTCAGGCCCGCGCGGTGGTGGTGGTCCTGATCGGGATGTCGCTCTACTCGCTCGCCATCACCGGCGAGCGGCTCGTCACCTACCGGCGTGGCCGCAAGCAGTCGCGGCGCTACATCGAGGCGCTGGCGCCCCTGGTGGAGGCGACCGGCCGGCTGCGCGAGGCGGTCGGTCTCGAGAAGGGCTTCGCCGGCAGCCCCGTGGCGACGGTGATCGGCGCCGGCCTCCAGGAATATGCGCGCGGTCTGGAACGGCCCGGCGCCGGCGTCGCGGCCTTCGACGTCGCCGAGATCGTCAACCGCGCCATGGAGCGCAGCAAGGAGCGTCAGCTGGCGATCCTGCGGCGCGGGATGCCGGTCCTGGCCACGGTCGCGTCGTCGGCGCCGTTCGTCGGTCTGCTCGGCACCGTGGGCGGCATCATCACGGCCTTCCAGAAGCTGTCCGACCCGACCAAGGGCGGCGGGGGTATCGGCACCGTGTCGGCCGGCATCGCCGAAGCGCTCATCACCACCGCCGTCGGTCTCGGCGTCGCGATCATCGCGGTCTGGTTCTACAACTACTTCACGGCGCGGCTCGACGACGTCACCATCGATATCGACGAGACGGCGTCGGAGCTGGTGGACACCATCCTGCGCGGGGGCGTGGTGTGACCGAGGCCCGCACGCCCAGACGCCGCCGGCTCCAGACCAAGGCCCACCCCAAGGGACAGGTGCGGGCCGAGATCAACGTGACCCCGCTGGTCGACGTGGTCCTGGTGCTGCTCATCATCTTCATGGTGATAACGCCGATGATCGTCCGCGGCGTCAGCGTCGAGCTGCCGATCACCAGCCACCACGACGTCAAGAACGACGACAACAAGGATCTGGTGGTCTCGATCAACGCCAGCGGCGACGTCTACGTCAACGCCGACAAGGTGCCCCTCGATCGGCTTGGGGCGGCGGTGGAGGAAGAGCGGCGGCGCTATCCCGACAAGGGAATCTTCCTCAAGGCCGATCACCGGATTCGCTACGGCACCGCGCGGGCGACGATGGAGGCTATCCACCGCGCCGGTGTCGAGGACGTCCAGCTAGGCACCGACGAGGAAAAGCCCGCGGAGCTGCCGCGCTGATGGCCTTCTCGGTCGGCGGCGGACGTCGTGGTCCGCAGGGGGAAATCAACGTCACCCCGCTCATCGACATCGTGCTGGTGCTGCTGATCATCTTCATGGTGATGACGCCGGTCATGCTCAAAGAGATCGTCGCCAAGATCCCGCAGAAGCAGACCGAGAACGTTCCGCAGCCACCGGGCGAGAACCCGATCGTCGTCGAGCTCGACGCGCACGATCTGCTCGCGCTCAACGGCGAGGCGGTGGCGCCGGAGGCCCTGGCCGCTCGGATCGGGGAGCGCCTGCAGCACGATCGGCAGAAGGTGGTGTTCTTCAAGATCGACGACGAGGCCAACTACGGGCGAGCCGTGAGGATCATGGATATCTGCAAGGGTGCCGGCGCCAAGACCCTCGGCATCGTGACCAAGGACGAGCACTGACGCCGCCGATCCCAGCGGCTCCGGGAACGGCAATCGAATTCCGTCAACTCGCGAAGCTTCTGTCAACTGGCGGCCCGCGGGCGCGAATCAGACCGCCCGCGTATCAGACCGGACCGACGATCGTAGGGACGATGGGAGGTGACGATGGCAGGTAGGTAAAGGAACCACCGAAAACACCGAATTCATGGGCGAGCCGAATTCACAGGTCGCCAAATCACTGATACGATGCCCGCCAACGGGAGGTGTCTCTCGCTCGCAAATGTCGTCCTTACCGGTAAAAGGAGCCCCGAATGAAACGGCAGTTTCCTCGGATTGAGCGCCGCACGCTCTTGGGCCTCGTCGCTGCGCTCACCACCCTTGGCGTCGCCTGCGGCCCGAACAACAACGTCAAGCCGGGTGCTCCCGTCCTTACCGAGGTGGTCGTGGTCGACAATGGGACGCCCTACAAGATCAAGCCCGACACGCAGGTGTGCTCCGCTGAGGCCGGTGTCATGGAGGGCGCCGCCTGCAGTCCCGCCAAGGACAAGCCCTGCCAGCAGCTGAGCGCGGGCGCGGACGCCGCCCCGTCGAACGGGACCAACTGGTGCCGCTGCCGGGACGTCACCGCCTGCGAGCTTGCGCCGGTTCCCGCGGCCTCGACCTGGAATTGCGGTCCTTTCCCCGTGCAGACCCCGGTGATCGCCGTCTTCGATCGGCTTCTCGACACGACGCCTTTCGGTCCGGGCGACGCCGCGTTCATTTCGGGCGTCGCAACCGTCTCCCCCGGGGCGGCAACCGTCGATGCGGTCTATTCGCCCAACGGGACGCCCGAGTACGACGACGCGGGTAACTACAAGACGTTGCTGCTCCCGATCTACGAACACTGCGTCTTTGGAACTTACAATGGCGACGGGCCCAGCCTTTCAATGGTGGGCGATCCCCAGCTTCCCTCTGGCGCGACGGTCACCATCAAGCTCAATCCCGACAATGTCCGGGCGAAGGACGGCAAGACCCCCTTCGCGAGCACCGGCATCCTGCTGGACGGCATGCTCACCTTGCAGACTGTCGCTTTCGACGCCAGCGTCGCGGTGCCCCAGCCCGCGGCCGTCGATGGGGGCGTCGCCGACGCCGGGCCGCCCACCACGACGGTTCCGCCCGACGCGACGCCGGTGACGATCACCTTCACGGCCCCGGTCGATCCGGCCGCGATCGGCGCCCACATCACGGTGACCTCCAACGGCGTCCCGCTGACCGTCTCCACGGCCACGGCCGACGGCGGGATGACCCCCGGCGACGTCACCGTCGTGGCCGCAGGCCCCACGGTCACGATCACGCCCACCGCCACCTGGCCGGCCAGCGCGACCATCGTGGTGAAAGTCGACCAGACCGCGACCGATTTGCTCGGCGACAAGCTCCCCATGGATCGCAGCGGGTCGTTCACGACCGCCGCCAAATAGCCGGCGACCACTCGAATGCCTTCCTCACAACCTTTGGCGCAGCGAAAGAGAGGTCAGATGAATCGGATTCGTGGTTGTGCAACCCTTCTGGGATTGGCGTTGCTGGTCCTCGGCGGCGCGGCCCGCGCGCAAGAGACGACCGGCCGGGTCACCGGTCGCGTCTCCGACCAGGACACTGGCATGCCCATGGGTGGCGTCACCGTGATCATGCAGGGACCGCAGGGTGAGGACGCGACCCTGACCGACGACAGAGGCGAGTACCGCTTCACCAGCCTGCCGGTCGGCACCTACGTCATCCGTTTCTACGCCGCCAACACCTCGACGCAGGTCGAGCAACCCGGGGTGGCGGTCCAGGCCGACAAGATGGTGCGCGTGAACGCCAAGATCGCCGGCGCGGCGCAGGCGGCCGCGCAGCAGACGTATGTCATCACCGGCAAGGCCCCCATCATCGACATCGGCAGCGCCAGCGTCGGCTCGCAGTTCGACAACGACTTCGACAACAACGTGCCGGTCGGGCGCTCCTACGGTGACGTCATCGAGCGCGCCCCCGGGGCGTTCGTCGATCCGAGCGGCAACGTCTCCATCGGTGGCGCAACCGGCCTCGAAAACATCTACCTCGTCAACGGCATGAACGTGACCGGCATCGAGTACGGCAACCTCGAGGCCGGAACGGCGACCATCGGCGGCGGGACCAACTTGCCGCTCGAGTTCCTGACCCAGATCGGCGTCAACAGCGGCGGCTACCAGGCGGAGTTCGGCGGCGCGATGGGCGGCGTCATCAACAGCGTCCTCAAGTCCGGCAGCAACGAGCTGCACGGCAGCGTCTTTAGCTACTGGTCCCCCTACTTCCTGGCGGGCTCTCCCACGCCGGTCATCTCCCTCGGGAAATCGCTGGGCTACGTCCGCAAGCCCGACTTCGACACCAGCATCGGGGTCGAGGTCGGCGGTCCCATCGTCAAGGACAAGCTCTTCTTCTGGGTCGGCTTCGCGCCCCGCTTCCAGGACACGCACGTCCTCCGCCTGACCTACGCGCTAGCCGATACCAACGCAGACGGCGTGGCCGACGTCGACGCGAACGGCCGCCCCATCATGAAGCCGCTCACCGACTGGACGGCGCGGATTCCGGAGTCACACAAGACCTACTACCTCGGTGGGACTCTGGACTTCGTTCCGCACCCGGATCACCACCTGACGATCGCCCTTCTCACGACGCCCAACTTCAACGACGACATGGGCAACCGGGCCAACGGCGTCTCTTACGCATCCGATCCACGGTGGACCCAGGAAGAGATGACCAAGGTCAACACCGACATGAACGCGCACTGGACCTCGAAGCTCTTCGATCACCACTGGCAGATCGACGCGCTGGCTGGCCTGCACAGCGAATACTTCTACGATCGCTCCCCCTACTCCGACCTCAACAACCTGAACCAGATGGAGTTCTGGGGCGCGAATCTCTGGGATCTGGAGCAAGCGCCCGGGTGCAAGCCCCTCGCCAATGGGTTCGAGCCCTGCCCGGTCGACGATTACCACCGGGGTGGATTCGGCCTGACCAAGAAGTACACGGGATACCGCTATACCGCCGAGCTCAAGTCGACCAACCAGTTCGAAGCCGGCGGCCACCACGAGCTCAAGTACGGTTGGCGGCTCGAGGTCGCGACGCTGGACCAGGACACCTGGTACTCCGGTCCGATCGGTCAACGCGCGCTCGACATGGTTTTTCCAGGCTCCCCCGACCCCTCGACGGGCAACTTCAACACCTTCAGCTTCTTCACCCTGGCCCCGGGGCAGCATCCGGCTGGGTTCGGTGGGGCGCCGGGAGCGGGCATCAGCCCGGCCACCGACCTGCTCTACAAGAACGGAATCTATGGATATCAGGACGTCGTGAGCGCGTCGGTCAAGAGCCTGTCCGACGCCTTTTTCCTGCAGGACAGCTACAGCCCGCAGGGTCTCCGCAATCTGACCGTCAACGCGGGCGTCCGTCTGGAGCTGCAGAAGCTGTACGACTTTCAGGGCAACTCGTTTCTAGACGCGCGGAATCTCGGTCCCCGTGTGGGCGCGATCTTCGATCCGTTCAACGATGGCCGTTCGAAGATATCGGTGGGATACGGTCGTTATTTCGAGGCCATCCCGCTGGACGTCGCCGCGCGCTATTTCGGCGGCCAAGGAATCCTGGTGCGCAACAGCGTTCCCTTCGCCGCCTGCCAGCAGACGAATCCCTATGCCTGGACCGGCAACGGTGATTGGGCACATTGCGGAACGCCGGCCATGGGCAGCTTCGCCGACAACGCCGGCCAGGGAACCTCCCTGCAAAACAACGGACAGAACGATCCGGTCCAGGCCAACCTTCAGGGTCAGTACCAGAACGAAGTGGTCGCGACCGCCGAGCGTCAGATCATGGAGGACATGACCGTCCGGGTCGACTACCAGCACCGCTGGCTCGGCACCATCATCGAAGACGGCACCGCGGACACCAGCTTCACCAACGTGCTCGCCAACCCGGGTCACGTCCCGGAGTCCGCCATCACGCAGGCCAAGGCCAATGTGTACGACGCGCAGCGGGCCTCCAACGCCCATCCGACGGATCCGAACGTGGCGACCCAGCTCGCCAACGCCAATGCGGTGCTGCAGACGCTGACCGGGTTGGCGGCCGCGCCGACCCCCGAGCGGACTTACGATGCTCTCACGCTGTCGCTCAACAAGCGATTCGCGAAGTACTGGCTGGCCCGCGCCTCCTACACCTACTCCCGACTCATCGGAAACTACGAAGGCCTCTACCAGGCAGAGCAGAACTACTTCGCGCCGAACGGCAGCAACTACGACGATGCGCCCGATCTCTATCTCAACCAGCGCGGACCGCTGCCCAACGATCGCCCCCACAACCTCCACATCGACGGCTACTACACCCGCCCGATCGGCAAGGGACGGCTCACGCTCGGCCTGTCGTTCTCCGCCCGCTCCGGAATGCCGCGCAACTACGTGGCGGACCTATACTCGGGTCAACAACTGGAGATGCTTCTGCCGCGCGGTGCGGCCGGACGCACACCGACGGTGACCGAGCTCGACGGCAAGATCGGATACGGTCGCGAGCTGTCGCCGAAAGTGAACCTGACGGCCTTCATCGACCTCTTCAACATCCTCGATCAACAGGCCGCAATCCTGACCGACGACAACTACACGTTCGACCAGGCGGCGCCGATCGTCAACGGTACCGCGCAGGACCTGAAGTTTGCCAAGACCCTCGCCGGCGCCGCCATCACCAAGAACCCGAACTTCGGACAGCCCCTCGCCTACCAGACTCCCTTCAACGCGCGGCTCGGCCTTCGTTTGAACTTCTAAGAGGGCGTTGCCGTGAGGCGACGGCGAGCGAAGCGAACGATGCCCGACGCCGTGCCGCCCGGAGGCGGCCTGGCGACCGGGTGAGGGACGGCTCGACCGGCCAGCGGCCGGTCCCCTAGAGGCCCGCCGCGAGAAATGGGGCGCGGGCCGCTGGCACCGCGTTCGCAATGTCACGCGGCATGTTCGCGCGTGTCGCCTCAGCGGCGGTGGTGGGGATCGAAGCGGCGCCGATCGACGTCGAGGTCGACGTCGCCGTGGGGCTCCCCTGCTGCAACATCGTGGGGCTGGCCGACGCCGGCGTCCGCGAGGGCCGGGTGCGGATCCGCGGCGCGCTCGAAAACAGCGGGTTCAAGCTGCCACCCCGCCGGATCACCGTGAATCTGGCGCCCGCGGATCTGCGCAAGGACGGCGCGGCCTATGACGTCCCGATCGCCGTCGGGATGCTCTGCGCGGCTGGGATGGTCGAGCCCGACGCGCTCGCGAGCACCCTCTTCGTGGGCGAGCTGGCCCTCGACGGGACGCTGCGGCCGGTCCGGGGCGTCCTTCCGATCGCGGCCTGGGCGCGCGGCCGGCAGGTGCGAAGGCTGGTGGTTCCACCCGAAAACGCAGGCGAGGCGGCCGTGGTCGGCGGCTGCGACGTCCAGGCGCCCCGGCATCTGGCCGAGCTCGTCGGGCTTCTGCGGGGGGAGACGTCCGCGACGGCGATCGCCACCGCCGCCGCGCCCTCCACGGCGCGGGCGATCGTTGCGGACCTGGGCGACGTGCGCGGGCAGGAAGTGCCGCGGCGGGCGCTCGAGATCGCGGCCGCGGGCGGGCACAATCTCCTGTTCGTCGGTTCGCCCGGCTCCGGCAAGACGATGCTCGCCCAGCGGTTTGCCGGGATCTTGCCGCCACTCACCTTCGATGAGGCGCTCGAGACGACGATGATCTACTCGATCGCGGGACTGCTCGGCGGATCGGCACTGGTCGGCGCCCGTCCCTTCCGCGCGCCGCACCACACGGTGTCGCCCGCCGGCCTGATCGGCGGCGGTCCCCAGGCGCGCCCCGGCGAGATCTCGCTCGCGCACAACGGCGTCCTCTTCCTCGACGAGCTCCTCGAGTACCCGCGCTCGGTCCTCGAGGGCCTCCGGCAACCTCTGGAGGACCGCACGGTGACCATCGTGCGCGCCCGGCGGGCCGCCATCTATCCGGCCGATTTCATGCTCATCGCCGCGCTCAATCCTTGTCCGTGCGGCTATCTCGGCAGCGCGGTCCGCACCTGCATCTGCTCGGCCGCGGCGATCGGCGCGTATCGGGCACGGCTCTCCGGTCCGCTGGTCGACCGCATCGATCTGCACGTCGATGTCCCGGCGCTGCCGTATCATCAGCTTGCCCACGCCGAGCCCGGCGAGTCGACCGCCGTGGTCCGGGATCGCGTGGCGGAAGCCCGCGATCGACAGCGGACGCGCGGCGGGGCCTCGAACGCGCGTCTGACGTCGGCGGCCCTGTCGAGGGTCGCACCGATCGACGGCGGCGGGCACGAGCTCCTGGAACGCGCGGCCGCGCGTCTCGGTCTGTCGGCGCGCGCCATCACGCGCATCCGGCGCGTCGCTCGCACCATCGCCGACCTCGAGGGGAGCACCGCCGTCCGCGCCGCCCACCTCGCCGAAACCCTCCAGTACCGCCTGCTCGACCAACCCGCAGTCTGACCCATGACCCGAGAAAAAGGAGCGACCCATGTCCAGCATCAAAGAAAAAATGAAGGCCGTTGCCGTCGCGATCGCCGCCATCGAAAAGCAGTTCGGCAAAGGGGCGATCATGCCGCTCGCCGGCGGTGAAATCGCCGAGATCGGCACCATCCCGACGGGCTCGGTCGGTCTCGACATCGCGCTCGGCGTCGGCGGACTGCCGCGCGGTCGGGTGATCGAGATCTACGGCCCCGAGTCGTCGGGCAAGACCACGCTCACGTTGCAGGCGATCGCGGAAGCCCAGCGCGCCGGCGGCGTATGCGCCTTCATCGACGCCGAGCACGCGCTCGACGTCGGCTATGCCCGCAAGCTCGGCGTCCGCACCGAAGACCTCCTGGTGTCGCAGCCGGATTGCGGCGAGCAGGCGCTCGAGATCGCCGACAAGCTGGTGGGCAGCGGCGCCGTCGACCTGATCGTGATCGATTCCGTGGCGGCGCTGGTCCCCAGGGCCGAGATCGAAGGGGAGATGGGCGACGCGCATATGGGCCTTCAGGCTCGGCTCATGAGCCAGGCTCTGCGCAAGCTCACCGCGGCCACGGTCAAGAACGACACCGCGGTCGTGTTCATCAACCAGCTGCGCCAAAAGATCGGCGTCGTCTACGGCAACCCGGAAACCACCACCGGTGGCAACGCGCTCAAGTTCTACGCGTCGGTGCGTCTCGACATCCGCAAGATCGGAACGATCAAGAATGGGGAGCAGATCGTCGGCAACCGCGCGCGAGTCAAGGTGGTCAAGAACAAGGTGGCGCCGCCCTTCCGCGAGGCGGAGTTCGACATTCTCTACGGCGTCGGCGTCAACGCCCCGGGCGAGATCGTCGACCTCGCCTCGGAAGCGGGCCTGTTCGAGAAAGCCGGCGCGTTCTACTCCTTCAAGGGCGAGCGGATCGGACAGGGGCGCGACAAGGCCTGCGCCTTCGTCGCCGAGCACCCGGGGATCGCCCAGGAGATCCGCTTCACGCTGCTGGAGGCGCGCAAAGCCGAAAACGCGGCCCTGGGGGTTCAAGCCCCCGTCGCGCAGGCGGCTTGAACCGCGAGGCGGCTTGAACCGGCGACCGGGCTTTGCCAGGCGCGCCCTGTCGAATACACTCCGCGGGCCGTGATCGACATACGACTGCTGCGCGAAAAACCCGACGAGGTTCGACAGGCGTACGAGCGGCTGGGCGCGCCGGTCGACCTCGCGGGTGTGACGGCGGCCGACGCCCGCCTGCGCGATCTCAAGAACGAGTCACAGACGCTGCAGGCGGAACAGAACCGGATCTCCAAGGAGATCGGGCGCGCGACGCCCGGGCCCGCGCGCGAAGAGGCCAAGGCGCAGGGCACGGCGCTCAAGGAGAGGATCGAAAAGCTCGCCGCGGAGCTGGCGGCGGCCGAGGCGAGGGTAGACGAGCTGCTGCTCGATCTGCCGAACCTGCCGCACCCCTCGGTCCCCGTCGGAAAGGACGAGACCGAAAACCAGGTAATCCGCGAAGAGGGAACGCGGCGGCAGTACCACTTCGCGCCCAAGCCGCACTGGGACCTGGGAACCGCGCTCGACATCATCGACTTCGAACGGGGGGTGAAGATCTCGGGCTCGCGCTTCTACGTGCTCAAGTCCTGGGGCGCCCGGCTGCAGCGCGCGCTCATCACCTTCATGCTCGACCTGCACACGGGCAAGCACGGCTACGTCGAGATCTACCCGCCTTACATGGTGCGGCGCGAATGCCTGGTGGGGACCGGCAACCTCCCCAAGTTCGGCGCGAATCTCTATCACGATGCCGAAGAAGACTTCTGGTTCATCCCCACCGCCGAGGTGCCGGTGACCAACCTCTATCGGGACGAGATCCTCGATGGCGCGAGGCTCCCCGTCCGGCATGTCGCCTTCACCGCTTGTTTCAGGCGCGAGCAGATGGCCGCCGGGCGCGACACCCGCGGCATCAAGCGCGGCCATCAGTTCGACAAGGTGGAGTTGGTCAAGTTCGTGCGCCCGGAGACTTCCATGGACGAGCTGACCGCCCTGCTGTCCGACGCCGAGGACGTGCTCAAGGCGCTCGAGATCCCCTATCGCGTCGTCCAGATGTGCACCGGCGATTTGTCGTTTTCGGCCACGGCAAAGCTCGATCTCGAGCTCTGGGCGCCGGGCTGCAACGAATGGCTGGAAGTCAGCTCCTGCTCCAATTTCGGCGACTTCCAGGCGCGGCGCGCCCGCATCCGTTACAAGGAAGGGAAGGAAAAGGCCCGTTTCGTCCACACCTTGAACGGGTCGGGATTGGCGTTGCCCCGCACGCTGATCGGCGTCCTCGAAACCTATCAGCGCGCCGACGGACGGATCGACGTCCCCACGGCGTTGCGACCCTACCTGGGCGGCGCAACCACCTTGGGCTAGACGCCAGCAGCGTAACTGGTTGTAACCTTTGACTTCCTTGCGAGATTCCGGTTACAGTAGCCAAGCGGGCAAGATGACGAAGGCGGATCTCATCGATCTCATCTCCGAGCGGACGAAGCTGCCGCATGGGCGCGCCGAGCTGCTCATCTGCCAGATGTTCGATTCGATGGTGGACGCGCTCTGCAAGGGCGAAGGGATCGAGATTCGCGGATTCGGTAGCTTTTCGATTCGGGCCTACAAGGAGTATCAGGGGCGCAACCCGCGCACCGGCGAGGCCGTTCGCGTTCGCCCCAAACGTCTCGCCTTCTTCAAGGTTGGCAAAGAGCTCCGCGAGCGGGTCAACAACGGCCGCGACCCGATCAAGGACGACCCGGATACCGCCGACGATTCGTAGCCGGGACCGGCGCCGGGCCCCAGGCTAAACCACCCGCCAGGTCGTTCCCGCGGGGGTGTCCATGAGCTCGACGCCGGTGGTCTGCAAGTCCTTGCGGATCTGGTCGGCACGCGCGAAGTCCTTGCCGGCCCGGGCGGCGGCGCGTTCCAGGATGCGCGCTTCCACGGCCGCGGCGTCGATGCCGCGACGGAGGCAGAGGCGCCCCCGGTAGGCGGTCAGGAACGCGGCCGGCTCGCGCTGGAAGATCCCGAGCGTTTCGCCGCACTTGCCGAGATCGTGGCGCAGCCGGACCAGCGTCCGACGCCGCACGTCCTTGGCCGCCGCTTGCGGCTCGTCGAGAAGCTTGTTCGCTAGCACGAACGCCTCGTATAGGTGGCCGACCGCCGCCGCGGTGTTGAAGTCGTCGTCCATCGCCTCGCCGAAGGCGGCCAACGTGCGATCCGCGGGGGACACCACGGCGCCGCCGTCGTCCTCGCCCGGCGCCGAGGCCAGCCGTTCTAGTGTCCGGTAGAAGTAAGCTAGCCGTCCTTCGGCTTCGTCGAGCTCCGGAAGGTGCGTGGCACCCGCCGCGTCCCGGACGACCGTGAACGCGACCGGGCTGCGGTAGTGGACGCCGATGAAGTGCAGGCGAAGCGCCTCGAGATCGTGCGTCTCGGCGACGTCGCGGATGGCGACCACGTTGCCGAGCGACTTCGACATCTTCTCGCCGCCGAAGGTCACCATCCCCGAGTGGAGCCAGTGGCGCGCGAAGTGGCCGTCCCCGAAGGCCCCTTCGGACTGGGCGATCTCGTTCTCGTGGTGGGGGAAGATCAGATCCGCGCCCCCGCCGTGGATGTCGAACGGCTCGCCGAGGTATCGATGGGCCATCGCCGAGCACTCGATGTGCCATCCGGGACGCCCGGGGCCCCAGGGGCTCGGCCAGGACGGCTCGCCCGGCTTGGCGGCTTTCCAGAGGGCGAAATCGAGCGGGCTCTTCTTCTGCTCGCCGATCTCGATGCGGGCGCCGGAGCGAAGGTCGTCGATGCTCTGCCCGGAGAGCTGGCCGTAGCGGGCGAATCCGGTGACCGCGAAATAGACGTCTCCCGCCGCGGCGTAGGCGAGCCCGACTTTTTCGAGGCGCTCGATGATGTCGATGACCTCGGCGATGTGCTCGGTCGCGCGCGGCTCGGTGTCCGCCGGGCGCACGTCGAGCGCCCGCAGATCGGCGTCCATCAGCTCGGTGTAGTGCCGCGCGACATCGGCGGCGGATCGACCCTCCGCTTGGGCCTTCTTGATGATCTTGTCGTCGACGTCGGTCACGTTGCGAACGAAGTGGACTGCGCAGCCCGACGCGCGCAGATGGCGAACGATGACGTCGAAGGCCACCATCATCCGCGCGTGCCCGACGTGGCAGCGGTCGTAAACGGTGATGCCGCAGCTGTAAATCCCGACTTTTCCGGGCAGGAGCGGCTCGAACGGGATCTTTTTCCCGACCCGTGTGTCGTAGATCCGCAGCGTCATTCGGCGGTCATCGCGAAAGCTCGCGCGCGAAGCCGACCAGGTTGACGGCCCCGAACATCACCAGGACCAGCCCGAGGAAGATCGTCGGCAGATGCTCGCGCGGGGTCTCCCCTTCGACGAGCAGATAGGCGTCGTCGGGAATCACGACCGGGGACATGGTGTGGACCGCGGCGATCACGGAAGCGGGAAGGTGGCGAGCGGGACCCTGGCCGGGACGGATGATGAGATCGCCCGGTGGTAAATCACCCGCGGCCGAGACGTCCGCGACCTTGACCTCGATCGTCTGGCGCGCGTCGCGGATCTCGACGACCCGATCGAGGTTGCCGAGCGCATCCAGCGCCGCCTGCCGCTCGCCGGCGGGAAACTTCACCAGGAAGGTCCAGCGATCGGGGGGCTCCGGGGTGGACGAAAGCGGACCGGTCTCCGGCATTGCCGCCGAGGGCGTCGCCTTGATCGCGCCCAGATCCTTCACGATCTCCCCACCGCGCGAGGTGAGCGCCGTGCGCGCGTCCGCTTCCGTCGAAAAGCGAGCCCGCGGCAATCCGATCCGGACCTCATCCGGCTCGAGGACGTCGATGGCGACGGTCTCCCCTTCGGCGAGCGAGACGCCGTCCCCGCTCCGATCCACGACGGCCAGCGTGGCACCGGCGCGATGCGCGCCCACCGCCCGCGCGAAGACGTCGGGCGCGAAAAAATGCGTGGCCGCGACGTGGGTGGCGAAATACCTGCGGATCGCGGTGGCAAACGGGAGATCGTCGACGCGAATCAGCCGTCCTTCGAACACATCCGCTTCGGCCCGCGCCGCCGGCAGCGGGCTTTCGCGCCGATGAAGAAACAGCCGGTCGCCGGTGCCGAGGACCCGGAAGAACTGGCTGAACACCCAGGACCCCTTGGTGTCCAGCTCGAGCGCGCTCTCCCGATCGGGCAGACCGGACGTGCGCACGTAACGGTTCTCGAGATCCGATGGAATCTTGCCTCCGCCGAAGGTCTCGCGGGCGCTCCCCAACTCCAGCGGCTGGCCGGCAAGGAGCGCGTAACGCAGCTCGTGGCGGCTGTGAAAGACCAAGAAGAATGCCAGCAGCGCACCCGCCACGGCGACCAACGGGTGTCGGCCACGCGATTGCGGGATGTGCGCGAACTCATCGACGACGCCCGGCGCGGCACCCGCGGGTCGGTCGGTCTGGGCCGGATCGGTCATGTCTTTCGCGGCGCTTGGGGCCAGCCTAGCACAGGCTTGCTCTCCGAGGCTGTTTCCGCTATGTGCGGGGGGTGTCGCCCCGATCGCGCACGCGCGCCCAGCCTGGCCCCGAGCCTGTCTTCCCGGTGCGCTCGGCGATTTTCTTGGCGATCCTCTTGGCAACCACGGGCGGCTGCCGGCACAAGTCGAAGACACCCGAGGATGCCTACCAGCGCTTCGCCGCCGCGGTCACGACCGGGGACGGCGGCGCGCTCTTCGACGCGCTCGACCAGGAGACGCGCTGGGCCCTGATGACCATCCAGAAGTGGCATCGGGAGGCCTACGACATCGTCCTCAGCAACTACCCAGAGGGCCCCGAACGGGAGCGGGAGACGCATCGCTTCGAGCGGGCCGCCACCGCCTCGAGCGCGCGCGAGCTGTTCCGGGACGCCACCGCCCCGCGCCTCGTCCCCATGCTCGCGCCGCTGGTGATGGACACGCCGTCTTCGTTCGAGCGCGGACCGGGCGACGATCGGGCCGCGGCCGTGCTCCCGAGCGGCGCCCGGATCCTGTTCCTGCGCGGCAAGAACGGCGGTTGGGGATTCGGGGGCCTCGCCCAGGGAACCGAAGAGGACAAGAACCGCGCGTATCACGATCTGGAGGTCGTGCGGGCCAGCGCGGCCGACTACGAACGGGCGGCTCCGTACCGCGCGCTGTGCGCGGAGCTCGGAGTCGACCCCGCGCTGCTCGCGCAT
>CAYTTF010000057.1:0-17371 GCA_964440665.1 uncultured Myxococcales bacterium | reverse complement strand
CCGACGTTGACCAGACGCCCCCCCTGGCAGGTGGCGCCACCGCCGAGCGCCGGGGCGTGCATCGAAAAATCGACGCGACCGCGAAACCAGGACGCAATCGACCCACAATCCGAACCGGTGATATCCATCGGCATCTCGGCTCGGTAGCTGCGCTGGGCCTGCTGCAGCAACCCGGACTGGGATTCCCGCACCGTACCGGTGATGGCGACCAAGAGAACCAGGGCGGCCGCCGCCGGAACCAGCCGCGGATATGAAAGCCACGGCCAGCGCAGCGGCGCGATCGACTGCGTCGCGAGCGACTTCTCGATGCGCAGCCGGAAAGCCAGCGGGACCTCGGGGCGCGGGAGGTGGGCGCGTACCGCCGCCTTGAACCGCGCCTCGAGGCGCACGCGCCCCGCGCAGGCCGGACAACCGACCAGGTGCCGCTCCACGACCTCCCGATCGACCCCGGCCAGCTCGCCGTCGACGTAGGTCTGGACGCAGGTGCCCACCTCGGCGCAGATCACGAGGCCTCTCCCCGATCCCGGCGCCGCCGGTACGCGACCAGATCGACCGGCGCGTCGGCATCCCGGGATGGCACAGCCGCCGGGTCACGGATTATCCCCTGCTCGACGGCGTAGTCGCGCAGGAGGCCCTGCAGGATCTTGCGGCCCCGGAAAAGCCGGCTCATCACGGTGCCGGCCGGGCAGTCCATGATCTCGGCGATTTCTTTGTAGGAGAAGTCTTCCAGGTCGGCCAGGATCACCGCCATCCGGAAGTCCGACGGAACAGCCGCCAGCGCCTTCTCGACGTCCGCGGAAACCATCTGACCCAGCAGCGCGGTCTCGGTGTCGCGCGCATCGGCGCCGGTGCCGGCCAGGAACTGCTCGAGATTGGCCGGCGAGGACTCTGCCTCCGACAGCACCACCTGCTCCCGCTCCCGCTCGCGGTAGCGATTGCAAAAGACGTTGGTGAGGATGCGAAACAGCCAGGCCTTGCAGTTGGTGCCAGCCTGAAACGTGTCGAAGAAACGATAGGCGCGCAGCAACGCGTCCTGGACCAGATCCTCCGCGTCCTTCTCGTTGCGCGTCATCCGCAGCGCGGCCGCATAGAGCGCGCCCAGATGGGGAAGCGCTTCACGCTCGAAATCCGACTGCAGGGGTCGACGTTTCATTCAGCTTCTCGCTCGCCCTACAAAACCCCTCAACCCCCCTAGTTTATTCCAAGACTCAATAACAAGTCGCGTTAACGAACAGCCGCCGCCCAGATGGGTTGGCGGTGCCTGGGGGGCTACTGTAGTCCGCGTAGGTCGCCACCAAAGCACCGTCCACCGGCAGGGCGGAGACGCTCCCGAGGTTCCCGCCGAGCGAGGGGAAGTTGAGCGTGCCGGGCTCCCGGTTGCCGATGTCGTCGAGTCGCCAGAGCTCCACGTCGTGCGCGCGCGCCAGGACCACGCCGAAGTCGCTCCCGAGCGGCGCCAGGCCGACCAGCGGCGGCTGCAGATCGGGGCCTCCAAAGTCGGAAGCCGACGCGAACGGATAAGTCACGACCTGGATCTGATTGCTCCCGACCTTGGCCGAAACCGCGATCCAGCTCCCCTGATTGTCCTGCCAGACCAGCGCATACTCGGTCGCAGTCGGCGTCACCACGGCGCACCCCATCTGCTTGGCCACATTCAAGGTGGTGGTCGTGTCGATCGTTCCGCCTTCGTTGCCCTCCGCGATGACCCAGGTCGGCGGCGAAGACTCGTCCGAGGTCTCATTGAGGTAGCTCACGGTCAGGTTGTCCTTGCCCGGGGAGAAACCCAGACAACTGAACACGGTGGACGGGCCGGCGGCCGCCGAGACGGCGATCGGCGTCGGTTGGCCGACCAGCGCCGCCTCCCCATTGACGGTTGCGAACATCACGCGGTTCGACTGGGCGTCGATCCAGGCCAGACCCGCGTCGTTTCCCAACCGGGAGGAGCTCATCACCACCGCCGATGCGGGCGGAACGCCCGCCGCAAACGTGAGCACCGGGTTGGCCGGCGCGGGCGGCTGCGATCCGTCGGCGGCGACCGCCACGACGTCGATCTCCCCCTGGGCGCTCGCGGCGCCGGTCGTCGGATAGGCGACCAGGACGGTGTCGCCGGGGGCGTTGACGGCCGCGACGGCATAAACCGGATCGGTGACGCCGGCCGGAAGCGCGAACGCTTGTTCGGGCGACAGGGTTCCGTCGGCCGCCATGGCCGCCCATCGCACCGTGGTCCCGTCGCTGCCCAGGAGAAAGAACCCGTCGCCGACCTGATCGAGCCGCACGTTTGGCAGCAGCAAGAGCGGCGAGTTCGGCGAGCCCGCCAGCACCACCTGCTGGGTGAGCTGGCAATCGGCGTCGCCCACGTCGGCCTGACAAGCCGCGACCCCCAGGACAGCGGCCGTCAGGGCGGCGGCCGCCGTGGCCACGCTCAGGCCGCCGCGTTGAGGCCGTGGCATTTCTTGTATTTCTTCCCGCTGCCGCAGGGGCAGGGATCGTTGCGGCCCACCTTGGGCTCGTTGCGCCGTACCGGCCGCGCCGCGCCGTCGTCGACGGTCTTGGCCGCCGCATCGCCGTTGCTGCTGGCGGCCCCCGATCCGCCGCCGGACTCGATGACCTTTCGGGGACGGCGTTGCTGAGCGGGCGGGGGCGTCGCGGCGGGGGCGCTGGCCGCGTCGGGGCTGCGCGCGAGGCGCATGTGGAACAGCTTCTCGCAGACGTTGCGACCGATGTTCTCCATCATCTCGCCGAAGATGACGTAGCCGGCCTTCTTGTACTCCTGCTTGGGGTCCATCTGGCCGTAGCCGCGCAGGTGGATGCCCTCGCGCAGCGCTTCCATCGCCTTGAGATGCTCGATCCAGCGCAGATCGATCTCCTCCAGGTAGAACAGGCGCGCGTAGTGAAGCAGGACGTGCAGCGGGAACTCCGCCTCGCGGGCCTCGATCACCTTTTCGGCCTCGTTCCAGAGCGACTCGGCCATCGAGTCGCGCTCGAGCGCCTGGCTGGCGTCGATGGTCGGATCGAAACCGAAGCGTTCCTTGACCGCAGATCTCAGCGCACCGAGATCCCAGTCTTCCGCGTGGCTGTTGGGCGGGCAGTGCTCACCGACGATCAAATGAATCATCTCTTCGCTGAGATCGAGCAACCGCTCGCGCTGCTGGATCATCGACGAAGCGACCTCGTCGGCCAGACGATCGAGGGTCGCGGTCCGATCTTCGAGGATGCCGGTGGCATCGAGGTAGGCCCCGAAATCCCGATAGATGAGCGAGCGAAGGTGCGCCGGGTCCACCGGCACGGACGTGATGACGAAGCCCCCCGGCGCGCTGGCGTCCGGAACGCGCTCTTCGAGGCGCGCGTCGCCCATGCGCGCCAGCACCGGGCGAATCACGGCGGCGATGCTGGCCACGGTGTGCTTGCCCGACTCGGTGGGCAGCTCCACCTCGATCGCGGTGCCGCGCTTCTTGTCTTCCTCGGTCGGCTCGGGCGCGTAGCGCCCCTCCAGCACCTGCCGGCGCAGCGCGTAGATCGTTTTGCGCTGCTGATTCATGACGTCGTCGTACTCGAGCAGGTTCTTGCGGATGTCGAAGTTGTGGCCCTCGACCTTCTTCTGCGCGTTCTCGATGGCGCGGTTGATGAGACCGTGCTCGATCGGCACGTCCTCTTCCATCCCCAGGCGCTCCATGAGCCCCGTGATCCGCTCGGCGCCGAAGATGCGCATGAGGTCGTCTTCCAAGGAGAGGAAGAAGCGCGAGCTGCCGGGATCCCCCTGGCGACCGGCCCGGCCGCGGAGCTGATTGTCGATGCGCCGCGATTCGTGCCGCTCGGTGCCGAGGATGTGCAAGCCGCCGGCGGCCAGCACCTCTTGCTTCTCGGCGTCGCACTGGGCCTTGAAGCGTGCGTAGGCCTCGTCGTAAGCCGCCTGCTTGTCCGGGTCGAGCTCGTGGCCCGGCTTACCGGCATTCTCGGGATCGACCTCGGCGCGCGCCATGAACTCGGCGTTGCCGCCCAGGATGATGTCGGTCCCGCGGCCCGCCATGTTGGTCGAGATGGTGACCGCCGACTTGCGCCCCGCCTGCGAAACGACGAAGGCTTCCTTCTCGTGCTGCTTGGCGTTGAGCACGCTGTGGGTGATCCCCTTCTTGCGCAGGAGCGACGCGACCACCTCGGATTTCTCGACGCTCACCGTGCCGACCAGGACCGGCTGACCGCGCTTGTAGCAATCCTCGATCTCGTCGCACACGGCGCGGAACTTGCCCCGTTCGTTCTTGTAGACGACGTCGTCGGCGTCGGCGCGCAGGATCTGCTTGTTGGTCGGCACCACCGTGACGCCCAGCTTGTAGATCTTGTGGAACTCCTCGGCCTCGGTGTCGGCGGTGCCGGTCATGCCGGCCAGCTTTTTGTAGAGGCGGAAGTAGTTCTGGTAGCTGATGGTGGCCATGGTCTGGTTCTCTTCTTGAACCTCGACCCCTTCCTTGGCCTCGATGGCCTGGTGCAGGCCGTCCGACCAGCGGCGCCCCGGCATTTTCCGGCCGGTGAACTCGTCCACAATGATGATAGCCCCGTCGTCGATCAGGTAGTTGACGTCGCGCTTGTAGAGGGTGTGCGCCTTGAGCGCCTGGGTCACGTGGTGCAGCCACTCGATGTTGGCCGGGTTGTACAGGTTGCCGACGCCCAGGCGCTGCTCGACCCGCTCGATGCCGTTGTCGGTCAGGATCGCCGAGTGTGCCTTTTCGTCGACGGTGTAGTCGATGTCCTTGCGCAGCCCCGGAATGATGGCGTCGACCTTTTGGTAGAGATCGACCGACTGCTCGGCCGAGCCCGAGATGATGAGCGGCGTGCGCGCCTCGTCGATCAGGATCGAGTCCACCTCGTCGACGATCGCGTAATTATGCTCGCGCTGGACATAGCGCTCGATCGAGTCCTTCGTGTTGTCGCGCAGGTAGTCGAACCCGAATTCGGAGTTGGTGCCGTAGGCGACGTCCGAGCGATAGCTGACCTGCCGCTCGGCGTCGGAGAGGCCGTGAACCACGATCCCCACCGACATCCCGAGGAACTTGTAGATCCGCCCCATCCACTCGGAGTCGCGGCGGGCCAGGTAATCATTGACAGTGATCAGGTGGACGCCCTTGCCGGTGAGCGCGTTCAGGTAGACCGGCAGCGTCGCGACCAGCGTCTTCCCCTCGCCGGTCTTCATCTCGGCGATGCTCCCCTGGTGAAGCACCATGCCCCCGATGAGCTGGACGTCGAAGTGGCGCATGCCGAGCACGCGGCGACCGGCCTCACGGCAGACGGCGAAGGACTCCGGCAGCAGGTCGTCGAGCGGCTCGCCCCGCTCGATGCGGCGCCGGAATTCACCGGTCTTGGCCAGGAGCTCCGCGTCCGACTTCTGCTTGAGATCGGGCTCCAGCTGGTTGATCCGCTCGACCAGCGGACGCATCCCCTTGATGACGCGGGCGTTTTTGGTACCGAAGATCTTTTTGGCGAGGCCGAACATGGGGGAACCGGGGCAAGCCGGGGCGGTAGACATTATTGCGCCGCCTGGCCCCGCGCAAGGCGAAGCCGTCAGGCGGGCGCGACCGGGGCCGTGACGAGCTGGACGACGCTGGCGACGAACCAGCAAAGGGCGATAACCACGGCCATCATCAGGACCAGCACCAGCCACCCCGAAAGCGCGAAGAGCAGCCACAGAAAGATGGCTGAATCACGACGGCCCAGCTGAAAGAGGATGCTCCCGATGCTGGGTTTTCCCCCGCCGCCCGACAGCTCCGCCAGACGGCGCCCCCCAGAGAACCACCACACCATGTCCATCAGGTCGCCGCTGGCCTTCTGGCGGCGCATGTCCCGCACGATGATGAGGTTCGAGAGCACCAGCATCGCGGCCCCGGCGAAGCCGACCGCGACCGCCCAGCTACCGGCGCCCGCGCGATGGAGCCCGACGCCGGTGGCGACGGTCATGAGCACGTTGAGCACGTCGTCGACGAAGGTGTCGAGCCAGGCGCCCAGCTTCGACTGGGCAAATCGGACCCGCGCCAGCTCGCCGTCGCACCCGTCGAGGATCGACTGGAGCTGTTCGAGCGCGAATCCCACGCAGATCGCGGCGAACTGCCCGGACGCCACCAGGCCACAGCCGGCGATCCCCAGGACCGCGGCGAAGAGCGTGATCTGGTTGGGCGTGATGGCGGTGCGCACCAGGACATATCGGGTGAGGCGCACCGAGATCGGCTTGTTCAACCGGCGCGCCACGAAGCCGAGATCGGGCCGATAGAGCGCCGCGAACACCGCGTCCTCCGCCAGGCGGCGGCCCGGTTCGTCGACGACCCGGAGGCCGCCGTCGAAGCGCGCCCGATCGACCCGCACCACGTCGGCACCCACCACGTGCGCGCCCAGCTCGCGGGCGGTCTCGGCCACCGCCGCGACGGCCGCGTCTGCGGCGACGGCGCGAACCTCGACGTTCGCGGGCAGAGGTGACGGGAGCGCGATCGATCCATCGCCCACGATCACCACCCGCGTCTCGGGCTGTAGCGCGAGCTGTTTGAGGGCGCGATCGATCACCGTCAGGCCGGCGATCGTCATCGCCGCTCCGGGCGATTCGGCGCGCGTTGCTGCGATGACCACCGAGGCCGACATCGTCTCGGGCGTCAGGTTAACCCGCCGTGAGCAGGCGATCGAGGCCAGGGACGACCTGCGGCGGAAAACGCGCGTCGGCCCGTCGCAAGACGCGCGGGCGGGTCCAGTCGTCGTTGTCGACCAGAACGTCCGCACGCGCGACGGGATCGAATGCGGCGCGGTAGCGCGCCTGCGCCGGGAAGTAGCGCCGTTCCATCCTGCGGAGGATCTCCCGGTCCGCTCGGCCCTTGGCCCGGTCGCGCGTCAGGATGCGCCGGCGGGCCTCCGCCGGGCTGACCTCCAGCACGATCAAGGGGGCTCCGGCGACAAGGCGCGCGCGCAACACGAGAACCCCCTCGAGCAGGGCGATGGCGCCGTCGGCGACACCGTTCAGGAACGCCGCCAGCGCACCGTCGAGCGCGGCGAAGTCGTAGTAGCGATCGTAGTAGAGGGTGGCTTCGCCCTCGGCGCTCTGTCCCTCGAAGTCGACGGGCCGGCGGAAATCGTCGACGTGCAGCACCACCGACGGCTGGCCCGCGGCTTCGACGGCCGCGGCGAGCGCGACGGCGAAAGTGGACTTGCCGCTGCCGTCGAGACCGTCGATCGCGATCACCGACCGGGGTCGGGGACATTGCCCGGTCACGCGGGTGGGCGAACTCTCCAGTCGGGCGTGAGCAGCTGACCGAGCGCGCCCGCGGCGCGCACGATGCCGATGATCAGCAGGTAGAGCAGAACCACCGGCAGCTGATCGAAATACGCCAGCCCGATCGCCAGCAGAATCACGAAGTCTCGCCGGCCGAGGAGCATCACCGTCTTGATTGAATTGCTGCCCGCGCCGCTCACGTTCTTGAGAGCCTGGCCGTAGGCAAACCACCAGCGGAGCTTCATCACGTCGCCCTCGCCCTGCCGCATCAGCTCGCGGTAGGACACCGCCACATAGAACAACGTCATGCCCGCGGCGGCGAGCGCCATCTTCATGTCGAGGATGGTTCCGCCGTGATGCCAAAGTCCGAGACCAACGGCCAGGATCGTCACGACGTTGACGAAATCGCCGACCGCGGTGTCGAGCCAGGCCCCGAGCGCCGTATGGTGCAACCGCACGCGCGCAAGGTCGTTTGCGCAGCCGTCGAGGATCACGTAGCTCTCCAGCACGGCGAACCCCGTGGCGACGCCCAGCCAGGTCCCGCTGGCCACCAGCAAGGCGCCATAGAGTCCGACGAATCCCGCCAGCAACGTCACGAACGCCGGGGCGACGGGCAGGTGGACCCACAGGAGCCGCGTCAGGCGCGAGGAGATCTTCTGGTTCAGGAACCGGTCGACCAGACCGACAGTTTCGCGCTCCGCGTCCCAAAATACCGAATCGTTCGCGGCGTGACGCGAGGCCGCGTCGACGACCCGGGTCCCCTTGTCGAAACGCCCTGGCTGCAACCAAACCACGTCAGCGCCGACCATCGCCGTCTCCGGCCCGAGCTCGGTGCGGAGCCGCTCCATCCCCGCCTCGAGATCACCGTCGGCCTCGATGGTCCGTCGCTCCATGTTCCGAGGCAGTCGGCGCGGCAGCGGGATGCTCCCATCGTCGACCACGACCACATGAACGTCGCGCAGACGGGCGAGCTGCCGAATCGCGCGATCGACGACCCGCAGGCCACCCACCTGCATCCGCGCGCCCGTCGCCTCCGCGGCGGTCGCGGAGAGGATCACTGGGACCGTCGTGCGAACGGCTACGCTCACCGGACCCGAAAATACAGCCGCCGCTCTGGCCACCGGACTCAACTCTGTCGCGCCGTTAATCATTACTTATTGTCGCCACCGTAAGCCCGCCCGGGAGGTTGCCTACAATGCCATTCATTCGGCCCTTACTCAAGGCGAAATACCGACGGTGAGGGTAATACGAGGCGTCACGCACGCTCCGCGGATGTGACCTGCGACTTGGTTAGGATGCGTATCGGATGTCTTTCGTCAGATTGCTGACTCTGGCCGTGATGGGCCTCGCATTCTCTGGCCGTGATGGCCTCGCATTGTTTCAGGTTTGTTGCCGAAAGGTCGACGGTCCCAAAAGCTCGACCGTTGCGCCCGGCGCCGTCAGGGGAGCGGAATCTCGGGCAGGCACGGGGCCATGACCCGGAGCATGAGGGTGTGGCAGAGACCGTTGCTGGCCACGCTGCCGCGCCGCCGGTAGAGATCCGCCTGGTTGTATCGGAACGGATGACCGTCGCCGTCGCTGACGGTGCACCCGGCTTCGGTGAGGATCACCTGCGGCGCGCAAGTGTCCCATTCCTGCTCGGCGGGCGACAGATTCAAGACCGCGTCCAGATCGCCGCGCGCGAGGGCCATGTGCTTGACGGAGGCGCCCATCGCCACGGCGCGCGGCGCCAGGCCCGAAGCGGCCAGGCACTTGCCGAGCCCCTCGTCGGGGTTGAGGCGAGAGATGCCGACCCGCAGCTCGCTGGGCTCGCGTCTCTGCGAGGTGGTGATCCGGGTGCTGGTGCCGCTGCTCTCGAGAAACGCGCCCGCGCCCTGGCAGGCGTGGTAGAGCGCCTGCCGCACCGGCTGGTAGACGACGCCCAGCACCGGCTGTTCGTCGATCGTGAGGCCGATGTGCACCGAGAAGTCGCCGGTCTGCGCCAGGAAATCCCGGGTGCCATCGAGCGGGTCGATGATCCAGACGCGCCGCCGGCCGATCCGCGACCCGTCGTCCGGAGACTCCTCGGAAAGGAACGCGTCGTCGGGGAAGGCGGCGCGGAGGTGATCGAGCACCGTGGCGTTCGCCGCCTGGTCGGCGATGGTGACCGGCGACGCGTCGGGTTTGGTCTCGACGACGATATCCGGGTTGCCGTAGTGGCTCAGGATCACCCGCCCCGCCTCCCGGGCCGCGAGGCATGCGATCTCGAGCTCCCGCTCCAGTTTGATCACGGGCGGGAAGGCTAGCAGAACGCGAGCGTTTCGATGAGATTCTTGTAGCGGTCGGCGACCACGTCGAGCGAATAGGCCGCTTCGACGCGCGCTCGCGCTTGCAGGCCGACCTCTTGCCGCAGCGCGGGATCGCCGATGAGCCGGGTCAGCTGCGCGTCCCAGGCGTCGTCGCCGTCGGGCAAGAAACCGTCGACGCCGTCGGTGACGACGTCGGCGTTCGCGCCGATCGGCGAGGCCAGCCCAGCTCGCCCGAGCGCCATGTACTGGAGCAGCTTGAAGGCGCACTTGCCGCGCTCGTAGGGCCCGTCCGGCAGCGGCATGACGCCGATGTCGATCCGGGAGAGATCTTCGGCCTCGGTCTCGGGGCGCCAGCGGACGTACTCGGCCTCCAGCGCCGAGAGCGATCGCGGAGGCGGCCGATCGGAGATGGCCAGAAACCTCGCGCCGGTGCGCCGCAGGGCGCGCGCGATGCCGGCCGCCGCGTGGGCGAGCTGCCGGTAGTTGCCGGAGAGCCCGGTCCAACCGACGACGACGTCGCGACCCCGGGACGGGCGCGGCGTCTGGACCGCGAAGCGCCGCGTATCGACGGCGGTCGGGATGACCACGGTCTTGCCGGGCGCGGCGGCGGCAGCGGCGAGGTGGCGGTTGCCGGCGACCACCCGATCGACGAGCGCCACCAGGCGCTCGAACTTCGGGCGAGCCCCGCGGCGCTCGAAGATGGCGTCGTCGAAATCGAAGATAGTCTTGCGACCGCGCGCCGCCAGCCGCTCGAGCGCGACGGTCGGCAGCTCGGTCATTGGCCGCTGGAAGATCACGATGTCGTCGGTCTTCAGATCGCGCAGCTGCGGCAGCCGCGCCAGCGCGGCGATCGGGACGTAGAGGGGGCGCGGCCGATCGAGCGGCCAGGGCAAGCGCGTGTCGCCGTAGACGCTCGGGTGCGGGACGCGCAGGCTGCAGGCGATGCCGCGCGCCTCGAGCGCGCGGGCGACGGCGAACCCGCGGGCCCGCGCGGCCGGGACCTCGGCCCCCTGAAGGAAGAACACCGCTCTCACGCGCGCCGGCCCCGCGGCCAGAGGCGTGACAAAAGCCCCAGCACGAAACGGCGTTCCTCTTCGCCCGGGCGCAGCGCTAGCAGCGCGGCCGCGTACGTCACGGCGCCGGCGACGATCGTCAGCACGACGCTGACCAGAACCGGCACCCGGAGCAGCAGCGCGATCCGCTCCACCCCGAACGCGGCGGCGGCCGCGACAAAGGGTTTGGTGAGCCCCCACTCGAAGGGGTGCACATGCTCGAGGACGTAGGCCTGCACGGTGAGCAGGGCCTGCAGGGACGCCACGGAGGTCAGCGAGGCCACCGCCGCACCGGTCACCCCGAAGCGCGGGATGAGCAGCAGCGACAGGCCGAGGTTGAGCGCCGCCGCCGCCAGGTTGTCCCAGAAGAACAGGCGCGACCGCCCGCTCATGACGATCACGTAGGGCGTCAGCCCGAAGACGCTGTTGACGAGATGCCCGACGATCAGGAATCCCATCGCCGTGGCGCCGTTCGCGTAACCCGCCCCGTAGAGCGGCAGGAGCCGCGGCCGCAGCGCGAACAGCGTGACCGCGATCGGCGCCGACGCCGAGGCGACCCAGCGGGTCATGAGCGCCAGGTTGTAGCGCAGCCGCTCGCGGTCGCCGCGGAAGAAGGCTTCGGACATCATCGGGCTCACCACGCTCTCGAACGCGTAGCGGACCCCGATCACCGAGCGCCCCAGCTCTTCGGCGGCCGCGAACACCGCGACCGCGGCGGCGCCGGAGAACCCGCTCAGCATGAAGATGTTCACCCGCTGAAAGAAGCTGTTGAGGAGCCCCGACGCGCCCAGCGGAAGCGCGAAGCGAATGAATTCGGGCGAGGTTCGCGCGCGCAGCGCTTCGCGGAGTCGCCCCCGGCCGAACACCACGCCGGTCCCCGCCCAGGCCAGCGCGAACAGCGCCACGTACGCGCAGAGATGCGCGACCGCGACACCGCCCACGGTGGGCCGGATCAAGTAGGCGACCAGCGTCGCGGCCAGCAGCAGGAACGGATCCGCGACGCCGCGCACGAGGAGATTGATCCGCGTGACCTTGGCCGCCAGCGTGGCGGACATGAGCACCAGGACCCCGCCGCCCGCAAACACCGTCGGCGCCAGGACCGGGAGCACGAAGCGAAACTCCGACTTGCCCCACACGCGCGCGAAGAAGGGGGCCGCCACCGCGAGGGCGAGCGCCAGCACCAGCAGGATCCCCCCCGCCAGGCGGAGACCGGTGCCGAGCGCGCGCGTCTCCTCGGCCGTGTCGCCCGAGGCCCGGTGCCCAGCGACGAAGCGGATGAGGCCCTTGTCCGCGCCGGCCATGCCGGCACCGATCGCCACCTCGCACAGATCGGCCCCGGCGCGGTAGATGCCGTAGGCGGTCTGGCCGAACAGGCGCGAAACCAGGATGCGGTGGATCGGGATTAGCCCCTGCCCCAGCATCGCGAGCACCTGCGAAACCCCGCTGCGCGCCGCGTGCGCCGCGTCCTCGCGCCGGGTCGGCGCCGCCGTGGTCATGTGGCTCGGGCCGCGGTCATCGGAGCGGGCATCGAAGCCGGCATCGAGGCGGTGAGGGACGCGGTCGGGGCGTGCGCGATGGCGTCGGCGCGCGCGGCGATCTCGCGGGTGAACGCGGCGCGGCCGTCGACCAGCTGCCGGAACCAGGTCTCGAGGACCATCAGGTTCCAGATCCGCTCGCCGTGATCTTCGCCGGCGCGGTGGCGGTCGAGCAGCGTCTCGACCGCGGCCGGCACGAAGAGACCGCGCTGCCGCGCCTCCGACGACAGAAGCAGCTCGCGGGCGAACCCGTGGAGGCGCCCCGCCAGCCAGCGGCCGATGGGCAGCGCGAAACCCTTCTTGCGACGGGCGACGATCTCGGGCGGCACCAGATCGGCGAAGGCCTGCTTGAGAATGTATTTTCCCTTGCCGCGGCGAAGCTTGAGGCGCCCCGGCAATGCGGCGCCCAGCGCCACCACGTCGTGATCGCAGAAGGGGGCGCGGGCCTCGAGGCCGTGGCTCATGCTGGCGATGTCGACCTTGGCCAGGATGTCGTCGGGCAGGTAGGTATCGCAATCGAGATCCTGCAGGCGCCCGACCACGTCGGTGGCGCCGCTTTGCTGCAGGCGCGCCGCGAACGCCTCCGCGGTCGCGTCGCGCGCGAACCGCTGCCGGAGCTCCGGCGTGTAGATCTCCGCCTTCTCGTCGGCCGAGAAGTGACAGACGAAGCGCAGATAGCGGGTCGCCTCGTCGGTCGAGAGCCGCGCGCCGTATTCGCGCAACCAGCGGGCCGGGCCGCCGGGCACCGCGCCCAGCGCCCGCGCAGCCAGGCCCCGGACCGGCCTCGGCAGACGCAGCAGCAGATCGGCGACGTGCGCCCAGACGTAGCGCCGGTAGCCGCCGAACGCCTCGTCGCCGGCGTCGCCCGAGAGCGCCACCGTGACGTGCTGCCGCGCCAGCCCGCAGAGGTAGCGGGTCGGCACCGCCGAGGTGTCGCCGAAGGGCTCGCCGTGGTGCCGGACGATGTCGGGCAGAAGGCCGATCATGTCGGGCTGGACGATCAACTCGTGGTGGTCGGTGCGATAGCGCTCCGCCACCAGGCGCGCGTACGGCAGCTCGTTGTCGGCGCGCCCCCCTTCCGAAAATCCGATCGAAAACGTCTTCACCGGCGCGCCGATCGCGCGCGCCATGCAGGCGACCACGATCGACGAATCGATGCCGCCCGACAGGAACGCGCCCAGCGGCACGTCCGACATGAGCCGGTCGGAAACCGCCTTCTCGACGGTGTGGCGCACCCGCGCAGCCGCCTCCCGCTCGTCGAGGCGCGCCAGCGTCGGCTCGAAGCTGGGGCGGTAGTAGCGCCGGACCACCGGCCGGCCACCGCAGCGGATCTGGAGGGTGTGGCCCGCCGGCAACTTCTGAAGCCCTTCATAGATGGTGTCGGGGCTGGGCACGTACTGGAGCGCCAGGTAGGCGTCGAGCGCCGGGAGCGACAGCGTCGCCGGCGTGCGCTCGTCGGCCAGCAGCGCGCCCAGCTCGGAAGCGAACACGAAACCGTCCGAGCGCTCGCCGTAGAAGAGCGGCTTTTCACCAAATCTGTCGCGGGCCAGCAGCAGCGTCGCCGTGCGCGCGTCCCACAGCGCGAAGGCGAACATCCCGCGCAGCAGCTCCGGCACCCGCGCGCCCACCTCTTCGTAAAGATGCGCCACCACCTCCGAGTCGCTGCCGCTGCGAAACCGGTGGCCCTTCGCCACCAGATCGGCGCGCAGCTCGGCGTGGTTGTAGATCTCGCCGTTGACGACGATCGCGATCTGCCCGTCCTCGTTGGTCATCGGCTGCTGGCCCGCCTCCGACAGGTCGATGATGGCCAGACGCCGGTGCGCCAGCGCGATCGGGCCGCGCTGGAAAAACCCGTGTCCGTCGGGGCCCCGGTGGACCATCGCCGCCGCGAAGCGCTCGGCGGCCCCGGCCGGCGGCGGCGCGTCCTCCCGCGGCGCCAGCGCGCCGGCGATGCCGCACACTACCAGCCGCCTTGGCGGAGCGCTTCTTCGGCGCGTTCGCGTTCTTCGGGGAGATCGACCTCCAGCCAGCCGTGGCCGCTCACGTCGCGGCAGACCGGCGGCCGCCCCGACTTCGCCAGGCGCGCCAGCACCTGTTCGACGTGAACCGCCCGCCCCTGTTCGGCCAGGACGGCGTCCGCCGTTTCCCAGTACCGCGCGGCCGCGTGCGCCGGCACCCGGGTCATCCCAACGTAGCCGGCGTCGAATTCGGTCAGCGTCTTGGCGATGCGCGATACCCGCCCGCGCCCATCGCGCGCGACCTTCATGTCGTCGTCGCCGAGCGTCCGATCGGTGTCGATGAAGGCGGTCACCTCCTCGACGTCGGCGGCCACCAGCGCCGCGATCGCGGGCCGGTAAATGTGGTCGATGTTCATGACCAGGAAGTCTTCGGTGACGCGCGAGCTGGCGCTCAGCAGCGACACCAGGTTGCCGTCACGAAAGGCGGCGTTCTCCAGCAAGACCACCGGCAGATCGCGCTCGGCCACCACCGCCGCCACCCGATCGAACTCGTAGCCGCCCACCACGATGATGCTGCGGGCACCGACCGCCTGGGCGAAGCGAACCGCGTGGACCAGCAGCGGCTCGCCGCCGACCGAGATCAGCGCCTTCGGCAGCGCGGCAGTCAGCTCACCCAAACGGCTGCCGAGTCCCGCTGCCAGCAGCACCGCCTGCACGAGGTCCCCTACTGAAACAGCTCCGGAAGGGCGGCGAAGCGCCGAATCACCGGAGCGTGCGGGAAACGGAGCATGAAGCGCTCGGGCGAGAACGTGGTGGCGACCGCTACGAACGGAACCCCTTCGCGCTCGGCGATCTCGCCGTCGTGGAGCGAATCGCCCACGAACAACATCTCCTGGCGATCCACCTCGAACATGCGGGAGGTGGCGTCGAAGTGCGGCTTCCCCTTGGCGAGCGCGCCTCCGAACCCAAGCACCAGATCGAACCCGAAGACCGAGCCGCGCGCGAACGCGTCGACGTTCTCGCTGCCGTTGTTCGAGGAGACGACCACGCGCACCCCGGCACGCCGCAGGCTCTCCAGCGCCCGGCGCGTCTCGCTCGCCATCTGGATGGCGCCGCAGCGGGCGGGCTTGCGCCCCTCGAACAGGTCGGAGGCCCGGCGGTTGCGCGGATCGCCGGGATAGATCTCTTCCAGCTGGCCGGCGAACGGCAGCCCGCAGGTCGCGAGGTAGAGCTCCCGCGCGAGAACGCCGGGCGTCTCATAGACCTCCTCCATCACCTCGGACGCGACCTCGGCCAGCGTCGGCATGCTGTCGATGAGCGTCCCGTCCAGATCGCAGAGAAGCACCCGCGGGAGCGGCATCCGAGAAAGCGAAGAGCGCCGGGCTACCCCGGCGGGAAGCCGAAGAGTGGCGCGCGACGACGACGAGGACGAATCGAGCGGCGACGGAGAGACGGCGGCTGAAACGAGGCCTGGCATAGTGTCACCAAGCTGAGCAAGTGCGGCGCCAGCGCCCGTCCGTCACCTAAACCACTGAAATATAATGCTTTTATTCAGGACCTCGGGCCCGACTGTTCAATTTCTGACAGCTCCGCCGGTAGCTTTTGGACACCGGCCGAGCTGCCTCGACCGCCAGCGGCCGCGAATTCGGCGAATCGAGACGAGATCCGCGCGGCTACGCGGAGGGCATTGGCGGTGATCGTGAGGCTGGGATTCACGCCACCCGAGGTGGGCATGAAGCTGCCGTCCACCACGAATAGGTTCGGCAGCGCCCAGAATCGGCAGTCGACATCGAGGACGCTGTCGGCGGCCGACCGGCCGAAGCGCGCCGTCCCGACGGCGTGAGAGAAGCTGTCGATCGGTCTCACCTTCCCGACCAGACCGCCTGCCTTCCGCAAGATCCTTCGGGCGACGCGCACCAGCTCGTCGCGGCGGCGCCCGTCGCCGGCCGCATATTCGTGGCGCACCAAGGGGACGTCGAGATCGAGCGTCACCCGATTTTCCGCCTGGGGCTCGTCTTCGGCGACGCAGAGCAACGTCTGGATCAGGTTGGCGGAGGCCGCGGCGGCCCAGCGGAACCCGACCGGACCGAGCGCGCGAACGACCTCGCGGGGCGGCATGCACATGTCCTGGATGACACCCAGGGCCGTGCCGTCACGGGCGCGCACCGATTCGTAGAGATCGCTGATGCAGATCTGCTTGTGGTTGACCTGCTCGGGGTTGGTGCGGAAAGGAAACACGTAGCCGATCATGGCGTTGCAGTGCCGCATCAGGTACCGCCCGAGCGCGCCCGAGACATCCAGGCGATCTAGTCCCGATCGTAGCATGAGGGCGGGCGTCCCGATCGCGCCACCGCTGCACACGGTGAGGCGCGCGCGCAGGACGAAGCGGCGCTGGCTGTCGCGATCGACGGCTTCGACCCCGTCGATCCGGCCGTCCCGTTCGATCAATCTCGTCACCGTCATGCGCGCCACCACCGCCAGGTGCTCGGGATCCGCCTTCGCGAGCGCGGTCTGGGTGACGTCGTTCTTGGCGCCGATGCGGCAGGGGAACCCGTCGCAGGTGAAGCAGCGGATGCACTTCGGCTCGCGTGTGCCGCTGTGGTTGAGCGCGATCGGAAGCTGAAACGGGTGAAAACCGAGCTGCCGCCCGGCGTCCAGGATGCGACGGGCCGGCGCCGTCAACGGTGGCGGCTGGTACGGATAGGCGGAGGAACGCGGTGGCTCGCAGGGATCTTCGCCTCCACGTCCGTGCACCTCGAGCAGCGCTTCGGCGGCGCCGTAGTGGGGCTCGAGATCCGCATAGCCGATCGGCCAGCGTCCGAAATCGGACGCCCGCAAGCGGAGCGCGGCGCCACCGAAGAAGATCGAGTTGCCGCCCACCACCTGGTTCGGAAAGGTGTCGACGGCGTCGCTGGCGCCAAGTTGGCGAACGCGGACCACCGAATCACCTCGGTAGCGCCCCTCGAGCAAGATCGCGCGCCCGTTCCAGTCGGTCTCGTCGCGGTGCGGCCAGCCGCCGCGCTCGACCAGCAGCACGTTCAGCCCGGCGCGCGACAGCGCGTAGGCCACCGTGCCGCCCCCGAAGCCCGAGCCTACGATGATGACGTCGAAGAGCGTCGTCTCGAGATCGACGCTGGGGGCGGGCGGGCTCATCGGGCCGCCGACTCGGCGAGCAGCTCGTCGTAGACCGCGACCATCTGGTCGATAACGTGCTTGTCGCGCGGGGCGAAGCGCGCCACCACCTGCGCGCGGCTGCGGATCCCCATCGCCGCCAGTTGCTCGGGGGAGGTCGAGAGGG
>CAYTTF010000056.1:0-17481 GCA_964440665.1 uncultured Myxococcales bacterium | reverse complement strand
CGTCATCAACCTGGAGATGCCCGCGCTCCGCGATCGTCCGTCGGACGTCCCGCTCTTGGCCTCACACTTCCTGCACCGGTACGCCAAGGAGAACGGCAAGGAGGTGCGCGGGTTCGCGGCGGAGGCGCTCGATGCGTTGACCTCCTACCCGTGGCCGGGCAACGTTCGAGAGCTGGAGAACGTCGTCGAGCGCGCCGTCGTACTGGCCGAGTCGGCGGAAATCACGTTGGCCAACCTGCCGGCCCAGTTCGCGCCGGCGAAGGGGCGTCCAGGGCTGCAGATTCCGGGTGCGACGATGGACGAGATCGAGCGCTACGCGATCATCAAGACGCTCGAATCCACCGGCGGCTCCACCAGCGAAGCCGGCAAGATCCTGAATATCAGCGTCCGGAAGATTCAGTACAAGCTTCACGAGTACGAGAGCGCGCCGAAGTCGGCGCGCAGTGCCGTACGCGATGACGAATGATCTCCACGATGCGACGGGTGAGTGCCAGTCCGAGGCCAGTACCCTGCGCCGAATGCTCTATGGTCGGGCCGGGCCGCTCGCAGGGTGATCGTCGAGATCGGCGGGTCCTTTTGGTGTCGTAACGGTAGGCGCGGGCTGGCCCTGGTCTGAATCGGTCTTGCGATTGGCCCGGGCCGCCTCTATGCCCCATCGCTCGTCATCCTCCTCAAGGCGAAGGTTTCCGGATGCCGCGCGCTGGGCGGCGATCTTGTCGGGAACGGAATCCTTGACCCGCGGCGGCGCCTCCGCCTGCGGCCGCGGACTGGTGGCGCAGGTGAGGCTGAGTAAACAAACGGACAGCAGACGGGCGACCCGGCCCATCGAATCGCGACTGTCCCGATCGATCCTCGTGTTCATCATGCGATCGTGACGAAGCAAACGGGGAGCCAGCTACCAAAGCCGTTCCGACCCGCGCTCGGCGCGCGCGATCGGTGCCCTCTCGATATGAAGATCACGCAGTCTCTGGGAGCGGCCTATCCGCGTCCCGAACGTATCGTGACCCATCCCGGGGAGCGCGAATTTCTTGCGTCCAGCTGGTCATTGCCGCGCAGTAAATGCGTCATCCGGGTCTTTGGGCTGAGCAGGAAGCCTCAGGGAATGCTGCGACCAAGGGCTTGGGCCCGTGGATGGGCTGGCACTGGACCTGCAATGAGTCCCGGCGTCCTTCACCGGGAGAAAGATCATGCAGACCAGGGATCAGAAGCTAGAAGGGCCAAAGTTGGGAGATATCGTGGCGGCAAGCTACGAGCTTGGCCGCGCCGTCGCGCCCGACCGTGCGACGGCGGGCGTCCTTGCAGCCCGCAGACTGGGACGACTGTTGGCCCGCGGCCGAAATGCTCGGCTGGCCCTGGCCCTTTCCGATCTCGCACGCGATCTGGTGGCGGGGTAGAGCGATGAGCACGATTCTTTGCGCGACGGACTTCTCGCCATGCTCCCGAACAGCGACTCGTCTCGCGGCGGCGTTGGCACGCCGGCGGGGTGAAGGGATTCTGCTTCTCTATGCTCTCGAGCCAGTGCCGCTGGATGCCGTCAGTGGGTTCGTGGGAGAAATGGCTGGTTGGCAGGAGGAGCTGATCGCGTCTGCCCAGACGGAGCTCGAGCGAGAGGCCGTCGAGATCCGGAGGAGCGGTACCGCCGTCGAGACGCGCGTGGTTCCGGGTTCGGCGCGGGCTGTAGTTGTCGAGGCGGCCCGCGCGCCGGGCATCTCTCTGATCGTCATAGGTACGCATGGTCGCAAGGGAGCGGCCCATCTATTCCTGGGCAGCTGCGCGGAGGAAGTCGTCCGCTCGGCCCCATGCCCCGTGCTGGTCACGCGGGAACAGGGCGTCGACCTCAATCGATGGGAATCGGCCAACTCCCTCCGGCTGGCCGTGGCGACCGACGGTTCCCGCGCCAGTGAGGCCGTGTTCTTCTGGACCCGCACTGCGGCTCCGGCGGCGGCGGGCGACGTTTCGCTGGTGCGGGTCTACTGGCCCCCCCAGGAAGCGGCCCGCTACGGGATCGAGGAGCCCTGGCTGGGCCGGGAGGGTCATCCCGATCTGCTGAAGCTGGTCGAGCGCGATCTGCGGCACGAGACGGAAGCCTTGGCAGGAGCACACACCCTGCCGATCCGATTCCGAGTGGGGGTACGCGACGCGGGCGAGGAATTGGCGGAAGGCGCACCCGAGCTGGGTGTCGATGCGCTCGTCATCGGGATTCCGAAGCATCGCTTGGGTCACTGGACGCCGATCGCGCCGACCTCGGTCCTGCGCTCCGCGACCATTCCGGTCTTCTGCATACCGGAGGGAATCCAGCCGGAGCGGAAGCATATCCCTCGGTATCGATCCGTGCTGATCGCCTGTGATCTTTCGGATGTCGCGCGGGAGGTGATCTTGCCAGCGTATGGGCTCCTGTCGGGGGGAGGCCGGGTGGAGCTTTGCTACTTTCACGAGCGCGGGCGAGACGAGGGCATCGGCGCTGCGCCTCCCCTCTCCGACCAAGAGCGCGCCACGATCGAATCAAAGCTGCGCGGGCAGGTTCCTGCCGAAGCCGCGGAGCGCGGAATCGGAACCCGGACCTCGGTGCTCGAAGGCCAGGAAGCGGCAGGAGCGATTCTTCAGGCGGCGCAGCGCCTGGATGTCGACGTGATTGCGCTCGCATCGCACGGGCGCACGGGACTCGGTCGCCTCTTGCTCGGTTCGGTGGCGGAGGAGGTGGCCCGCAATTCGTCGCGTCCCTTGCTCATCATCCACGCCAAACCAGGCGATGGACGCGCGTGACGCGCGGTCCTTTGAGACTCCGCTGAGCAAGAGGATACTTCCCGAAGAGGCCGCGTGATGGTCTCCCGAGGGGACGATCCGCCACCACATGCCACTGGCCCATGACATTTTCCGGCAGGAGAGAAACCCGCTGGAGCCATTCTTCAGGCCACGCTCGGTTGCCGTCGTCGGTGCGACGGAGACGCCGGGTAGCGTCGGCCGAACGCTGCTCCACAACCTGCTCGCGACCCCTTTCGGGGGAACCGTCTTTCCCGTCAACTCCAAGCGCGACAGTGTTCTGGGGATCAAGGCCTACAAGTCCATCCTGGATATCCCCACTGCGGTCGATCTGGCTGTGATCGCAACGCCGGCGGCGTCCGTTCCATCTGTGATTGGTCAATGTGCCGAGCGGGGGGTGCCGGCGGCGGTCGTCATTTCGGCAGGTTTCCGTGAGACCGGCCCAGCCGGCGCGGAGCTCGAACGGCAGATCCTGATTGAGGCTCGGCGGGGGCGGATGCGCATCGTCGGTCCGAACTGCCTTGGCGTGATGAGCCCAGTCACCGGGCTCAATGCGACCTTCGCCGCCGGAATGGCGCGGCCTGGCAACGTCGCCTTCTTGAGCCAGAGCGGTGCGCTGCTCACGGCCATACTGGATTGGAGCCTCCGCGAGCAGGTGGGGTTCAGCGCTTTCATCTCGCTCGGATCAATGCTGGACGTCGGCTGGGGCGATCTCATCGACCACCTGGGCAACGATTCCCATACGCACGCCATCGTCATCTACATGGAATCGATCGGTGATGCGCGCGCGTTTCTCTCGGCGGCGCGTGAAGTGGCGCTCACCAAGCCGATCATCGTGATCAAGGCGGGGCGCAGCGAGGCGGCCAGCCGTGCCGCCGCGTCGCACACGGGCGCGCTCACTGGCTCGGACGACGTGCTCGACGCGGCGTTTCGGCGAAGCGGCGTGCTCCGGGTAACCGACATCGGCGATGTCTTCCACCTGGCCGAGGTGCTGGGGAAGCAACCGCGGCCCGCGGGACCTCGCCTGACGATGGTTACCAACGCCGGTGGACCAGCCGTCCTGGCCACCGATGCGCTGGTCACCGCCGGCGGCGAGTTGGCGCCGCTCGAGGCGGAGACGCTGGCGCGTCTCAATGCCGTCCTTCCGCCGGCCTGGAGTCGAGGCAATCCGATCGATGTTCTTGGGGACGCCGATCCTGGGCGCTACGCGAAGGCGCTCGAGCTGGCGGCCGCGGATCGAAACAGCGACGGCTTGCTCGTGATCCTCACGCCCCAGGATATGACCGACCCCACGCTCATCGCCGAGGGCCTTTCCAAGCTTGCCCACATCGAGGGAAAACCGGTTCTGGCGAGCTGGATGGGCGGCGCGCAGGTCGCGGCGGGTGTCGAGATTCTGAGCCGGGCCGGGATTCCAACATTTCCCTTTCCCGACGATGCGGCGCGCGCCTTCTGTCATATGTGGCGCTACGCCTACAATCTTCGCGGTCTCTACGAAACACCGGCTCGGCGGAGGGACGGAGACACGCATCCCGCGGAGGTGCGCGCGGTGATTGACGTCGCGCGAGCGGAGGGCCGAACGCTCCTCGACGAGCACGAGTCGAAGGCGGTCCTGGCGAGCTACGGCATCCCGGTGGCTCAGACCAGCGTCGCCCGCGACGAGAGCGAAGCGGTCAATGTCGCGCGGGCGATCGGATTCCCGGTGGCCCTCAAGCTCTGGTCGCGCACGATCACCCACAAGACCGACGTCGGGGGCGTGATGCTCGGTCTGGCGGACGCCGACAGCGTGACGCGGGCATTTCGCGAGATCAAAGCGAACGTGGCGGCCAAGGCCGGTGAGACACACTTCTTGGGCGTAACGGTGCAGCCTTCCGTCGACCGTCGAGCCGGGTTGGAGCTGATTCTCGGAAGTGCTCCGGATCCGCAGTTCGGTCCCGTGCTCCTATTCGGAACCGGCGGCGAGATGGTCGAAGTGTTTCGGGATCGCGCCCTGGCCTTGCCGCCGCTCAACACCACTCTGGCTCGACGCATGATGGAACAGACCCGGATCTACCGAGCCTTCGCAGGGGTGCGGGGGCGAGCCCCCGTGGACGTCGAAGGCCTGGCGGCGCTGCTGGTCCGTTTTGGGGATCTGGTCATCGAGAATCCGCGGATCCGCGAGATCGATATCAACCCGTTGCTGGTGTCGGCGAATGGGCTCTTGGCCCTCGATGCGCGCGTCGTTCTCTATGACCGGGCGATTCCCGAGGCCGATCTGCCACGACCAGCCATACGACCGTATCCGACGGAATACCTCTTCCGTGCCCTTCTGCGCGACGGGACGCCAATCGTCATCCGCCCGATTCGTCCCGACGATGAACCGCTGGTGAGTGCTTTCCATAAGACGCTCAGCGAGCAGAGTGTTCGGATGCGGTACATGCAGGCGATGAATCTGGACGACCGCACCGCTCATCAGCGCCTGGCGCGGATCTGTTTCATCGACTATGGCCGCGAGATGGCCCTGGTGGCGGAGCACGAGCTGCCGGGAGATGGTCGCGAGATCGTCGCGGTCGGCCGACTGAGCCGCGATCGCCTTGCCGGAGAAGATGCCGAGTTCTCACTGTTGGTGGCCGACCCCTGGCAGGGGCGGGGGGTGGGACGCGAGCTCCTCGGACGTCTCATCGAGGTCGGTCAGCGCGAAAAGGTTTCTCGGATCTATGCGGATATTTTGGGCGCCAACCTGCGCATGCAGCGCCTCTGCCAACGGCTTGGGTTCAACCTCGACGACGAATCGGGTGGGGTTATTCGGGCCGAGCGAAGCCTCTGAGCTCAGTCCGATTGGGGTGATGGCGGGCGCTTAAGAGCGAGCCCGATCCATGAAATAACCCTATCCGTGTTCAGGGGCTTCTCCATCGTTTCAGACTCCGACAGCTCGCTCGGAAGTTGGCCCCGTAGCTCGTCGATGTATCCCGAGATGAACAGGATCCGAATGGACGGATCACGGGCGCGCAGACGTCGCGCGAGCTCGATGCCTGACCCATCGGGCAACCGGTAGTCGACGACCGCAGTTTCGAGCCGGCGGCGCTGCGACAGAGCCTCAGTCGCGGTCCGGCTGACGAGGACGTCATAACCGGCCGTCGCCAGGACTTCGGCGAGGTTCTCCGTGAACGCGGGCTCGTCGTCGACGAGCAGCGCAGCGGCTGGGCGCTTGGCGAGTGAGTCGAAAGCTTCCATCAGCGCGCTGAGTGGCACCGGTTTGGGCAGGAACAGCCATGCCCCAGCGGCCTGCGCCCGGTCCATGGTGCCATCGTCTGTGTAGGCACTCATCACCAGCGCGGGAATGCGATTTCCCAGACCGCGAATCTCTTCAACCAGCTGGGCCCCGTTTCGACCGGGGAGCTTGAAGTCGGTGATGAGGGCGGTAATGCCGCCCCGTGCAATCCTCTCCAGTCCCGCTTCGGCCGACGACGCGACTTCGGTCTCGAAGCCGAGGCCTTGCAGGATCTCCGCGATGTTCTCCGCGAATTCGATCTGGTCATCGACTACAAGGACACGTCCGGATCTCATTTCGCCTTATGCTTGCGCATGGAGAAGTCGTCGTCAATCGTGTGGCGAGTCACCAGTAAAGCCAACGAATTCACGGCGCTGGGTTCACGCGGACGGCTTCGAGCTGAGCGATGACTTCGATCTCGTCGCCCAAGACGACTCCACCGACATCGAGATCCTGATTCCATCTCAGCCCGAACTTGCGACGATCGAACCGTGCCTTCACCTCGTAGGAAACTCGTTCGACGGTTTTTTCGTCGGTCCAGCGATTGTGTCGGGTGACCTCCGCATCGACCTCGCCTGTGAACCCGTGCAGGTCGAGGCGCCCTCTGACGACGGGGTTCGCGTGCTCGGACAGGCGCACTTCGGTGCTCGAGAACTTTGCCTGCGGAAACTTACCGACGTCGAAAAACTCCGGCGATCGAATTTGATCGTCGCGCTCCGGCTCGTTCGTGTCGACGCTCGCGAGATCGATCCAGAGTCGTACGGTGGACTTCGCGAGATTGTCGCCCTGAAGACTGACCGTTCCGCCCCATTTTGCGAACTGCCCACGGATCTCGTGAACCACGATATGGCGCAGCGCGAAGCGTAGCTTGGAGCGATCGGGATCAATTGCCCATTCTTCAACGTTGCTCATTCGAGCCTCCTCGGTTTTCGATAGCTCCCGCCGAATGCGGTCGCGCGCGGCATCGCTGAGGCGGCGCGCCGCCCAGGGGTAGAGCACTTCGTCCTCGCGACGCGCATGAGCGCGAAGGCTCGCGACAAAATCCGCAATCCGCTCCGCCGGCAGACAGTGCAGGTCCAGGTCTACGCCGAGCGTGGTCAGACTGGCCCGAATCCGCTGGTGCTCGTCGAGAAGGGCCCGCGCGTCTGCGGGTCTCTGTTGGGAGAACGCCGGAAAGATGTGGACCTCCTCGTCCTCGAAGTGGCGGAGCAGCTCGCCCTCGAACGTGTGCCAGGCTTCCCGCAGCTCGATCGGGTCGCCACAAGAGGCCTCGGCCACGATCGATTGAAATTGGCGCTCGAGCCGTTCGTGGTCATGCGAGAGAACGGCCCGGACAGCGTCCTCAGCGACTTCGGGGGACGCGGCTTTACGCGGACCCTGTTCCTGCCCGAGTTGCATTGTCGTTTCGCGCATGTCTTGAAACACCTGCAGTTCGAATGCCAGATGTGGTTCGGGCGTCGGTCCGGGGCGGTGAGACTACGGCGTTTACCAAGGGCGCGAGCTTTGCGCGGCCCACGATCCCCGGCGCAATTTTGTCGCGCTCCTGGAGGTGCGCCCTGTGTCGGGGGCTCGATTGCGCCTGCAGCAGACTCACCTGTCGGTCGTTTTCCTGGAACGCAAGTTGCTTGTCCCGGGGTCATGGGGAACGTTCCTCTCAAAGTCGCCGACTTCATGTCGAGGGTACCGCAAACCATCGGCGCCGCGCAGCCGCTGGCCGCCGCCGACAGGATGATGCGGGACCACGACTTGAGACACCTGCCCGTGCTCGAGGTGGGTCGTTTGGTCGGTATCCTCTCCCAACGGGAGCTCGACCTCCTTCTGACAGCGCCTGAGATTGACGCCGACAGGACACCGGTGTCGCGGGCGATGATGCGTGACGTACTGGTCGTGTCGCCGCACGATCTGGTCTCTCAGGTCGCGGCGAAGATGGCCGAGCGAAGGGTTGGTTCGGCGGTGGTGGCGACCGACGGACACGTCGTCGGTGTGTTCACCACGGTCGATGCGCTGCGTGCGCTGACGGTGACCGCCTAGGACCTCCCGCTTGCGCGGCCTCGCGATCGACGTTTATGAGGAAGAGGATCGGCGTCGGTCCGATTCGCGAAAGATCTGCGCTCCGACCGATCGGAAGCGAAAGATTTGCTTCGCCTGCCCGCTTCGTCGCCGAAAAGGAGGCTTCCCGGCTTGGCCCGCCCTTTGAAGTACGGAGCAGCCGTGCGCGGAGTTCTAAAGATTGCCTACAAGCTGCTCGTGAACGACAAGGGGAAGTTCGCCGCGCTGCTCATCGGGATCACGTTTGCCGTCTTCCTCATGATCAACGTGACCTCGATGTTCGCCGGCATGATGATGAAGGCCTCCGCGACGGTCGTGAACACCGGCGCGAAGATGTGGGTCATGGATCGCGCCGTCAACACGGTCGCGAGCAGCATCCCGATGCCCGACTACGTGCTCGACGCCGTTCGCAGCATCTCGGGCGTCAAATATGCCGTTCCGTTCTATTCGGGGGCCGGTCTGGCGCGCTTGCGCGACGGCACCTACCAAGGCGTCACGGTGCTGGGGCTCGACGACACCAGCCTCTATGGGCGGCCCGCACTCACCGAGGGCCACATAGAGGACATCTACGCCGAGAACGGTTTCATCGTGGTCGCCGACGAGGAGCTACCCAAGCTCCACAACCCGAAGGTGGGGACCGAGTTCGAGATCAACGACAACCGAGGTGTGATCGTCGGTATTGCCAAGGTTCCGGCCAGCGGCCTCTTCGGTGTACCGACGCTCTACACCACGTTCAGTCGGGCGATCCAGTACATCCCCTCGATGCGCTACACGATCTCGTACGTTCTCGTCGAGCCGGCCAACGCCGCCGCGATCCCGCACATCAAGGAGGAGGTAGCTCGGCTTGGCTACGACGCGGTCACCGAGACCGAGTTCGTCGCTCGCAATACCAACTTCTACATGTGGCGGACCGGCATGGGGATCAACATCCTCATCATGACGATCATCAGCTTCGTGGTCGGGCTCTCGATCTCGGGGCAGGCGTTCTATACGTTCACCCTCGAGAACCTGGACAAGTTCGGCGCGCTCAAGGCAATCGGCGCCAAGGGTCGCGAGCTGGTGGCGATGATCTTGCTGCAGGCGGGGGTGACTGCCCTTGCTGGCTACGGGCTCGGCGTCGGCCTCTGCGCGTTCATCATCGCGCTCGCAAAGGTGAGACTTCGGGATTACGCCTCGATCGTCACCATCGGGAATCTGGGGCTTGCCTTCGGAATGGTGATCGTCATCGCGGGCGTCTCCAGCGTCATCGCGGTGCGCAAAGTGTTGAAGGTCGAACCCTTCGAGATTTTCCGGGGCTGACATGGAAACCGTGGCGATAGAGGCCCGAGGTCTGTCCAAGTGGTTTGGCGAGGGTGACACGCGGACCTACGCCGTCCGGGAGGTCAGCTTCGAGGCCAAGTTCAACGAGATTCTCTACATCGTCGGCCCCTCCGGGAGCGGCAAGACCACGCTGCTCAGTATGATCTCCGGCATCCTCCGACCGGACGTCGGCAACGTTCAGGTGGAGGACGTTGACCTCTGGGCACTCGACGACGATCACATCGCCGACTTCCGGCTCAACACGGTCGGTTTCGTGTTTCAGGACTACCACCTGTTTCCGCGACTCACGACCGTGGAGAACGTCGCGATTCCGCTGATCCTAAAACGGCGCAAGTGGGACGAGGCGATCGGTGAGGCGATGCACTACCTCGACGTCGTAGGGCTCGCCGCCCGGGCGGAGCTTCCGCCGAACAAGCTGTCTGGCGGCGAGCAGCAGCGGGTCGCGATCGCGCGCGCCATCGTGAGCGCGCCGGACATCTTGATCTTCGACGAGCCGACCGCCTCACTCGACGGCGACACCGGGCGAAAGATCATCGAGTTCGTGAAGAAGGAAGTTCTCAACGAAAAGCGCTGCATTCTGGTCGTCACCCACGACAACCGCATCTTCGACTACGCGGATCGGATCATGACCATGGAGGACGGCCGGGTCGTTGGGTTCAAAGAGGGGGAACACCATGCGTAACAAGATCCTATTCTCATTGGTCGGCGTGGGGATCGTCGCCGGGCTGGTCAGCGCCTACGTCTACGCGCGACCGAGACATCCGCTTCCGCCCGCGTTCAATCCGGCCCCCAATCCCTACGGGCACGGGATCTATGCCAACGGAATCGTCGAGAGCTACCTGTCGAACGGAGAGAACATCAACATCTACCCAGAGGTCTCGGGGACGATCGCGAAGGTCTTCGTCAGCGAGGGACAGCGAGTGAAACAGGGCACGCCACTCTTCGCGATCGACGACTCGATCCAGCGCGCCATCGTCGAGCAACAGAAGTCGCAAGCGGAAGCCAGCCAGGCGCTTCTCGACTCGCTCAAGGCTCAGCCGCGCAAGGAGAACCTGCAGGTCGCCAGTGCCCAGGTGGAGATGGCGAGCGCGGGGCTCAAGAGCGCGCAGGACCAGCTCGACAAACAGCTGCGGTCCGTCGAGATCGACGCGCGCTCGGTGAGCAAGGACGCTCTCGACAACGCGAAGAACGCGGCCAAGTTGGCCCGAGCCAATCTGGATGTGGTCTCGCGCCAGTACGAGCTGACCAAGGCCGGTGCCTGGGTCTACGACGTTCGGAATCAGGAGAAGCAGGTAGAGGCCCTCTCGAAGGCCGTGGCGTCGTCGTCGGCGTTGCTGGCCAAGTACACCGTCAAAGCACCTTCGGACGGCGTGGTGCTCTCCATCCGGACGTCGGTCGGGAGCTACATCTCGCCGCAGGGTTCCTATGACACTTACACGGAGGCGGTCGCACCCGCTATGGTGATGGGGAGCTCGACCGGGTACCTCGGTGTTCGCTGCTACATCGACGAGATCCTGATCCCGCGGCTCCCCGCGGGGTCTGTGATGCAGGCCAAGATGTTCATCCGAGGGACGAACGTCAGCGTTCCGTTGGAATTCGTGCGCGTGCAACCCTACGTCTCCCCGAAGATTCAGCTCTCGAACGAGCGCACGGAGCGGGTCGATTTGCGGGTGTTGCCGATCATCTTCCGGTTCATGCCCCCCGCGGGCGTGGGGCTCTACCCGGGCGAGCTGGTGGACGTCTATGTGGCCACGAGCTGAGGTCAGGCGTCCCTTCGCCTTCATGTCGCTGCTGACGGTGAGCTGCGCGGTTGGACCCAACTACGTTCGTCCGGAAGCTCCCAAGACCACGGGTTATACCGTCGCACCCGTTCCGGCAGTGACGACGACTGCCGGTGGTGTCGCGCAACACTTCGACCGGTCGAACAAGCTGGCCGCCGATTGGTGGCGCCTCCTCGGATGCCCGAAGCTGGACGCCATCGTCGCCGATGCTCTCTCCAACAATGCCTCTTTGGAGGCGGCGCAGGCGACGCTGCGTAAGAGCCAAGATACGCTGCGGGCAGGATACGGCGTGTTCTTCCCGCAGGTGGATGCCGGCGCGGGCGCCTCCCGTCAGCAATACAGTCCCGCCCGCGTGGGGTCGCCGTTGCCGCCGAGCGTCTTCAGTCTGTTCACCCTCTCCGGCAGTGTCAGCTATACGCTCGACGCTTGGGGCGGCCAGCGTCGCACAGTGGAGGGTTTGCGGGCGCAGGTCGAGGCACAGCGGTACACCGTCATCGGTGCTTACCTGATTCTGTCCGGGAACGTCGTCAACACCCTCGTCGCTTCCGCGGCCTACCGAGCGGAGATCGACGCCACCAAAGAGCTCATCGCTCTCGAAGAAGAACAAGTCCAGCTCACCGATGCGCAGGCACAAGCGGGGACGGTTCCGTACGCGAGCGCCTTCAGCCTCAAGAGCCAGGTCGCGAGCACGCGTGCGACCCTGCCGCCGCTGCAGGAGAAGGTCGCGCAGGCGGACCATCTGATCGCGACGCTTACCGGGCGAATGCCGGCGGCATGGAGCCCCTCGCCGATCGCGCTCGACGATTTCAAGCTGCCGGACGAGATACCGCTCAGCCTGCCGTCCGAGCTGGTCCGCCAGCGTCCAGATGTCCTGATCGCCGAAGCCCAGCTACACAGTGTCACCGCCCAAATCGGCGTCGCCACCGCGGCGCTGTTGCCGAACCTGACCTTGAGCGGGAGCTACGGTGCGAATAGCACTTCCGCGGCGGATCTATTCTCGAGCGGCAGCGTCTTCTGGAGCGTGGCGGCGGCTCTGGCGCAGCCGGTGTTCCATGGCGGCGCGCTCTGGTACCAGCGCAAGGCGGCGATGGATGCCCGCGATGCGGGGCTAGCGAGCTACCGCCAGACTGTGTTGTCGGCTTTCGCCCAGGTGGCGGACGGTTTGGGCGCCCTCGAATACGATGCCCAGGCGCTGAACGCCGACACGGAGGCCTACAAGGCGGCCGAAGCGGCGTTCCACCTCGTTCAGATCAACTACCAGTCGGGCCTCGCCAATTATCTTCAGGTCCTCACGGCCAACACCCAGTACCTTCAGAGCCGGATCAGCTTGGTCGAGGCCCAGGCGCAGCGGGTTCAAGATACGGTCGCGCTCTTCGTGGCGCTCGGCGGCGGCTGGTGGAACGCCGACGGCGCGGGAGCGAATTCCGCGGCGCGCGCTCGCCTTTAATCTGCGCAAGAACTGCGTGGACCATCGCCGGTGGCGCCAACCTCGCGTCGATGCTCGGTTGGCGGTCGTCTCAAGGGTCACCATCGCGGCCAGGAGAAGTCTGGCGCTCGGATTGCAGTCCCCAAAGGCATGCGGTCACCCGCGGTTCGAGATGTGATGTCCAAGGTCGTCGTTGTGCTGCAGGTCGGCAATTCACTGGAGCGTGCCGCTCGCCTGATGCGGGTCGGTCGCATCCGCCACCTGCCCGTCGTCGACGAAGAGAATCGCGTCGTCGGCCTGGTCACCCACCGCAATCTCTTGACAGCGTGGGTCAGCCACGGCGATCCGAATCATGAGCACCCGACTCCCCCGCCGACGGTGGCGCCCTAAGTGCCGAAGACGGCGCCGCCCGAGACGCTTCTGACCAGCGGGCTTGATGTCGGGGCTCGGTCCGTCAAGATCGCCATCCTTTCTCACCAGGGAACACGCTCGGCGGTGTTGGCCAAGGCTTTGGTTCGGATTCAGGGGCGCCGCGACACGCGCACCGACCGAGGGGTAATTCGGGAGAGCTGGGGCCGTGTCCTGGCCGAGGCGGGTTTGTCGGCGGGAGACATCGACTACGTGGCGTCAACGGGTACGCCAGACCGCCAGACCGTCCGAGTCGGACACTTCTACCAGCGGTTCAGCCACGCTCTCGGCGCGCGACTGCTCTTTCCCGATGGGACGGCTGCGCTGGACATCGGCGCCAGCCAGATTCGTTGTGCTCTGTTGAGAGAGCCACCGGAAGGGCGCCGCTACTCTGCAACCCGCCTCGGGGCTGGAAACGGCAGCGAGGTGCTGGAGGCGTTGGCTCAGCGCGCCAGCGTGACCCTCGACGAGGCGGCGCTCCGGGCAGTCGTTACGCTTCAGGACGACCTGGCGGTCCGGGCGGTGAGGCTCCTAAGCTCGCTCACGGTCGAGGGCAAGGTCGCTCTCACCGGTGGGATGGTTCTGGACGCCGATTTCGTTCGCAGTCTTTGGTGTCGCCTGCTCGAAGCAGAGAGCGGTGTTTCGCTCCTGATCTCCCCAGAGGCCGTTTTCGCAGGAGCCTACGGCGCAGCGGTCTTGGCCGCCCGCCGGTTCCGTCGCCTCTCCCGGACGGCCGATCCCGTCGCCGCCGATCCTCTCGCGCAGAGCATTCTGGGGATCGACCGTCGAGCGCTCAACTGAGCTTCTTTGGACCAGCCGTCGCTCATGAAGGAACCAGGACCGCGGCTCCTTCGATGAGACCGCGGCGCAGATCGTCGAGCGCCTCATTTGCTTTCGCCAGCGGATATGTGACGGCTCTCGTCTTGACGGGGATTCGCGGCGCGAACGCCAGAAATTCCTCGGCGTCCTTTCTGGTCAAGTTTGCGACCGAGCGGACGCTTCGTTCCCCCCAAAGGTCGGCGTAGGGAAAACCTGGGATGTCGCTCATGTGGATACCGGCGCAGACGACGGTTCCACCCTTAGATGTGGCGCGCAACGCAGCCGGAACCAGAGCTCCGACTGGAGCGAAGATCAGGGCGGCGTCGAGCTCGGCCGGAGGCATCGTATCGGAGCCGCCAGTCCAAACCGCGCCGAGCTCTCGGGCGAAGTCGCCGGCCGCCGTGTCGCCAGGGCGGGTGAAGGCGTAGACCTCGCGGCCCTGGTATGAGGCCACTTGCGCGATGATGTGGGCGGCCGCGCCGAAGCCGAAGAGGCCGAGGCGTTTCGCGTCTCCCGCGAAGCGCAAGGCGCGATAACCGATGAGTCCCGCGCAGAACAGGGGTGCGGCCTCCACATCCGTGTAGCCCGTGGGAAGTGCGAAACAGAAGCGCTGGTCGGCAATGGCATATTCAGCAAAACCGCCGTCGATCTGGTACCCGGTGAAGCGGGCTCGATCGCAGAGATTTTCCCGGTCCGACCGGCAGAACCCGCAGACGCCGCAGGTCCACCCAAGCCACGGAACCCCTACCCGATCACCCAGGGCGAACCGATCGACTCGGGAACCCCTCCCAGCGACCAGACCCACGATCTCGTGACCGGGGATGAGCGACGGCTTTGGATTCGGGAGCTCGCCATCGACGATGTGCAGATCAGTCCGACAGACCGCACAGGCACTCACACGGATCAGGATCTGGTTCTCGTCGGGAAGCGGTGGCGCCCTTTCGGTTTGGGCGAGAGGTTGCCCCGGACCCGTGAACACCATCGCTTGCATCGCGCACCGACCCTCCGGACCGCAGGTTTATAGCTCGCGATCGGCCGCACGTACACTTGGCGCATCGTCCGGGGGCGGTGGCGGGCAGAGACCCATCCCGCGTATTCACGCAATTCCTTCGCCGATCGCGGGGATTCTCCGGAGAAATCTGCGCGAATTCTCCATCGGCAGCCCAGACATTGCGGCTCGAGTCACTCGGCAACGTTCTTGCACTACACGGGGAAGGAAAAGGGGGTTCCAATGCTATCTCGATCAATCGCCATTCTGCTTTCTTCCTTCCTTCCCACCGCCGCCCTGATTCTGCCTTTGAGTCCAGCGCACAAGATCAACGCACTGGTCGCGGGCACGCTCGCGACGATCCTGGCCGCCTTTTCAATGGCCTACGATCGAGCCCGCATCGGCGCCGTCTTGATCGGGGCTTGGGTGGCGCTGGCGCCCTTCATCTTCGAGTCGACTCTCGTGGAGAAGGCAGTAACGGTGTGCTGGGGCACGATGATGTTCGTTTCCTTGGCAGGTCCGTTCAGCGAATCACCTCGACGCAGTTGGGTGACTTCGCCACAGCCGGTGCAAAAACCCGTGCAACAGCCCGCGGCCGAAGGGCAACTTCCAATCGCCGCCTGAGCGTCGCGGATGATCTGCGCAGGTTCTGCGCGTACCGCTTGGCTGTCTGCATAGTCTTCGGCCTGTGTCCCGAAAGTACCCTTTCTACTCGGACTCCGGAGGTGGTCCGGCCGTTGCATTCCCTGGTGGCATGAAGAGCTCACCACGACGGATTCTGGTAGCCACTGACTTCTCCGCCGGCAGCGACGAGGCATTGACCGAGGCCATTGGACTGGCGAAGCAGTCCAACGCAGAGCTCGAGATCGTCTACGTCTTGGAGCTGGGGGTCGAGGAGTTCCCGTTCGGGCTGACGTACTACGGCTCTGATCGGGGCGGGGTCGTTGCCCAGATCGATCGGGCACTGGCAGAGCGGGCCGATCATGCGAAGAAGGCGGGAATCGCCTGTCGGACCAACATGCTAGAGGGGAGCGCGGCGATCGAGGTCGTCCGGCGGGCTCGCGAAGCCGGTGCGGAGCTGGTCGTGGTGGGAACCCACGGGCGGACGGGCCTTGCCCACATCCTGCTGGGGAGCGTCGCCGAGAAGATCGTCAGGCACTCCACCTGCCCAGTTCTGACTGTCCCATTCTCCAAGAAGGCCGCCTAGTACCATGGCCATGGCTCAGTCGGCCCCAGTCGCCTTACCCTCGAGGGGAGAATCCCGAACCGTGGAAACCAAAGGTCACGATCTTGCTTAGTAAGAGAGCATGACCACACGAGAACTCAGTGTCGGCGGAATCGAGCGTGGCTCGTGACGAGCGTTCTCGTCGGGATCGACGGCAGCGAAGGCGCACGACGCGCTGCCGAGTTCGGCCGGAACGTGGCCCGGGCGTTCAACGCGCACCTGACGTTCTTGCACGTGATAGAGAGGCTTCCCGCGTGGGTTCTGGCAGGCCACGAAACACCCGAGGGTGACTGGTACGCAAGACAGATGCAGAGGGCCGCCGAGCTGCTCGCGGACCTTTCCGTCGACCTCCAGACGCCGGAGGCGGAGACGGCCATAGAAATGGGTCACCCGGTCGACGTCATCTGCCGTGAGGCTCAGGAGCGCAACGTCGACCTGATCGTCGTGGGACGTCACGGCAACCGGCCGGGACCTCGCCTCATTCTCGGTTCGGTGGGCTCGAACGTCGCCGCCACGACGAATTGTTCGGTCACGATCGTTCAGTAACTGTCAGCGTGATCGTGAAGCAGGTCTTTCCGGGACGCGACGCGACCTGCAGGACCCCCCCATGATCGGCGACGATCCGGTGGGCGAGCGAGAGTCCCAGGCCTGTTCCCTGTACCTTGGTGGTGAAGAAAGCGTCGAAGACGGGAAGCTCCTGGGGGAACCCCGGGCCGTCATCCTCGACGTCGATCTCCACCGCGTCTCTGACGCTTCGGGCGCGCAGCGTGAGGTGACCGCCGCGCTCGTGCATGGCCTCGATCGCGTTCCGGGTCAGGTTCAGAAGGACCTGACGAAGGCGTCCGGGCTCGCCTAGTACGGAAGGGATCCCCTGCATCGTCTCGACGGCGATCTTCACCTGGGCCGCCTCTGCTTCAGGTCCGATGAGATCGACGACCGCCCCGACCAGCTCCGCGACATCGACGGCGCTCGCCTCGAGTGGCCGCGGCTTGGAGAACGCCAGGAAGTCCCGCAGGAGTGCCTCTAAACGATCGATCTCGCTTTTGATGATGCGGATGATCGGGGTGGTGATCTCGACGCCGTCACCGCGGCCCAATCGGCGCTCGAGCAACGTCAGCTGGAGCGAGGCAGAGTTCAGCGGATTTCGGATCTCGTGGGCAAGCCCCGCTGCCATCGTCCCCACCGCCGCCAGTCGCTCCGCCCGTAAAGTCCGCCGGAGCATCCCCTGCTCGTTGGTGACATCGATCCCGACGGCGTAGACGATCGGCGTGCCCCCGGCGCCCGCGACCTCGGCGCGCCGCCACCGCACCTCGCGGGTTCCACCCGCCTTGAGTGGCAAAGCGCGCGGGTTTTCGTCGATGCCGATCAGCGCCGTTCCGTCCGCGCCCAACATCTCGTCACGGGTGTAGCCCGTCACCTGCTCGAGCTGTCGATTCCAGGTGGTGATTCGCCCACCCT
>CAYTTF010000055.1:14600-17574 GCA_964440665.1 uncultured Myxococcales bacterium | reverse complement strand
ACGCGGGCGGCATGCAGCTGGTGATCCACGCGCCGTTCGGCGGCCGCATCAACCGAGCCTGGGGCATGGCGCTGCGCAAGCGCTTCTGCCGCTCGTTCGACTTCGAGCTACAGGCGGCGGCCACCGACGACGGCATCGTGCTTTCCCTCGGGCCCCAGCACAGCTTTCCGCTCGAGACGGTCTTCTCGATGCTGCGCGCGGCCGACGTCGAGGAGCTGCTCATTGCGGCGGCGCTGCAGGCGCCCATGTTCGAGACCCGCTGGCGCTGGAACGCCATGCGGTCGCTCGCGATGCTGCGCAGCCGCGGCGGCAAGCGGGTCCCCCCGGCGATCCAGCGCATGCGCGCGCAGGACTTGATCGCGGCGGTCTTCCCCGCCCAGACCGCCTGCCAGGACAATCACGGCGGCGGCACCGTCGAGATCCCCGACCACCCGCTGGTCCGCGAGACGGTGCGCGACTGCCTGGTCGAGGCAATGGACGCCGCCGGCTTGCGCGTCGTGCTCGAGGGGCTCGCCGACGGCCGGATCGAGGCCCTCGCCCGAGAGCGGCCGGAACCCTCGGTGTTTGCGCACGAGATCCTGAACGCGAACCCCTACGCCTTCCTCGACGACGCGCCTCTCGAGGAGCGGCGCACGCGCGCGGTCAGCGTCCGTCGCGGTCTGCCCGCCGTCGTCGCGGAAAGAATCGGGGGGCTGGATCCGGCCTCGGTCGAGGCCGTGGTCGCCGAGGCGCAACCGGAGGCCCGCGACCCCGACGAGCTGCACGATCTGCTCCTCGACCTGGGCGCCTTGCCCGAGGCCCTGGGCCGAGCGCGCGGATTCGGCGATCTCTTCGACGCGCTCTGCGACACCGGCCGTGCGGCCCGCCTCGAAGGCGACCCGGTCCACTGGGTCGCGGCTGAGCGGCGCTCGCTGGTGGCGCAGGTCTGGCCGTCGCGCCGGTTCGTCCCCGACGTCGTCGAGCCACCGGCGCGACGACCGCCGGCCTGGTCCGACGCGGAGAGCGCTCTCCGCGAAATCGTCCGCGGCCACCTGCCGCTGCTCGGTCCGACCACCGGCGCACGGATCGCGGCCCGGCTCGGCGTGCCCGGGTCCGACGTGGAAGCGGCCTTGGCACAGATCGAAATGGAGGGGGCCGCGCTTCAGGGTCGTTTCTCGCCCCAGCTATCGGACGGCGAAGGCGTTCAATGGTGCGAGCGACGCCTGCTGGCACGAATCAACCGGCGAATGCTGGATGGCCTCCGGCGCGAGATCGAGCCGGTGAGCGCGGCGGACTTTCTGCGTTTCCTTTTCGGGTGGCAAGGCGTCCGTCCCGGGAACCAGCTCCACGGAAAGCTGGGTCTGGCGCGTGTAATCGCACAGCTGCAAGGATTCGAGGCCGCGGCGGGCGCCTGGGAGCGAGAAATCCTACCGGCTCGCCTGCTCGGATACGACTCCGCCTGGTTGGACGCGCTGTGTCTGTCCGGCGACGTCGCCTGGGGGCGTCTGGCCGCGCGCGCGGGGGGCGGAACACCCAGCCGCGCCGCGCCCATCGCCCTCGTTCGGCGGGCCGATCTCCCCTGGCTGCTCGCCCCCGAAAACGAGGCGGCGGAAGAGACCGCGCTTTCTGGACCGGCGCGCGACATCCTCTCGTTTCTCGTTCGCGCCGGCGCGAGCTTCCTCGACGAAATCGTCGCCGGCACCCGCCGGCTTCGCGCCGAGGTCGAAGATGGGCTCGGCGAGCTGGTCTCGGCGGGGCGGATCACCGGCGATGGATTTTCGGGGCTGCGCGCCCTGATATCCGCCACCCAGACCCGCGGCGGCGCGCGGGTACGGTGGCACGCCCGTTGGAGCCGGCGCACCGGCGGAGCCGTCGGCGCGGGCCGCTGGTCGGTACTGCGCGGCGGACGCGGCCAGGAACCGGACGATCAAGAAGCGCGGGACGAAACATCGCGCCGGGAAGAGCACCGCAACGAATCCCTCGCCCGCCAATACATAAGAAGATACGGCGTGGTGTTCCGCGATGTCTTGGCCCGCGAAACGCACGCCCCCCCCTGGCGGGACCTGGTCCGAATCTACCGGCGCTTCGAGATGAGCGGCGAGCTCCGCGGTGGGCGACTGGTGGGTGGCTTCGTCGGCGAGCAGTTCGCCGCACCGGACGCGGTCACCGCGCTGCGCGCGACCCGACGCGAGGAGCGTCGGGGAGAGGTGGTCCGGCTGTCTGCCTGCGATCCGCTGAATCTGGTCGGAATCGTCACGCCGGGGCCTCGCATCCAGGCAACTCTAGCCGGCACCGTCGTCTACCGAGATGGCGTTCCGCAGGTTGCCGAGGCGACCAAGATAGAGGTGCCTCGGCGCCGCGATCTCTGGTCCGCACCCGCCAACCTCGGTTGATTCTGGGAGGCGGTCGGTTCTTTCCGACCTCGCCCGACCTCGCTGCCGACCTCGCCCGACCTCGCTGCCGACCTCGCCCGACACCGGCGTAAACGCGGCTGGTTGGCCGGCGGGTGGGTCTCGACCGGCGTTGTTTTCCCCACAGCGGTTGTTGCTCGACCGTAAACAGCTGGGGAGCCATATCTCCATGGGATCCAGCGGATCCAGCCATTTACCACTATTTAAAGTGTTGGCCCAATTACTGCTTTATGGTCAATCCGTGTCGGACCGACACCTTGCGACAAACGGCAAACCCCGAGCGATCGGGCGACGCAAAGCCTACGGGACTCACCGAGTCGGCTGGGCTACCTCAAGGGAGAAGAAACCAAGAATGCGAGACCTCACGAAGCGAACCATTCAAGTCGGTATTGCACTCGGCGCCATCATCGGACTGGTCGGATGTGGGCAAGAGGCCAGTGACGTTCAGTCGGCTGGGCACGAGGACTACGGTCTGTCGTCCATCAACGGTCTGTCGTCCATCAACGGTCTATCGTCCATCAACGGTCTGTCGTCCATCAACGGTCTGTCGTCCATCAACGGTCTGTCGTCCATCAACGGTCTGT
>CAYTTF010000055.1:0-14500 GCA_964440665.1 uncultured Myxococcales bacterium | reverse complement strand
CGTCCATCAACGGCCTGTCGTCCATCAACGGCCTGTCGTCCATCAACGGCCTCATGACCAACTCCGGCGGCCGCAAGACGGTCTCCTACCTGGTCAAATGCGCGCTCGCCAGCAACGACTCGCTGGTCAAGCAGGATCAGAACGGGACGAACTACACCTTCGCGGGCGGCCTCGGCCTCTGCCCCGCCTGGAAGAACGGCGGCGTCAACAACAATGGAAGCTGCCAGGAGCTGGTGTCGGCCTGCATGATGGCCCACGTCAACACCGCCGGCGTCCACATCCCGCTGTGGCTGGATGCGGCCAACAACGCGATTGGCTGGGGGATCAGCTCGAGCTACCCATTCCAGGAGGGAACGTTCTTCGGCAACATCATCACCACCGGCGATCTGTCCCAACTGGGCCAGCCCGGCGTGACCGGCCCCGCGGCGTACTACTGCGACGGCGACGGCTTCACCACCGGCATCAACGGTGAAGTGGCGGGGCGCCTCGGCGCGGGCTCGTCCAACGCGCCCTACGTGAATCCCTACGGCACCGGCAGCGTGCTCTGCAAGACCAGCCCGAACGCCAGCCAGCAGTGGAGCGCGGGCATGTACGACAACAACGGCAACCTGAAGGATCCGGACGGCTACAGCACGCTCCACACGGGCAACAACGTGTGGAACAACGCCATCACGGTGTGGCGGAGTGGGAGCTACACGCCGGTGTTCGACCCCGGATACCGCTACGTCATGTTCTCGCTCGCGACGCGCGCCAACCCGATGGTCCTGGACGCCGGGACCGCGAGCAGCACCACCGCCGTCGAGCAGCAGCCGATGTCGCAGAATCTCCCGACCGCCGAGTTCATCTTCACGGCCAAGGGCTCGAACTGGAGCATCTCGATGAACAGCGCGCCGACCAAGTGCCTCGACGCGGGCAACGGCGCCAGCAAGGCGGCGGTCACGATTCAGACCTGCAACTGCAACTCGACGTCGCAGCAGTGGACAATCACGCCGGGCGGAAACACTTATGGCGCCTTCTGGATCAAGAACGTCAAGGCCGGCAACTACCTCAACTTGACGAACCCCGGCTCGGGCACGCTGCAGAAGGCCGCCAACGTACCGTTCGACGTCGAGCCTTACGATCGGAGCTGGAGCAGCGAGCAGTTCCGCATCCAAGCGGTCGCGACCGTCAACTGAGCTCCACCGAGTAGTGTCTCAACGGCCGGTCCGCTCTGCGGACCGGCCGTTTCCTTTTTCAGCGGCTGATGGCCGCGTAGGCGCGGGCGGCCGGAACCGAGACCAGCTCGCCGGACGGCAAGACCAGAGCCGTCAGCTGACGGCCGTAGACGCAGCCGCTGTCTAGACCGGTGGCGAAAGGATGCCGCTGCAGGCCGCGGACAGCGTCGTGTCCGAACACGACGTGCTCGGGACCGGGCCACAGGGCGGCCCACGGCGTTCCGTCGAGGCGCTTCGAAGGCCGGCCGTCCGGGGTGATGCTCCGCAGATTGAGCAGGTGCTCCCGCTCTTGCCGCTCGAGCGCGACGCCTGGCACCAGACCGCCGTGGACGACCACATGAGGCGTCTCGGTCCCGGCTTGATCGAGGCGCAACCACAGCGGAAGCGCTTCCAACCAGGCGAGGTCGGCCGGGGCCAGGGCGCGGGCGATCTCGCGATGCCGCGGCCGCACGTCGCTGTCGCCGTGGGACGCCCTCAGCACGTGCGCGTCGTGGTTGCCAAGCACGGCTGCGATCCCCCCTTCGCGCGCCCACCGCACGACCCCGACGGAGTCCGGACCTTTGGCCACCAGGTCACCTACCAGCACCACCCGATCGTCCGGCATTTGTCCGCAGCGCGCCACGAGCGCCTGCAGCTCGTCGAGGCAGCCGTGGACATCGCCGATGATCAGCGTGCGCATGGCACGGGCGGCCGACCTCAGTCGGCGATCGAGATCTTGTTCATCTTGATGGGCGTCTTGGGGCGATCGTTCGCGGCCGGCGCCTTCGAGATCCGGTCGACGACGTCCATCCCCTCGATCACCTTGCCGAAGACGGGGTGTTTCGAGGCGCCCGGCGTGAACCAGTCCAGGTACGGGTTGTCGACGACGTTGATGAAGAACTGGCAGCTTCCGCTCTGCGGGCCCTTGTTCGCCATCGAAAGGGTGCCACGGGCGTTGGAGATCTTGGCGCCTTCGGGGTGCTCGTCGGGAATCGTTCCGTGCGGAGAGTCGCCGGTGCCGGCCCGCGGGCTCGCCGGGTCCTTGCTGTGGGGACAGCCGAACTGCACCATGAACTTGTCGATCACCCGGTGGAAGTGCAAACCGTCGTAGAAGCCGATCTTGGCGAGCTTCACGAAATTGCCGGCGGTGATGGGCATCTTGTCGGCGAGAAGCTCGACCTTGATGTCGCCCAGGGAGGTGCTCAGCGTCGCGATGGGGTTGGACATGGCGCGGTAGCTTAACGCAATTCGAGAGCCGCGACGACCTCCTCGAACGTGTCGAATGGCAGCGCCCTCGAACAGAGCTGGTGGAGCGGACTGCCGCGAACGGCGAACACCCGATCGCAGGTTTCGGCGGCCGGCAGATCGAGGCGCCCGTCGCCGATGTAGACGGTTTCCTGTCCGGGATGCCGGGCGCGCAGCCCGGCCACGACGTGGCTCTTGAAGTCCTCGCCGGGCGATAGACGCACCCCCGCTGGGAGCGTCACCACCCAGCGCCCACCGACGAACGTGCCGACGAACGCGGTGATCGGGATGCCCGCGGGAAGCAGAGCCTCGATGTAGAACGTGAGCCCGTGGCTTATCACCGAGAAGGGCCAGCGCCGCCCGCGGCAGAGCTCGGCCAGCGCCGGCAGACCCGGACGGAGCCTCACCGCCGCCCGTGCTTCCGCCAGCAGCGCCTCGGGTGGCAGCGGCAGATCGCCATATCCGCGGGTCATCATCTCGAGCGGCGTCGAGGCGCCGGCGTAGGTCTCCGGCAGAATCTCGTGACGCCAGTCGTACGGCAAGTGCAGGTCCCAGAAGAGCGTCGTGACGTCTTCCATGGTCAGCGTCCCGTCGAAGTCGGAGACGACGATCATGGGGCCCGCCTGGGGCCAAAGTTGGCCACCACCGGTGCGTGGTCGCTGGTCCCGACCTCGCGCAGCGACACGCAGCTCTCCGCCGCGGCCGCGAGATCGCCGCTCGCCAGCAGGTAGTCGAGGCGCCAGCCGATGTTGCGCTGGCGCATGTTGCGCCAGGGCGCCCACCAGGTAAAGAGCGCGTCGTTGTCGGGATCGCGCTCGCGCCCCAGGTCGTGCAGGCCGCCGTCGGCGAGGATCCGCTCGAACAGCGCGCGCTCGTCGGGGCGCTGGCCGATGAGCCGGCTGTCCCGCTCCTTTGGGTGCACGTCCCGCTCGGTGCGCGCGATGTTGAGGTCGCCGCACAGGACGACCGGCGTTCGAGTCGCGCGCTGGGCGATCGCGTAGGCGGCCATCGCCTCCAGGAAACGGACCTTGGCCGCGAAGTCCTTGCCGCCGTTGGGCACGTAGATCGACGCGATCAGGATCCCGTCGACGATCGCGGCGGCGAAGCGGGTCTCGAAGTCGAAGTCGGGGTGAATGGTGATCGGGCGGTCGGGCGCGATCGCCTTGCGCACGTGCAGCCCGACGCCCGAGTACCCTTTTGTCCCGTGCCAGGTGCACCAATATCCGGGCAGCTCGGCGATGGTCTTGGGGATGTGATCGGGCGCGGCCTTGATCTCCTGCAGGCAGAGGATGTCGGGTGCCTCGCGCTCGACGAAAGCCAGCACCTCTTCTTGGCGCGCGCGGATACCGTTGACGTTCCAGGTGGCGATCTTCATGCTCGTGCCGCGTTGATCTACCGTTTCTGTCGCCCGCGGTCACGCGCATGAGCGCCCCCGACGCCGATTCTTCGGGCGCGACGACGGTTCGCGTGCGCCCGCTCATCGCCGTCATAGCCACCGGTATCTTCGTGACCGGCTTCGGCTGGCCGGGGATCATCGGGCGGCTGCCCTTCAACCTACTGCTCAAGAATGAGCTTCATATGCCGGCCCACAAGGTGGCCGTGTATTGGGGCATCGCGACCATCGCCTGGTACATCAAGCCCCTCTTCGGCCTGATCTCCGACGCCTATCCCCTCTTCGGCACACGGCGGCGCGGTTACCTCCTGACCGGCACGGTCCTCTGCACCGTGTTCTGGCTGGTGTTCATCGTCGTCCCGCACGACTACGTCCCCTTTGTCATCGTCACGACCTTGCTCAACATCGCGATGGCCTTCGTGGCCACCGTCGTCGGCGGTCTGCAGGTCGAGACCGCGCAGCGCTACGGCGCCACGGGGCGCCTCGCCTCCCTGAGCAAGGTGCTGGAAGGGGTGATGAATCTCCTCGGTGGCCCGGTGAGCGGGTGGCTTGCCGTCCGAGCGTTCGGCTGGACGGCCGTGGTCGGGGCCTGCATCCTGTGCTCGTTCCTGCCGGTCGTCGCGATCCTTTACCGGGAGCCGGGGGGCGCCAAGCGCGACACGGCAGTCTTTGCGACGGCCAGGCGCCAGATCGCTGTCATCGTTCGCTCGCGCGCGATGTGGGGGGCGAGCGGACTGCTCTTCCTGGTCTATCTTGCGCCCGGCTTCCAGACGCCGATGCTCTATTACCAGCAGGATGTCCTCAGGTTCGACCCGCGCTTCATGGGCTTCCTGCAACTCCTGGGTGGGGCCGGTTCCATCCTGGGTGCGCTCGCCTACGGCGTTCTTTGTCGACGCGTGCCGCTCCGAGTTTCTCTGATCGCCGGGATCATTCTCAACGCCACCAGCACGCTGCTCTATCTCCGCTACGATTCGGCCGCCACCGCGATGGCCATCGACAGCACGGCGGCGCTGCTCGGCATGCTGGCGTTGCTGCCGCTTTACGACATGGCGGCCCGCGCGACCCCCGCCGGGAGTGAAAGCTTCGGGTTCGCGCTCATGATGAGCGTCCGGAACATCGCCATCTTCGCCATCTCCGATCCGTTGGGTTCGTACCTCTACGACCACTTCCATATGGGGTTCAAGAGCCTGGTCTGGCTAAACTCGGGCTCGTCGGCGGCGGTCCTGCTGTTCGTGCCGCTGCTGCCCGCCGCGCTGCTGGCGGCGCGCGAGCAGCCCCGTTCCGGCTGACCGCCGAGAGAGAAACTTGCGGGCGCTGCTAGGATTGCCTTGGTGCCCACTGCGGAAGGCTCCACGCGCCGTCTCGCGTGCATCGTCGGCGTTGGCCTGACGCTGACCTGCGCGACCCTACCGTGGCCCGACGAGCTCGGCGTTCCAGTCGTGGTTAGCCAGGCCGCCAACGTCGACACCGGAGATACCTTCCTGACGATCTTGACCGAGAAACGCCGAACGTCCGGTCGCTCGGCGCCGTTGGTCACGCCGCGCTACCAGGCGGACATCCGGTCCTTCGCCGCCGATCTCCAGATCGGGAAAGTTTCGGCCACCGGCGTGCGGCGCGCGATCGAGAGCTGGGCTCGCGCCGCGTACCAGCGCGACGTCGAACCCTGGGTGATCGATTGTGCGGCCGGAGCCCAGATGCCGATTCCGGCGCAGCTGGTCGAGCTGCCCTCGGCGGTCATCTCCTATGCGGCGGCGCGCTTTCGGCCACGATCGCTGGCTCGGGATCAGTGCGCGATTCTGGTGGTGGCCCTGACGGGGTCGGAGACCGTCGGCTCGCAAACGCCCAAGTGATGGCCCAGGACACCGCGGCCAAAGAGACCGCGCGCATCCCGACCCGCGCCATGGGCTAGCTAGAAGCGCACCTGGATCTCGTAGCGGCGGTTCTTGGCCTTCTTGGCCGGCGTGTCGTCGGGCGTGACCAGCGGCCGCTCGGAGCCCATGCCGATCGAGATGATCTCGCCGGGTGCGATGCCCTTGGCGACCAGCTCCCGCACCATCACCGCGGCGCGCTTTCCCGACAGCTCCTTGTTGTGCGCGGCCTTGCCGCTCGAGTCGGTGTGCCCGGAGACCTCGAACTTGTAGCTGGTGACGCCGGCGACCTTGAGGCGCTTCTTGACGTCGACCAGGGTGTTGGCGAGCTTCTTGACCTTCGCGTCGCATCCGGGCGCCAGCTCGTCGCTGTCGGTCTTGAAGCTGCACTGATCCTTGCGCCCTTCGGCCAACAGCTTGGCGTTGACCTCCTTGACGGCCTTGTCGCGCGCGGCGTTACCGCCCGCGCTGGCCGCCTTTCCGGCGAGACTGCCGAAATCGACGGCGTGTGCCGGGCGCCCCGAAACGATGCCCGCGACAACGGCAACGACGATCGGCCACCACCGCTTCACAGAGAGATTCGCTGGTTGGGTCATTCGCGGACCATAGCGCAAAACCCGCGCTATCCGCCCAGCGTGAGATCCAGAATCGTCTTGAGGCCGGGGGGCGCCGCGATCACGGCGGGAATCGCGCTCAGGACGGCGCCCACCGTCCCGCGGTCGCCGTGGGTGCCGCCCCGGATGAGGACGTCGAGCGGTGGATCGCCGTCGATCAGGATCCGGTCGTGCGGATCGGGCGCGCCGACCGACATCTCGAGATCGAGCCGGACGATCTCCTGCCCGCCGCGCACCCCCACGGCGAGCTGATGCAGGCCGGCCACGCGGCCGGGCGCGATGCCAGGGCGTTCGGCCACCACGGGCTCGATGGTCGAGCGGATCTCGTCGAACACCCACCCGAGCCCGAGCCCGACGAGCGCGCAGGATTCACGCAGGCCGCGGTGTCCGAGCCGACCGGCGGCGACGCCCGCGCGGAATTCTTCGACGGTCATCCCGGCGCCGACCTTCGCGCGAAGCGGCGCCCGGCGCTTGGCGGCGTCGACGACGCGGAAGGCCTGCACCCGATCGACACGGACGCACGCGGCGGCCAGCGTCAGCGGCAGGCGATCCATCACGAAGCCCGGGTTGACCCCGGTCCCGACCACGCTGATTTCGCCCGCGCGGGCGCAGGCGTCGAGGCGCCGCGCGAGCTCCGCCGTCGCTAGATCCGCGTACGCGAGATCCTCGCAGGTGGAAATCACGTCGACACCGTGGGCGGCGGCGGCCTCGACGATGGGCAGCACGTCGGCCACCCCCGACCCAGTCAGCACCAGCGCCACGTCCGCGCCCGCCAGGGCCTCCGGGACGCTCCCGGCGACGATCAGACCGAGCGGACCGGTACCGAGGCCGGCGATCTCTCCCGCGTCGCGGCCAGCGAAGGCCGGATCGGCGACGCCGGTGAGCAAGAGACCGGGGCGGGCGCAGACGGCCATCAAGACCTCCCGCCCAATGGCGCCCAGGCCGACGATCGCGACCCGCACCAGCGGCCCCCGCTTCTCCGTGGTCACCCGAGCTCCGCCAGGTCCTCGCCCAGCTCTTCGAGAAACTCCGACAGCTCCGCCTGCGAAAGCGAATCGAGACGGCGACGAATCCCCTCCAGATCCTCGCGGAGCCGGCCCGCACGCTGTCGATAGTTGCCGAGCGTGTTCTCGAGACGGCTCGCGACGATCTCGGGGCCACCCGATCCGGGCGCCGGATCGTTCCGGTCGGCCATCTCGCTCGCGATCGCGCTGCCGATGTCGTGGCCATTCGGCTTGGTCGCACCGGCCGCGTTCGCCTCGAGCACGCCGATCCGGGCGCGCAGATCGTCGCGTTCGGTTTCGAGCTCGCGGCGGCGGCGCTCGGCGTCCTCGGAACCATCGCGCTTGTCGGTCGCGATCTTGCGTTCGTGCTCGAGGCGCAGGAGCTTCCCTTCGAGCTCGGCCAGGCGCGAGCGCCGGCTGCGGTCGGCCTCTTCCAGATCCTTGGCGGTCTTCCGAAGCGTCGCCGCGTCCGTCCCCGCGCTGGCGGCACGCTTCTCGGCGGCCGCTACCGCGTCCTCCAGCTCCGCCACCAGCGCCATCTGTTCGGAGACCGAGGCGCGCAGCTCGGTGATCTCACCGACGTGCGCCGACGACGCGCGGTGAAAATCTTCCAGCGCACGCTCCCGCGCCTGACGTACGGCCGCGGACGCCTCGCCCGTCACGGGTGAAGTGGCGGCCTGCGCCACAAGCGCCCCCTCGGGCCGGGCCACGCCGCCCTGCACGGCGCGTGAGATCGCTTGGCGCAGCTTGTCCTCCAGCTCCGACAGACGCCAGATCAGATCCTGCTTCTCACCCTCGAGGCGGGCGATCCGCTCGTCCCGCGCGGCGAGCGCCCGCGCCTGGTCGTCGAGCGTTCTGCCGTCGACGACCGCCGCCCGCGCCTCCGCTTCGAACCGCCCCGCCTCGCGCCGGGCTCGGGCAAGCTCGCTCTCGGCCAGCCGCTGCCGCTCGAGCGCGTCGTCGAGCGCCACCTGCCGCTCGCGCGACGCCGTGCCGATCTCCTCCAGGCGCTGCTCGGCGGACGCCGCCCGGGCGTCGGTCTCGGCGAGCTTGACCCGAAGCCGGGCGACCTCCTCGCGGGCGGCCTCCTCGCGGGCGCGCGTGTCGGCTTCCGGCGGCGACCGGAGCACCGCCAGGCGATCGGCGACAGCCGCCATCTCTTCCGTCGTGCGGCGGGTGAGATTCATCACCGACTCGTCCGCCTCGGCGAGCGCCCGCCGCAGCTTGGCGTTCTCCGCGTCGAGCGCGGCGCGATCCTCCGCCGCGCGGCGCAGGCGGCCCCGCAGCTCCTCGATCTCGTCGCCCTGCGCCCGCGCCACCCGGATCGCCGCCTCCGCGTCCTCCAGCTTGCGGCTCTGCTCGACGGTCAGCTCGGGACCGGGAGCGCGTCCCTTCGACGCGCCGGCCGCCGTCGCGGCTGCCGCCGAATAGGGAAGCTGCACCAGCGCGTAGCCGAGATCGCCGAGGGGCTCGGCGCCCGCGATCGCGACGTACGAAGTGGGCGGCTCCGGCTCTTTGACCAGACGGGAATCGATCCGGAGCGCCTCGACAGCTCCGTCGAACTCGACCACGCCGACACCCAGAAACGGCGTCACCCCCAGCATCTGCACGCCCGCCAGATGTGGCTTCATCGCGTCGTGCAGCTCGTAGTAGCCGAGGCCGCCCGAGGCGCCGGGCCGCTCCGCGTTGCCGACGGCGACGACCAACCGGCCCTGATCCGTCAGGAGCTTGCGCCACGAGGCCACCGTCCCCGGCCGCCGGACCAGCGCATCCGCCTCGGGAACGACGATCACGTCGAACCGCTCGCCGATGCCCGTGAGATCTCCGTCGGACGTCACGACCCGCGCCGCACCGAGCGAGGTCAGGTACGCCGCGGCCTCGCCCGTCTTTCCGATCCCGCCGACCCCGCCGATCCCGCCGATCTCGCCGATCTCGCCGGTCTCGGCGATCTGCAGCACCCGCCGGCCAACCCAGAGGCGCTCCAGATAGGCGTACAGGGGCAGGCGGCGGTGAAGAACGTCGGCGGTAGAGTCTTCCGGCATGAGCGGCTGCACTATATACCCGACTTGAACCCCGACTTGCATCCGGGCGCTTGGCCCACTATAACGTCCGGCTTCCGAGACCACATCATGGCAAAAAAAGGGATTCATCCAGTCTACAAGCCGGCGACCGTCACCTGCGCGTGCGGGCACAAGGTCGACACCTACTCGACCCGCCCGACGTTCTCGGTCGACATCTGCTCGAACTGCCACCCGTTCTATACGGGCAAGCAGAAGTTCGTCGACGCGGCCGGCCGGATCGAGCGCTTCCAGAAGAAGTACGGCAAGACCAAGACCGAGACCGCGCCGTAGGCGGTCACCTTGCTCGACCAACTTCTGCTCGGCAAGCTGGCCGCGGTCGAGACGCGCTACGAGGAGCTGTCCCAGCTCCTCTCCGATCCGGTGGTGCTGGCCAACCGCCAGCAGATGCAGAAGCTCAGCAAGGAGCACGCCGATCTGCGTGAGCTTGTCGATGTGCTGCGCCAGCACCGCGAGGTCTCGGGCCGGATCGCCGAGGCGCACGACCTGCTCAAGGATCCCGAGATGCGCGATCTGGCGCGGCAGGAGGAGACCGAGCTGGGCGTGGATCAGGACCGCCTGGAAAAGACCCTCAAAGAGCTGCTCATGCCCAAGGATCCCAACGACGAGAAGAACATTCTCCTCGAGATCCGCGCCGGCACCGGCGGCGAAGAGGCGGCCCTGTTCGCCGCCAATCTGTTCCGTATGTACACCCGCTTCGCCGAGCGTCGGCGCTGGGCGATCGAGATCCTGTCGATGTCGAGCGCCTCGGCCGGCGGCATCAAGGAGGTCGTCGCCGGCATCAACGGGCGCGGCGCCTACTCGCAGCTCAAATACGAATCGGGGGTGCACCGCGTGCAGCGGGTGCCCGCCACGGAGGCCCAGGGTCGGATCCACACTTCAACCGCCACGGTCGCCGTCATGCCCGAGGTCGAAGATGTCGACATCCAGATCGATCCCAAGGATCTGACCATCGACGTGATGCGCTCGGGCGGCCCCGGTGGCCAGTCGGTCAACACCACCGACTCGGCGGTGCGCATCCACCACTTGCCGAGCGGACTCATCGTCCACTGCCAGCAGGAAAAATCGCAGCACAAGAACAAGGCGATGGCGATGAAGCTGCTGCGCGCCAAGCTGTACGACATCGAGCTCGAGAAACGGGAGACGGCCGAGCGCGAAGCGCGGCGCAGCCAGATTGGCTCGGGCGACCGCTCGGAGAAGATCCGCACCTATAACTTCCCACAGGATCGCCTCACCGATCACCGCATCGGCCTCACGCGCCACAACCTTCCCGGTATTCTCGACGGCGATCTGGAAGAAGTCATCGGCAGCCTGCGGGCGCACTTCCAGGCCGAGGCGCTGAAATCGCCCGACGACGAACCGGGATAAACTGGCGCCATGGGCGAGACGCTACGTCCCAAGATCGTGATCCTCGACAGCTTCGCCGTCGATCAGGGGGAGCCTGAAACCACCTGGCAAGAGCTGCGCGACCTCGGCGAGCTGGTGGTTCACGCCCAGACGGACGGGGAGGAGATCGTGGTGCGCTGCCGCGACGAGGTCGCGGCGGTCATCACCAACAAGGTGCGCATCGGCGCGGCCCACCTTGGCGCGCTCCCCGCGCTTCGCTACGTCGGCGTGACGGCGACCGGGACCGACGTCATCGATCTCGAGGCGGCGCGCGCGGCGGGCATCGCCGTGACCAACGTGCCGGGGTACGCCACCGAATCGGTCGCGGAGCTGGTGTTCGCGCTGATCCTCGGTTTCTCGCACGACGTCGCCGGGCACAACGCCGCGGTGAAGGCCGGTCTGTGGGCAGCGTCGTCTAACTTCTGTTTCTTCCGCCGGCCACTCACCGAGATCGCCGGCAAGACGTTGGTGGTGGTGGGCGCCGGCGCCATCGGCGGCGCGGTCGCGCGCATCGGCGAGGCGTTCGGGATGCGCGTCGTGCGCGCCGCCGTTCCGGGCGCGCCGGTGCGTGCCGAGGCGCCGCGCGTGCCGCTCTTCGAGGCGCTCCCGCTCGCCGACGTGGTCTCGCTGCATTGCCCCCTCACCGAGGCGACGCGTCGCCTGGCCGACGCCGCGTTTCTGCGCGCGCTGCCGCCCGGCGCCATCTTCATCAACACCGGTCGCGGCGGACTGGTCGACGAAGAGGCCCTGGTTGGCGCGCTGGCGAGCGGCCACCTCGGGGGCGTCGGGATCGACGTTCTGTCCACCGAGCCGCCGCCCCCGAATCACCCCCTCGCGGATCCGCGCGCCCCCTGGGCGGGCCGGGTGGTCATCACACCCCACATCGGGTGGGGGACGGTGGAAGCACGACGCCGTCTGGTTTCCGAAGTCGCGCGCAACCTCGCAGCCTTCCTGAAGGGCGAAGCGCGCAACCGGGTCGTTTGACAACTTCGGGACCCTCAAAGGGTCCCGTGCAGTCCCGTGCCCCCCGCGACGAGCTCCGACGAGCAAAGCTCGTCTCCGCTCACGCGTCTAGCGCGACTCGCCGCTCAGCGTCGCGACGACGGTGCGGCCACCGCCATGGTCCCGGTGCTCGCCTAGATAGATCCCCTGCCAGGTGCCGAGCGCCAGGCGTCCGTCGCGAATCGGGATGGTCACCGACGCGCCCATCAGCGTCGCCTTCACGTGCGCCGGCATGTCGTCCGCCCCTTCGGCCGTGTGCCGGAAGTAGGGTGCGTCTTCGGGAACGGCTCGATCGATCCAGCGCCCGAGATCCTCGCGCACATCGGGATCGGCGTTCTCGTTGACCGCCAGCGACGCGGAGGTGTGCTGGATGAAGAAGTGAGCCAGGCCGATCCTGAACTTGGCCAGCTCCGGCAGCGCCGCGAGCAGCTCGCTGGTGACCAGATGAAACCCACGTGGCCGTGGTTTGAGCCGGATCTGCGCTTGATGCCAGAGCATTTTCGTTGTCCGTGGCCTTTAGCACGTTCGCGGTCGCGTGACTTCGGACATCGCTTTTGCGCGGCAAGGGTTGCCAAAATCCATTTCATCACTTTAATGAAGTCGCCCAGCGGCAGAGCTGAGCCATTCCGGACAAAGGAGACCCCATGAGATCCCGAAAAAACCTGGCCGTCGGACTCGGCATCGCGCTTCTGACGTTGCTGGGATCGTTCTCCGTCGCCCAGGCTCAGTACGCGCCACCGCCTCCACCGCCGCCCTACTACCCCCCGCCACCGCCGCCGCCCCCGCCGCGCGGCGTCTACCGCAGCGGACTGGTCTACGGGTTCTCGCTGGGGATCGGCACGTTCTCCTTCGCGAACTGCGGTGACATCTGTGGGGCGGCCGGGATGGGCGAATTCCACCTTGGTGGAATGATCGGCCCCCGCCTGGCGCTGGAGGGCGACTTCTGGGGCGGTGTCCACGCCTTCTCCGATCAGTACTTTGGCGATGGAACGACCTTCAACGGGATCTACACCTTGGCGCTGCAGTACTGGCTGACCGACATCATCTGGGTCAAGGGCGGGCTCGGCGGCGGCCACATCCAGATCAGCGCCAGCTGCGACATCGCGGCCGACTGTGTGTTCGACGACGAGACCGGGTTCGCGTTCATGTTGGCGGCCGGGATCGAGGTCGTGCAGACCTACAACTTCGCGCTCGATCTGCAGCTCCGCTACGGAAACGTGCTCTACAGCCCGGCCGACAACGGCGGAGCCGGCGACGGCGACACCAACATGTTCGCCCTCATGGTCGGCTTCAACTGGTACTGACCCGAACGCCACCCTCGATCTACAGCGAAACAATCTTGTCGGCGTGCTTCACCCGGACGGCGCGGGTGGCGTTGCGCGTATCGACCACCAGCTGCGCACGCTCGCAGAGCGCCGCGTAATCGACATCCTCGTGATCGGTGGTGATCACGACGCAGTCATAGCGGCCCGCCTCTTCGATCGGGACGCTGCGCATCTCCTGCTCGCCGAATCGCAAGATCGGCGCGTGCGCGTCGCTGTAGGCCACCTCGGCCCCGCGGCGCTGGAGGAGCTCGATGATGTCCAGCGCCGGTGACTCGCGAATGTCGTCGATGTTGCGCTTGTAGGTGACGCCGCAGATCAGAATCTGCGAGCCGCGCACCGCTTTCTTCCGCGCGTTGAGCGCGTCGGCCACCATCACCTCGATGAACTCCGGCATCGCGGAGTTGATCTCGTCGGCCAGCGTGATGAAGCGGGCGTGGTACTTGAGCGTCTTGAGCTTCCAGGACAGGTAGAGCGGGTCGACCGGAATGCAGTGGCCGCCCAGCCCCGGGCCCGGGTAAAACGGCATGAACCCGAATGGCTTGGTGGCCGCCGCCTGGATCACCTCCCAGGTGTCGAGGTGGAGGCGCGCGCACATGATCGCCACCTCGTTGACGAGGCCGATGTTCACGGCGCGGAAGGTATTCTCGAGGAGCTTGACCATCTCGGCGCTGTCGGTGGAAGAAACCTGCACCAGGGTCTCGATGAAACAGGCGTACATCGCCCGCGCCACCTCCAGGCTCTGCGGTGAGATCCCGCCAAGCACCTTCGGCGTGTTGTGCGTGAAGTATTTCGGGTTGCCCGGGTCGACCCGCTCCGGCGAGAACGCCAAAAAGAAGTCCAGGTCGGGCGTCCGGCCCGCCTGAACGAAGCGCGGCAAGAGCACCTCGCGCGTGAAACCCGGGAAGGTCGTGCTCTCCAGCACCACCAGCTGCGGCCCCCTCATCCGGGCCGCGATCATCTCCGCCGCGTCCATGATGAACGAGTTGTCCGGATCCTTGGTCTTGTTGAGCGGCGTCGGGACACAGATGATGATCACGTCGGCGCCGCCAAGCACCTCCGGATCAACCGAGCTCGACAGCGTTCCCGCGCGGACCAACGGTGCGAGCTTGGACGACGGCACGTCGTTGACGTAGGAGACACCGCGCCCGATCGACGCCACCTTGGCGGCCGACTTGTCGTAGGCCGTGGTCCGGAACCCCGCGGCGGCCACCTCGACGGCCAGGGGCAAACCGACGTAGCCGGCGCCGACCACGACCACCCGCGCTTCCCGCGCCTGGATCCGCTGGAGCAGCGTCATGATTGAGCCGCCACAGCTACTCACGCGCCGTCCGGTGCTGTCAACGCGCCCGGGGCGCCATCGCGTGTCGGCCCCGACGCCCGCAGCTGGGCGTC
>CAYTTF010000054.1:0-17835 GCA_964440665.1 uncultured Myxococcales bacterium | reverse complement strand
CCCGCGATCAAGCTTCGACGGCGAAGCCGTCTACGCTCGACGCGATCTAGTCTAGCTGGTCTGTTTGCCCGCCGTGAGCACCAGCGGCAGCTCCTCGCGGAAGAGGCGACCGAGCGCCGCGACGCCGTCCGCGCCCAGGGCGTCTGCGGGTGGGCGGCCATACGGCGCGTCCATGTACTTCCACAGCTTCTTCCACCAGCGGACCGGCCCCCGGTCTGCGCAACCGAGCCGCCGATCGCCCGAATCACAGTAGAGCCGTACGTGCATGTGATCGTCGTGGGGCTCCGAATCGGAGGGCTCGTGAATGACGAAGGCCGCCCGCGCCAGCAGCGCCGGATCGTCACCGGCGATGGTCGCTTCTCTGAGCAGGGCCGCCGCCAGGTTCCGCTGCATGAAGATCCACTGCACCTCGACGTCCGGATCGTTCAGGAGCGCCCGCACGAACGCCCAATTCCGTCGGGCGTCGAAGCGATACCCAGGCACCGGGCGCGTGGGCGGCCGCGTCCCTTGCGGCGGCGACCAGCGCAGGGCCCGCCCGTCGGGCGCGAAGTGCAGCATCGCATCGGCCAGTCGCACCGGACGACCGCCGCCGCCGACGGCGTAGTAGAAGACGTCCACGTCGCGCCCGCTCTGGTGCGACCGGTGCTGAACCGACTCACCGCCGGAGCGATGCGAGAGATCGCCAACGGCGGCCACGCCGCCGGGCGCCTCCGCCGCCACCACCCGCGACGCCCGCACGACGGCGCCGACCAGCTCCTCGGTCCCGTAGTTGGCGTGCCGCGTCCGCCAGGGTGCCGGCACCGCGTAGCCATCGCCCTCGAACGGCAACAGCGCCGGATGGCGGAGCGTACCCTCCCCGCTCGTCCCGACCGACGCGCTCCCAAACTCCACCGCCATCGGCCCCGCACACCCAGCGACCGCGACCGCGACCGCAGCAAAAAGAAAGAGGCCCAGGATCGAATCCGCTCGCGCTAACCGTATGCCTTTTCGATCCGTTCCTGATCTTCCTTGCACCGGATGCACAGCGTGGTCTCGAGCCGCGCCTCCAGGCGCTTCATCGAGATCGGCTCGCCGCACTGCTCGCAGACGCCGAACGTCCCCTCTTTGATCTTCTCCAGCGCGTGGTCGATCTTCTGCAAAAAGACCTTCTCGCGGCCACGCAGGCGGAACGTGAACGAATGTAGGTACTCGGACGATGCCAGATCCATTTCGTCGGGCAGGTCGTCCGAATCCAGCGTCATATCCTCGTTGAGCGTCCGCTGCGCGTTCCTGAGAATCTCTTTCTTTTTGGCGAGCAGAATGTCGCTGAACCGCTTGAGATCCTTCTTCTTCAGCCCGGTCCCGTCCATGAACGTCCCCGCGCCCCAAAGGCGCATCAGATGAGCGGTGAAATAGCGGGGTACAGTAAACCGGCAGGGGTGGTCCGTCAAGGTCGGACACGACCTTGACACGAGATGATACGCCCACTTACACTCTCCCACTCGACCACACGCGGAGGCTTCGTCTTTATATGGGTGGTTCCGATAAGCGCAAGCAAAGCCTGTATTTCCCCGAGGAAATGCTCAAGGAGATCCAAGACGAAGCGACTCGGCAAGACCGGTCGCTGTCCTGGATCGTCCAAAAAGCGTGGAAGATCTCGCGCAAAGAGATCATGAAGTACCCCTCGGTGAACGAATTTCCGGGCGAAGAGGACGAGCGGGGCGCCACCGAGTAGCTTTTGGCCGGACGCGATTTTCTGATCATAACCGAGGCGGTAGCGCCGCTCGGTGAGGGGGTCGCCGCAATTGGCGCGAATGGGCTGAGTCGAGCTCTCGCCGCCCTGGGGAACCGGGCGACGGTTCTGGCGCTCGCCAGCCCGGAGGCAGCCAGCCGCGTACCGGGGCTCGCGCGCCGGCTGCGTACCGTCTCCGCGACGGTCGGCGCGCGGACGCACGAGCTGACGCTCTACGAAGGTCGCGCGGTGTTGAGCGACGCGCAGCTCCTGGTGCTCGGCGCCGAGGCGCCGACGCGCGCCGAAGCCACGGCTCTCCTGGCTGGCGCCGTACGATCGCTCTCGGCCGACAAGCTGGTTTCGCCCGAGGTGGCGATCGGCTGGGGCGAATCCTCGGCGGCCGCCCTGTCGGCCAGCTTGGCCTCGGTGAGGCTGTTCGTGCTGCCGACCGGACACACGGGCGCGCCCCTCGCACCCGAAGAATCCGAGCTCCTGGGGCCACTCCTGCTCGGCGACGACTCGGCCTCGCACTCGCTGGTGGCCCTCGGATGCCTGGGCGCGAACGCGATCGTCGCCCCCAGCCCCAGCGCCGCCCGGGCCAGCGAGTCCGATCCCGGTCTCGCCTCGCGCGCTTCCGACGAGCCCTTCGTGAGCCTGCGCTTCGGCTGCGACGAGCCACCCAACGATCCGGCCACCGATCCGGCCTTGCCGGCCAATTTCAGCGCCGCCGCGCTGTCGGGGAAAGCCGAATGCCGGCGCGCGATCGCCCGCCGCTGTTCTCTGGCGCTCGGCCCCCGCACGCTGCTCCTCACCACCGGCCCGCTCCACCACGGGTCCGACGCCGACGAGATCTTGGCCGGCATCGAGCGGCTCGCCCCGTTCGACGTCGCCACCATCATCGTGCCACGCGGAGACCAACAGTCGATCGAACGGGCCAGGCAGCTGGCGTTGCGGCAACCGGGGCGCATCGCGATTTTCCCCGGCGCCGAACCGGCGGACGAGCGGCTCGCGCGCGGCGCGGCGGACGCCATCTTGCTCGGCGACGATCACGATCGGATCGGACGCGCGGCCGGCCTGGCGCTGCTCTACGGAACGCTCCCGATCACCCCCGACGTCGGAACCAACCGCGACTATCTGGTCGACTACGACCCCGCGTCACGGACCGGCCACGCCATCCTCTACAGCGCCGCGACCCCGTTCGAGATCGAGAGCGCCGTACGGCGCGCGCTCACCTTGCGCGCCGACGGCGACATCTGGGCGCCGCTGGTCACGACCCTGATCGGCAGCGCGCCGCGCTGGACCGCCACCGCCACCGCGCTGGTCGAGATGGTGGGAAGCCTCATCGGCGCGGGACTCTGAGTCCCGATCCTTGTGCGTACCCTTCGGTGGGCCGACGGGGCCGCCCCGGGCGGGCGCGCTCAGCGTCCGGTCTCGAGCATCCGCGTGACGCGAACGCCGAGCTGGCCGTCGACGTCGACCAGCTCGCCTTCGGCCCAGATCTCACCGCCGACCCGCAGGGCGATCGCCTGCCGCCGATCGACCGCGACGGTCAACACGACGCCCGGCGCCAGGCCGAGCACCTCGTCCCCGCGCAGCGTGATCCGCGCCAGCTCGGCGACGACCTCGATGGGCGCCGCTGCGAGCGCTGAAGTGGCCTTCTCGGTTGGTCCTGAAACGTCCATGGCTCCCTCCCTATCGATGGCGACCGTCCGCTCCAGCGGCGTCCCGGTCAGGTGAAAGTCTCCCCCCAGCTCCAGGCCGCCGTCGGAATCGATCTGCAACGGCGCAACGTACGCCCCGATGGCCAACCGCGCTAACCAGGGTTCGCCGCTGGCGTTGGCCAGATAGTCCGCGGCTTGTCGACCATCGAACACCACCGCGTCGCCCGGTGCGAGGCCGTTCAGGCTCGCCGCGCGCACCGCCGTCGCCGCGATCTCCACCCGCGCGACCACCGGAAGCTCGCCGGCACGCGACCGCCAGTGATCGCCGGAAGCCGACGCGCTCCCTGACAAATCGAGCCCCAGAACGCCGGCGCCGAAGGCCCCCTCGATTCGGAGCGCCAGGCGCGCGCGGATACCGGTGGTCGGCGGCGCGGGTCCGAGTCCCAACGACCATCCGATGATGTCGAGCACCGGGGCAACGAGCGCGACCAAGACACCGCGCTCGGCCGGACCCAGGGCTCGCGCCGAGGAAAACGTGCCCCGCGCGCCCAGCGCGGTATCGATGATCCGCGCGGCGAACGACGAGGCCAAGGTGAGACGTCCGACCTCCGTCCCACGCGCGATCGGCAAAGCGATTGAATCGGTCGGATCGGGCAGATCCGATTGGCGGCGCTCGAAATCGGGCCCCGCCATCGTCACGGTCACCGAATCGAGCGGAGGTAGGTCGACCCGCCAGCGCGGCGGCAGCATCGACAGGACCCTCAGCGCGACGCGGGTCGCCGCCGCATCCGCCGCCCGAACCGACGGGCACCTGCCGAGATCGAATGGCGTGACGTTCACCGACCGGTCCCGCCGCCCGACCCGGACCCGCCGCCGTCGTTCGGCCCGCGCGCCCCGCGGCTCTGCTGGCCGCGCGGACGCGTCGCCGGCGCCGCCAGCGCGATCCCTTTGCTTCGCAGCCGAAGCCGGAGCTCGTTCATCGCCACGGAAAGCGTCTGCCGCGAACCAGCGGTTCGTGTCAAGAGCTCAGCCGCGACGGCCCGCGATCCGGGCGCCGAGGTCAGTCGGATCTCGGCCCCCGCCAGATCGCCCGAGCCGATCCGGATGCGAGCCTGGACGTCACCGCCGATGTCGCCGATCAAGATTCGATCGACGTTCGAGGGCGGCGCCGGTGGCGGCGCGGGGGCAATGGGCGGCGGTGGTGGCGGCGACCGGCGCGCCGGCTCGCCGCGAAACCACCCCGTCAGCGCCGCCGCCGCCGCCATGGCCGTCTCCGCCCCCGCTCCGACTGCGTCACCGGAACCGGCGCGCCGAAGCGTGTCCCGGAACCGCGCGCCCGAGCGGGCGGCCTTCCGCGCCGCGTCCGCCGCACCAGTGGCCGGATCATCCTTTCGAACGACCGGAGCGACCGTCGCGTCATTGACCTGCACGGCTCCATTTTCGACCCGATGCGCTCCGCAGTTGCTATGGCTCGATGGGACCGCGGCGGGGTTCTCATGCGTGGCGAGACCTCCTGGGGTATGATTCTTCGAAACCGTCGGCCGCGGGGGCCATCGAATGATGGAAGGCGCCGAAACTGCATGACGAGACCAGGGTCATGATTAGTTGCCAGCAGCTCATCGAGTTCTGCTTGGACTACATAGAAGGCGTCTTGCCCGACGAGGAGCAGCTCGGGTTCCGGCGGCATCTCTCGCAATGCCCGGACTGCGTGACGTTCTTCGAGACGTACAGAAGGACGCCTGAGCTATCACGCGAGGCGATGGCGACGCAGATTCCGGCGTCGGTTCGCGAGTCGGTTCGCAGCTTCCTTCAGTCGCGCCGTAGCGAGTAGCGCGCCACAGCGAGCAGCGCTCCGCAGGCCCGCGGCGATTGGACGTCTCGTAGCGCGGCCGCGCCTGGGAACGCAGGCGCGCGCGCTCGAGAACCGAGTTTTTTGACATGGTATGTTTTTAGACTACTCTATCCTACATGTATGACATTCTCTCACCGCACGCCGACAATCGCCGCCTCAACCCCCGTCTCCGTCTTCAGGTCGTCCTGAACGAGTACGTCTGGGATCGCCCCTACCGCGCGCTGGCCATGGACGTCAGCGAAGCCGGGGTGGCCATTCAGAAGGTGACTGAAGCCGCCGTGCCCTTCGCGAAGATGGTCGCCCTCGAGGTCGTGCTGCCCGGGACCAACGAGACCATCTGGGCTAGCGCCGAGCCCAAGTTCGACGACGTCGGCATGAACGTCCACGTCTCTGGACTGCGCTTCGTCTCCATGGCGCGCAAGCACGAGCGTCTGATTCGCGACTACCTCCGCGAGCGGCGCGAGCGCCTCCTGCGTCTCTTCTATCCGGTGTCTCGTCCGCTCAGCCGGTTCGCCTAGCCTATTTCAATCACCTCGGTCGGCCCTCGGTTCCGCAATGGTGCGGCGCCGGGGGCCGTTTTTTCGTTCGGCGGTGCTAGGCTTGGACCGTGTGGCGCCGGCTGGTTCTTGCGGCCATCTTGGTCGTGGTGGCCGTGGCGGCCCCGCGGCCGGCGGCGGCGGATTGGCAGGTCCACCGGGGCGGCTCGAGCGTCCTTCTGGAGCGCGGCGAGCGGGCGCTGCGCGACCACCCCGACGATGGGGCGCTGGCCCGGCGGGTGGTCCAGCTCGCGGGGCGCAGCGGCGCGGCGGCGTTGCGGGCGCGCTTTCGCACCCGGGCCGCGACGGCGACGGGCTACGCGCCGCTCGCCGCGTATGCCCAGCTCCTGCTCGCGTTGGGCGACGCGGCGGAAGCTGCCGCGGCCTTCGGCGAGGCGTTGAAGGTCGCGCCCGATTCGGTGGCGGCCCTGGCTGGCCGGGCCCGGGCGCTGGCCGCGACCGGCGCCGTCGTGGAGGCGGTAGCGGCGTACGACCTGGCGCTGGGACACGAGCGGCGTCCGCCCCTCCGTCGACAGTTGATCGAGTCGGAGCTGGCGCTCTTGGCGCGCGAGTCCGGCGGCGACGTCGAGCACCGTCTCGCCCTCCGCCGCGAGCTGGTGGCCCTCGCACCCGAAAGCGACGCCGAGGCCGAGCGACTCGCCGATCTGCTGGAGTCGGCGGGTCGGCCCGCCGAAGCGGCGCAAACCCTGGAACGACGGCTGCCGGTCGATCGCGCCGCGGGCAAGCTGGCGCTGGCCCTGCGCGCGGCGCGCCTGCGACTCGCCGATGGAGATCCGGGCGACGCCGCCCGCGCCGCGGCGGGTCTCGCGGCGATCATCCGGCAGCTACCCGCGGGGGCGAGCGAGAGTCGCCGCGCGGTCTGGGCCTGCGCCCGCGACCTGGCGCGAAGCCGCGGAACCCTCGGCGCGCTGGTCGAGGAGCTCCAACGAGCGCCCGGCCCGGTCGAATGGGAAGTCCTCGGCCAGGTCCGTGACGAGCTCGGCGACTTGGAAGGGGCGCTGGCGGCGACACACACGGCCCTGGCGCACGCGCCGCGCGACGCGGCGATCGGTCGCCGGCTGATCGCGCTGCAGGAACGCCTGGGCCGGGACGAGGAGGCCACCTCGACCACCGCCGAGCTGGCGCGCCAGCGTCCTTCCGAGGTCGGTTTTTCCACCGAGCTCGCCAACCGCCTGTTGCGCGGCGGCGACCACGCGGCCGCGGCCGCGACACTCGATCGCGCCACGATCCATTTTGCTCGCCAGCCGGCCGCGCTCCGGGAGCTGGCGGAGAGCGCCGCGGGCGCGGGCGACGATCGGCGGGCGCTTGCGATCCGGGAACGCCTTGCCAAGCTCGATCCGACCAGCGAGATCGCGATCGTCGGCCTCGGCGAAGCGCAGTTTCAATCGGGCAAGAAGGATGACGCGCGCCGGACCTGGTCGGCGCTGCGTGGCCACGCGGGATCGGCGGCGGCCGGACATCTGCGGCTCGGCGAGGTTCTGTTCGACCACGATCTCTTCACGGGCGCGATCGACGAAGCGCACAGCGCGCAGGCGCTCGACGCGAAGAGCGCCGCACCCCATCGATTGCTCGCGCGGATCTACGAGCGGCAACGCAAACCCGACGCGGCGCTCGACGAATGGAATCGGATCCTGCTGATCGCGGGCGCCGCACAATCCGATGGGGGGGACGGGGGGCTGCGCCGTGAAGCCCGGACACACACCCTGGCGCTGCTGGCGCGTCAGGGACGGGGACGGTTGGACGCCGAGGTTCATCGCCTGCGTGCGGAAGCCGACGCGCATCCGGACGACGCCGAAACGGGGCTGTTTCTGGCGGAGGCCCAGCAGCGGCTGGGTGACGGCGCGGGGGCAATGACCACACTGCGCGCGATCCTGGCGCGCGCAACCGCTGCCGCTAGCGGAGGCGGTGACACGCGCGCCGAGAGCACCGGCGCGGGAAACGCCGGCGCGCGCGCCGCGGCGATCGAGGCGGGGTTTGCGCTGGCGCGTCTTCTCCAGCGGACCGGTCAGCTCGACGAGGCGACCGCGCGCCTGGACGAGCTCGGTCGCCTGGCCCCCGCACGGGCGCGCGAGGCCCAGCTTCAGATGGCGACCATCGCGCTCGGGCGCTACGACATCTCGGGCGCTCTCGCCCGCGCGGCGGATGCCGAGGCCGGTGCCGATCCCGCCGCCCTGGCGTGGATTGCCGAGATCCGGGAGCGCGCGGGCGCAGACACACTGGCCGCCGCGACGTACAGAAAGGCTCTGCAGGGAAACGCTCCCCCCGCTGCGGCTCTGTCGCTGGCCCGGATTCAGGTGCGGCAGGGAGACGGCGTCGGTGCCGCCACGACGATCGAGACGCTCCTGCGGACCTCGCACGACGACGCGTCGCGGACAGACGCCGCGCGACGGGCGTTGACGCTGGACGAGTCTCTCGGCCGGTTGCCGGAGCTCGCCGAGACGCTTTCGTCCACCAGGCCCGACGAGCAAGAGACGACCGCCCGGCGGAAGGCCCTGGTCGGCGTGCTGAAAAGGATGTTGCCGCCGCTCTACCGAGATCCCACCACCGACGCCACACGGGTACGCCTCGGCGGCAGATGGCTGCGGCCGCTCCTCGATCTGGTTACCGACGCCAATCAGGAGCCGGACCCCGTCGCCATAGAGCTCCTCGGCATGCTCGGTAACACCGACGCCGCGCCGGCGCTGGCTCGGATCGTCACGCGGGTGGCCGGGGGCGATCCGCGGGGCATCGCCGCCACCGTCACCAGCGCGGGGACCGAAGCCCAGCTCGCGGCGATCGTCGCGCTGGGACGCCTCGCCGATCCGCGTGGGCGATTGGCCCTCGAACGCGCGATGGGCGCCAGCGGCACCGCCACTCGGACCGCCGCGATCTGGAGCCTGGGCCGGATCCCCGACCCGCATGTGACCCCTCTGCTGGAGCGGGCGCTCGAGGATCGGCGCTCGGAGATCCAGGCGGCGGCTTGTCTCGGTCTCGGCCGGCACGCCGCGAGCTCGGAAGATCGGCAAGGTCGGGAAGGTCTCGAGGGTCGGGAGAGTCGAGATCGCGCCGACCGCCCGGCCCGGCTCCTGGCCCAGGTCGCGGCCGATCCCGCCCGGCCGCTGCTGGTGCGGCGCGCGGCGATCGCGGGGTTGGGTCGTGCCGGTCTGTCGGTCGCCACCCCGACCCTGATCGACCTGCTGGATGCCGGCGACGTCGACCTGTCGCGCGCGGCAGCCTTTGCGCTGGCGCGCGCGCGCGATCCACGCGCTCTGCCGGTGCTGCTCACCCGCGCGTTGCTGCCGGAACAATTCGCGCTCGCCGATGCGGACGCGCCCATCGCGGCGCTCGACGCCTGGTTGGCCGCGGCCCCGCCGCCCGATGAAGGCCGGTTCATCACCGGCAACGGGCTCGATCTCGAGGACGCGCTGGCGGCCTTCACGGAGGCGCCGGCACCCGGCGACCTCGCGCCTCTGTGGCGAGGCCAAACCCGCGCGCTCGAAAATCTCCTGGCCGAATCGCTCGCCCACGAAGGAGACATGCGCCGCGCGGCCCTGGCCGCCCTCGACAGCCGGAGCGACGGGCCGGGGCTGGGTGCGCTCGCCCCCGAAGCGGATGGCGCGCCATCTCCGGACACCGCCCTGGCGCTGCGCGAGATCGCACTCCCGCTCTGCGATCGGGTCGCGGCCCTGCTCGACGATCCGGCGGCGGGAATCCGCGCGTCGGCGTTGCGGGTCCTGGCCAAGATGGACGACGAGCGCGTGACGCCGGCACGCCTCGCGGAGGCCGTCCGGGACGGTTCGGCCGCGCTCGCCGGAGCGGCGATTCTGGCGACGCACGAGATGGTGCGGGCGCGACCGCTCCTCCGCCCGGCGATCGCTATCGCGGTCGCGCCGCTGCTCTCCGACAACGAATCGCCCGGCGCCTGGCGTCGACGATTCGCGGCGGTCGAGGTCCTGGCGGCGCTTGGCCCACCGGGCCGGACCTACCTCGGACCCGCCACCGCCGATCGACACCCAATCGTCCGGCAGGCTGCCCGGGAGGCGCTCGGCCAATCGGATCCCGTCCGCTAGAAGATCCGGGGTTCCGGATTTTGCCTCCGGCGGAAACCCGGCGCGAATTTCGCCGGAGGCCCGCGGAGGCGGACGCAGGACGGAAGATCGTCGGCCCGCTTGACTTGCTCGCCGCACGGTCGACAATGCTCGGGCCGGCGGACCATGCCGTGCGGAGGTCAAGACGAACATGTCCGGCAAGCTCTGTCCGAACTGCGGCGCCGAAGTCCCCACGGACAACCGTTTCTGCGGTAGCTGTGGCAACAAGATCGACCTCCCCGCTCCGGCGGCCAAGACCATGTTCTTCGGGGCGAATCAGCAGCCACCCGGCCGCGCCAAGCTGACGGTCATCAAGGGCGAGGGGGTCGACGGTGTGACCTACCTGCTCAACGCCACCGAGCACCTGGCCGGCCGGAACGAAGGCGCGATCATGTTCCCCGATGATCCGCTGCTCTCGCCCCGGCACGCGAATTTTGTGTACCGCGACGGCAAACTCCACGTCGTCGACGAGGGGTCGGTCAACGGCGTCTTCATCCGGATCAAGGTCCCCGTGGGCCTGGCGCCGGGGGCGCTGTTTCTCATCGGCGAGCAGCTGCTGCAGATCGAGCCCTCGCCGCCCGATCTCGGCCCGCAACCGGACGCGGAAGGCACCTATTTCTACGCCAGCCCCAAACGGCCGTCGAAGATGAAGCTGATCCAGCGCCTCCGCGGCGGCGAGATCGGCATGATCTACCGATCGCGCAGCGACACCATCTCGATCGGGCGCGAAGGAAACGACGTCAACTTTCTGGACGACCCCTTCATCTCTGGGCGGCATGCCCAGATCACCATGAACGGCGAAGGTCAGATCACCCTGACCGACCTCGGCTCCAAGAACGGGACCTTTGTCCGCATCAACGACGATCTGGCCCTGGACCATGGGGATCACGTCTTCCTCGGGCAGCAGCTTCTCCGGGTGGAGGTCACCTAGAGCGGCGTGTGTACCGAGTATCGGGCGTTGCGGAAAAACCGAGCGATCTCGTCGGAGTGAATTGACGCTGACCGCCCGTCGTGCTAGTTGCGATAGGCTTACCGGGGGTCCCTTTGATTACCTGCAACAGCTGCGGCAAAGAAAATCAGGACCATTACAAGTTTTGCCTTGGCTGCGGCAGTGAGCTCGTAAAACCGGCTCCTGTGCCGGCCATCGACCCCTCGCTCGAGACCGCCCGAACGGTGCTTCCCCCCGGCCCGATGGCGGCCACGGTGGCCGGCGAGCTGCGGAGCTCCTCGCCGGCCGTGCCCAAGATCCGCGGCGGAATTCCTTGGGGCGACTCGCCCAAGATGCCGTCGGCAGTTCCCTTCCAGCTTCCGCCGAATCCACTGGCGGGACCTGCCCCCGCCCCGCGCTCGACCTCCGGCGGAGCCAGCGCGGTCGGCGCCCTTGGTGGAACGCCGGGACCGCTGCGGGCAACCGGGGGTGCCGCTCCGGCGCCGGCGGGCGAGATCCCCTGCCCGACCTGCGGCAAGATGGTCCAGGTCGGATTCGCCTTCTGCGGCGGCTGCGGCACGCGGATGGCCAAGCAGCCCTCGGGCTCGTCAACGACCGTCGGTGGACCGCCGCGAACGATGTTCATGGCCGGCGCGACGACGGCCGCCGCGCCGGTCGCTGTACCGCGCGGGCGCCTGATCCTGATTCGTCCGGACGGCACCGAAGGGGGCGCCCATCCCCTGCACGATGGCGAGAACCTCATCGGCCGCGGCCAGGCGCCTTTGTTCGATGCCGACGCCTACCTGTCTCCCCGGCACGCCGAGCTTTTTGTCGGCCCGAACGGTGTGAAGATCCGCGACCTCCAAAGCCTGAACGGGATTTTCCTGAAAATTGGCGACGAAGAGGCGCTCGAATCGGGCGACATCTTCCGGATTGGACAGGAGCTGTTGCGGTTCGAGGTCATCTCGCCTCCCCAGCCCCTGGAGGACGGTACCGATGTGATGGGGACGCCCAATCCCGGCTTCTGGGGACGGCTTTCCGTCATCGTGGGGCGCGACGTGGACGGCTCGGCCTTCCCGCTTTTTGGCGAATCCATCGTGCTGGGGCGAGAGCGCGGCGACATCCTTTTCCCGGAGGACGGTTACGTCTCGGGGACCCACACGCGAATCGCGCTGCGCGACGACCAGGTGTTCCTGAGCGACCTCGGCTCCTCGAACGGAACCTTCTTGCGGCTCCGCCAGGAACGCACCGTTCCGACCGGCGCCTTCATGCTGATGGGCCAGCAGCTCTTCCGGCTCGAGTTTCGCTAGAGCGCGGGGTCCACGGGCGGCCGCCGAGGGCCACCAGGCTCGCCGGCAGGTGCCGGCTCTCGGCTTACTTCTTCTCGACTTCGATCTTGGTGCCGCCGGCGCTCTTCTGACCGCCGAAGAAGGCCTGGCGGGTGTTGCCACCCTCGGCGGGCTCGACGTACCGGAAGGCCCCCGGGATCTTGAAGGTGCTGCCGTCGTCGAACATCACGGTGACGTCGATGGGGCCCTTGTCGTTGGCGGGCGTCACGACCCGGATCTTGGTGGTCGAAGCAATCTGGACGCTCTCGCACTTCTTGCGCCCGAAGCGGACCTCGGCCTGGGTCTTACCGGGCTGAAAGCCGCCGCCCAGGATGGAGATCTCCTCGCCCCCCGCGGTGGTCCCCTGCGGCGGTTCAATTGATTCAACCTTGACCGGTCCGCCACTTTGAGTGCAAGCGGCAATCGTAACGAACGCAGCCATGGAAAGGGCAAGACCGAGGACACGTTTCATCGTGTTCGCCTCCGCGAAAAGGAAGCGCCGACCATAGCCCCCGTCAACGGACCGGTCAAGGATTGACCGTCCGGCAATATTTGGGATGCCGATGCGCTCCGATTGGGATCCGAGGGGACCGCGGAGCGGAGGGCGCGGTCCCTAGACGGATTCCCGCTTGGACATGGCCCGGCGCATCTTGCCCAGGGCCTGCTCCTGGAGCTGCCGCACCCGCTCGCGCGAGAGCCGGTACTCGTCGCCGATCTCCTTGAGGGTCCGCTCCCGGTCGTTGACCAGGCCGAAGCGCTTGCGCAAGATGTCTGCCTCTATCGGCTTGAGCGCCGACAGAAACTTCATCATCTCGCCCTGCGTCTCGGTAGACGCCATCTGCTCGGGCACTGCCGGCCCCTCGTTCGGGTCGACGAGCACATCGATGAGTCGCCGTCCGTCCTCGTCCGAGATCGGCCGATCGAGTGAAACCGGCGTCTCGGACAGGAAGGTCTTCATCTTCTCGAGCTTCTCGGCCTCGATGCCGGTGGCCGCCGCGATCTCCTGCGTGGTCGGCACCCGTTCGAGCTTCGATTGCAGCTCGCGCTGGGACTTGGCGATCCGGTGGTAGGCGTCGATCATGTGCACCGGCAGACGGACCGCACGGCCCTTGTCGGCCAAGGCCCGGCTGATGGCGTGTCGGATCCACCAGCTCGCGTAGGTCGAGAACCGGAATCCCCGCCGGTAATCGTAGCGCTCGACCGCCTTCATGAGGCCGATGTTCCCCTCCTGGATGAGGTCGGCCAACGGCAAACGGCCGTGGTTGAACCGGCGCGCGATCGAGACCACCAGGCGCAGGTTCGCCTTGACGAACTCATTCTTCGCCGCCTTGAGGCGGACCGCCTTGACCCCGACGATCTTCACGTATTCCGCGAAGGCCCTGGTCGAAGTCGAAAACGGGACCGCCCCCTCGAAAGGAAGGCCTTTTACCGCGCGCCCGACCCGCTGGATCTCGGTGAGCGCGGCATCCAGGAAAATCCGATCGATGTCGAGGATGCGGAGCTTTGCGGCCAGCGCCCCCGCCGTCTTCTCGAACCGACCACGAGCCGGAATCGAGGACTTGCCGCGCGCGCGTTCGGCCGCGGCCCGGTGGACCTTGGCCTCGGCGAGTGGCTTGCCAAGCTCGCGCTCGACCACGTCGAGGACCCAGTCGGTTCCCGGAACGAATCCCAGGATCGTGCGCCAGAGGCCGAGCTCCATCTCTTCGATGTTTCGGGCGGTTTCGAATTCCTGCTCCGGACGTAGGACGTCCAGCTCGGCCATGTCGCGGAAGTACATCGCCAGGAAGCTGGCCGGCTCGTCGTCTCCCCGCTTTCGCTTGTTGGTGGTGGCACCCGGTGCGGCTTCTACCTGAGCCTCTTCCTCTTCTTCGTCCTCGTCGGCGTCCGCCGCCTCCGCCGCGCCTGTCTGCAGGTCGGCGCTCTCGGCGACCTCCTCGGTTTCCTCCCCTTCGATCTCGACGGCCGGACCGGCACCGAGGACGACCCCGAGCTCTTCGAGGGGCGCGCCGGCAGGTTCCGACAGACCGCGCAGATCGAGCATGTCGACAGAGAGCGGAAGCGTGTCGTTGGCGGGGATCGCGGGCCGGACCGGGACCGCGGGCGACTTGACCGAGCTCTTGGCCTTCACGTCGCGCGGAACACGACGCGTCCCGGCCGCCCGAGCCGCTTTAGCCTTGTGGCCACCGTCCATCGGTCGCGCCTTGCGTACCGACCTCGCCTTTGCACCTCGCACGTCCATCTTGGTCATCTCCATCGAGCCGCGTCGCGATCCAGACACCTCTGGACCCTCCAGAGATATACGTATGTCGCCAGCTAAATATTCCGAGTTGAACCGCGTCACGGCCCGTAGAGTTCGATGCTTGCCCGACCGGTTTGGTTGCACGGTACCCGCCCGGGCAAGATGGGGTGCGCTGACACGAGCGCAATGGCCGCGCAACCGATTTCAGCGGCCGAGTTAGTGCAGCGCGTCAGCCGGACTCGCTGCTTGGTTCGGTCAGGCGTCTTCGTCGCGTTTTTCCGCGACGATGAGCAGACTTCGCGACGAGCCGCCAAAGAACTGACCCTTGAGCGCGAGACCACCTGAGACGTCGATCACACGGAACCCGGCCTGGCGTAACAAACGGCCGATCTCGTGCAAACTGTACGCGCGAACCGAAAGCTCCTGCTCCAGCTGCCGGCCGTCCTCGAAGACGATCGACCGGTGGGTGTTGATCCGGCTGGTGTGAAAATTGAAATCGACCTCTTCGAGAACCACGCAACCGGTCCCTTCCCACCAGACACGAACCGGCAGGTCCGCCACCACGTAGTCGCGGTTGATCACGTCGAGAAGAAAGCGGCGCCCGGGCTTGAGCGCACGCCCGATCCGCTCGGCCACCCGGAGGTTGGTCTCTTCGTCGAAGTAGCCGAAGGACGTCAGCATCGAGTAGGCGCCGTCGAACTGGTTCTCGAACGACATCTCGCGCATGTCGGCGTGGACAAAATTGACGGAAAGCGCTCGCCGCTGCGCCTCGTCGGCCGCGCGGATGAGCAGCGGCAGCGAGAGGTCCAGCCCGGTGACGTTGAACCCGCGCTGGACGAGCTCGATCGCGTGGCGGCCGTACCCGCATCCCACATCCAGGATCTCGGCGCCGGGATCGGTCTGAAGCGCATTGGAGATGAACTCGACCTCGCGCAGCGTCTGATCGGCGCGCATGAACGGCAACGTGCGGAGGTAGTCCTCGTCGAAGACCTCCTCGAACCAGGGCTTCGAGCGCTTCGGACGACGCGGCCGCAGCGAGAGCGCTTCGGGAAGAATTGGAAGCGCCGGCAGCACGGGACCGCGCGCGTCTTCGACCACCGCCGGCGGGGTGATTCGCGGCTCGGGACCGGGCGTCTTGAGATGGCTACCCGGAATCGGAGGCGGCGTCGGCCGGGGCGTCGAGGGCGGCGAGGCGGCGGCGGGTTGCGACGTCTCACGCGCCGCCAAGGTGGGCGTGGGCCCGCCGACGGCGCCGCTCCCGCCGACACCCTCTTTGGCCTCAACGACTTCGATCTCGTCGCCCTGCACCTCGCTCTCGGTCGCGGCGACTGGGGACGGCGCCGGCGTGTCGGCGACCATGGCGGTCGGCAGGTCGGCCGAAGCCGTGCTGCCGTCGCTGCCCATGGGCCTCACCGGCAGAGCCCCGGCTATATCGGGCGCCGGAGTGTCCGTCGGCGCGGAGGTCTCGGGCGAGGCAGCCTTTGCATGGGCCTCCGGCGGCGGGGTCGCCGCGAACTCGACGTCGACCTCGGTCGGGGACGGCGCGGCGGCGACCTCGGGTGGGGGTGTTGGCGCGGTGGGCGCGACCTCTGGGAGCGGCGTCATCGGGCCGGAGTCGAGCGCGCGCACGGCCGCCGCTTCCGCCGCGAGCACCGCGGCCTCGTTACCGAGATCCCCACCGGACCCCTCCATCGCGCCAAAGGGGCCGTCCATCGGAACCGGCGGTGGGGCGGGCGTTCGGCCGGAAGGGCGCGCGTCGACGAGATCGACCGGCGTGGCACCAACCGGGAGTGGTTCGGGGGCCGGCACTGGCGCGACCGGGGCAGACAAGGGTGGATCGAGATTCAGGGGTACGCCCGCGATCGGCGTGCCGCGCGGCTGCGTGGTCGTCCGCCGGCGCACCGACGGCGTGGCAAAGTCGCCGCTCGCGATGCCGATCGGACCGCTCCGCTCGCGCGAGAGGCTCGAGCGCAGCCGGCGGCTTCCGGCGGTCTCAGGCGGTTTGGCGGCCTGGCCATCGTCGGTCGAAACGATCTCGGGTCTTGGCGTCACGCCGACCTCGGTGGCCTGCGCCTCCGATCGGCGAGACGACTCGTCGTGGCCTTTAGGTGCCATTCGACGACGTATGTCGGCCGATGCCGATCCCCATCTTCACGGAGTCGCCAGCCGCCAGGCTCTCGAGGTCGACCCGCCCCGGCTCGAACACCACGATGGTGGTCGAACCCAGGTGGAAGATCCCCAGCTCTTCGCCGCGCCGGATCGGTTTTGGCTGGTCGTAGCTCCTGTGGCGAACGGCGGCGCGGAGGAATTGGGGCCGGTGCGTCGCCACCTCGGGATCATACGACACCGTGACATGGCCAACGCCAATTGCCGCCACCATCACCACCGCACAGAGTCCCCCCCCTTCCATCTCGATGAACGTGACGAAGCGTTCGTTCCGGATGAAGAGACCTGGTTCCGACAGCACGCTCTTGGCCCCGACCGAAAAAAGCGTTCCGGGAATGTGGCGCCATCCGACGACCCGCCCACCGACCGGAGCGTGGACGCGATGGTAGTCCTTGGGCGACAGGTAGGTGATGAGGTACGCGCCACCTTCCAGGCGCGAAGCGCTCGTCTCGTCGCCCAGCAGCTCGCCGAGCTCGAAGAAGTCTCCCTTGGCCTGGATCAGCTTCCCCGCGGTGGCCAGGCCGCATTCAACCACCGTCCCATCGGCGGGTGAGACCACCTCTGCAGGACCGTCGGCGATCGGGCGCAGACCGGCCCGCAGACGCCGGGTGAAGAACTCGTCGAATCCGGCGTAGTCGTCGAGCGGCTTTTCGGCCTCGTCGACGTTGATGCCGTAGACGCTCGCAAACCGCGACAGCATGAGGCTGCGCAGGCGGGTGGGGATGCCTCGGCTTCCCCCCCACCCTATGGCTCCGGACACGGCGCGCTTGGGAACGATTCGCCACATCGAGCGCCGAGCCCGGTCGCTGAAAGAGAGCCCACTCATTGGATTTTTCGGAGCGTCGCGGGCGTTCCGCGAACCTGGAATCTTAGGTCAGCTCACTCGCCCCGTCAAAGGCTAAGGGGCCAGCCTCAGTCGAGGATGACCCCTTTCCCCGTCGGTGATTCCCGGAAGATCGCCCCAAACAAGGAAAACCGATCACGTCGAGCGAGGACGGTTTCCATCGTATCGCGTCGGGCGCAGATGAGCTTTGCTCATCTGCGCCCATCGCGGGAGGGTCTGGGAACCCTCCCAGGGTTCCCAGATCGATCGACGCCCTTAGTTGTCGAAGTAGAGGGCGAACTCGTACGGATGCGGGCGGAGCCGGATCGCGTCGACTTCGTTCTCCCGCTTGTAGTCGAGCCAGGTGGAGATGACGTCCGGGGTGAACACGTCCCCCTTGAGCAGGAAGGCGTGGTCGCGCTCGAGTGCCTTGAGCGCGTCGTCGAGTGAGCCGGGCGCCTTCGGGACGTCCTTGGACTCCTCGGGCGACAGCGCGTAGATGT
>CAYTTF010000053.1:15350-17850 GCA_964440665.1 uncultured Myxococcales bacterium | reverse complement strand
AGGAGTACTACCTGGGCATCTTCCTGATCGGCGCCTACCAGGAGATCCTGGGCGATCTGCACAACCTGTTCGGCAACACCAACACCGTGCACGTCTCGCTGGCCGCCGGCGGCGGCTACCAGATCGAGCACGTGGTCACCGGCGACACCGTCACCGACGTGCTCAAGTACGTGAGCTACTCGCGCGAGGAGCTGGTGGCCCGGGTGCGGCGCTTCGCCGAGCTGGCGGTGCGCGCCAATCGGATGACGCTGGACGAGACCCGTTCGATGCTGCGCCTCTACGAAGAGGGATTGGCCGGCTACACCTACCTCGAACGGGCGTAACGCCGAGGATTTGCCGGCGCGGGCTTGAGCTTTTTCGCCGAGCTGCCGAAGATGGGGGCGAGGTGCCGGAATGACGGCAGATCCAGCTCCGACCGTCGTGGAATGTCGCGCCTCGGGGCGCCTGCTCTTGGTTCTATTCTTCGGGGTCGGGGCGCTGGGCGCGGGCGCTTGCGGGACGGACGAATCGTCCGGCAACGATGGTGGTGCCGGACAAACCGGCGCCGGCGGTGGCGTCGCCGGACACGGCGGAAGCGGGGGCACGACCGGCGCCGGCGGTTCGACGGGCACGGGCGGCACGACGGGCACCGGCGGCACGTCGCCGGCCGGCTGGCTCTACACGAACGGCAGCAAGGTCTACGTTTCCAACGGAAACGGCGGCGGCACGGTCTGGGTGGGCCGCGGCGTGAACACCGACGACATCTACCTCTGCGCCTACAACAACAGTTTGTGGATGACCAACTCCGACCAGACCCTGGAAACGATGGTATCCGGCATCCTCTCCGGCTGGAAGCCGACCTTCCTTCGCCTCTCGCTCTCGATGGATAGCGACGTGACGGTCAGCAGCTGGCTGACCAACCCGGCGCAGTACAAGACGCCGATGACCAACGTCATCAACGCGATCGGCACCCACGCCGGCGTCTACGTCCTGGTCACGCTGCGCAGCGACGCCTCGATGATCCTGCAGGACACGACCGACGGAGATCCGGAGGCGACCGGCATTCCTTCGGACAGCACCACGACGCCGAACGCGACCATGTTCCCGACGGGAACGGACGCGGTCTACGTCGCGCTGGTCGACTCGTTCGCGAATTCGAGTTTCGTCCTGTTCGGCCTCACCAACGAGCCGGGCGGCAACAAGCGCACCGACACCACGCTGAGCGCGGCGATGTCCCACGCGGTGGGCGTCATCCGGGCCGAGGAGGATCGCCTCGGCGTTCCCCACCACGTCGTCTCCGTCCAGGGGAACGGCTGGAGCGGCGACATCAGCTTCTACGCGACCACGCCGCTGCCGTACGACAACGTCGTCTACGAGGTTCACGGCTATCCGCCTGCAACGAGCTCGTACACCTATTCGAACATCCCGGTGATCATCGGGGAGTACGGAACCCTGGACAGCGGCAGCGCGCCCGTCTTCTTCGCCGACGTCGAATCGAAGAAAATTCCGACGCTGGCCTGGGATCTCGATTCATTCAGCAACTGCGCGCCCGACCTGGTCGACGTCAACCAGAGCGCGAGCGGTCTCACGCCGACGGCCTGGGGGACGCTGGTCCAGAACTATCTGCTCGCGCACGCGCCGTAGGGGCGGGCCGCGGACGTTCCGCCGTCCGGAGGTGAGATCCAGCCGTCAGATGCCGTATTCGATACAGCTGACGATCACCTCCCCGGCGACTACGGAGCAGCTGCAGGATTCGGGGAATCCGTTTGTTGGACAGGTCGGGCACGCGCAAGCACAACTGGGATTGCCTGCGCAGCCCGCTGGCAGGGTCGTACAGGTGTGGTTCCGGTCGGTCATTCCCCCGGCCCCGCCGACACCCCCGGTGCCGCCGCTTCCGCTGTTCCCAGTCCCGCCACCGCCGTTTTGACCGGCGCCGCCCACGAACGTGATCGAATGACAATACTCTTGGTCAGGAGCGCAGGTGCTGGAGCCACAGAGGGGAGGGGTGGCGCAAAGCACGCTCGAACCGCCGCCGCCACCATTCCCGCCTGCGCCCGCTCCACTGCTCCCGGCAAGTCCAAAGGGGCAGCCACCGGCGCCGCCCGTGCCACCAGCGCCACCCGCCGCACCCGCGCCTGGACAGTCCAACCTCAGCGCCCCATCGCTGATATTGCAGATACAGCTAAAGCCGAGGCCCGGGCAGTTGTCTAGCCCGTTGGGGCAGACACAGTCACAACTGGGGTTGCCCGCGCACGCAGCCGGCAGGCTCTTGCAAACATCGGGAACGGCCCCACTGCTTCCTGCGCCGCCACGCGCGCCGTAACAATACTCTTGGCCCAAAGCGCAGGCCTCACCGCTGATCCCGCAAGCGAAGTTGGTCGCGCAAACGTTCGTGCCGGTTCCGCCGGTGCCGTTTCCAGCAGTTCCATTGAAGCCGGCGAATCCATAGGGACAGCCGGCGGCGCCGCCACTGCCGCTGCCCTTGCCAGCGGTGGCCCCGCCACCCGTCACGCCGCCACTG
>CAYTTF010000053.1:0-15250 GCA_964440665.1 uncultured Myxococcales bacterium | reverse complement strand
GCCAGCGGTGGCCCCGCCACCCGTCACGCCGCCACTGCCGCTGCCCTTGCCAGCGATGGCCCCGCCACCCGTCACGCCGCCACTGCCGCCCGATGCACCGCCTCGACCGGCGGATCCGCTGCCCGCGTCTTGCGGCGTGACTCGCCCGTTGCCGCAGTCGCCGAGCACTGCACCGAGGATCAGGGCAATCGCCACTACGAGCGGTCTCTTCGTCATGGCCCGGTTCCAGAACCATACATCATTCCGAGCTTGTCAAAGTGCAGATTCGCGCGCATCGAGTGGGACGACCAGGGCGCGAATGTCGTGGATTCGAGCGAAACCTCGCGCCCGTGCCGAAGTCGCGTGAATTGCGTCCCAGTCCCGCTTCGCCCGACGCGCCGCTACTGGATTTGCTTCGGGTCGCCTGACGAAGCGGCCCGAGCCCGCATGCTATTGTGAACGGGTGCTGGACGCGCGCGAGATAGCTCCCGAGCGGCTGCGGCCGCTGCGGCGAAACGAATTCGACCGTCTGGTCGAAGATGGTCTTTTCGCCGATGAGCGCATCGAGCTACTGGAAGGCGTGCTGGTCGAGATGACCCCGTCGGGTGCGACCCACGCCGACGTCGTCGGCCGGCTGACGATGATCCTGGCGCCCGCGCTGGTCGGTCGTGCGATGGTCCGGGTGCAGAGCCCGCTCGCGATCTCGGACGAGTCGGAGCCGGAACCGGACCTCGCCGTGGTGGCCGTCGCCGATTACCAGCGCGCGCATCCGCGGCGCGCGCTCCTGGTCGTCGAGGTGGCCGAGGCCTCGCTGCGCAAAGATCTGGGCGTCAAGGCGACGGTCTATGCGCGCGCGGGGGTCGAGGAATATTGGGTCGTCGATCTCTCGACCCGGACCTTCCATCGGCACACCCACCCGACGGCCGACGGTTACACGCAGGTCACGACGGTCGGCGCGGGTGAGATTCTGCGTCCACGCGCGTTTCCAGATCTCGCGGTCGGCGTCGACGACGTGTTACCCCGGTAGCGGCTCGTAGAGCGGCCGGATTTCGATCTCGCTCGCGGCGGCATCGGCTCCTTGGAGGTGAATCGGGAGCCAGCGCTTGGCGAAGTCGATCGCTTCGTCCATCGACTCGACCTGGATCATCGAATAACCGGCGATGATTTCCTTCGTCTCGGTGAACGGGCCGTCGATCACGGTGCGCCTGCTGCCCGCGCGCTTGATACGCGCTCCCTTCGACGTCGGTTTCAGCCCGTCGCCGGAGAGCAGCGCGCCGCTTGTCGCGAGCTCTGTCATCAAGGCACCCATGGCGCTCAGGGTCTCCGGGTTTGGTAGAGCGTCCGATTCGGTTCTTTCGTCGGACTTCAGCATGACCATGAACCGTGTCGTCCCCGGCTTGCGGGCGGGCGCGGTGGGAATTTCCGGCGCGGATTCCGGCGCCCGGTTGGCGACCTCGCGGAAGCGGATCTCCTGCTCTCGCCACCCGTCCGGTTTCTCGCTGGAGTCGACTGGAAAATCCGACGCCTCGAATAGCGCGCGAATCTCGATCTCCCCCGCCTGGCCGGGCACCCGCTTGGCCCATTCGATCGCCTCCTCCTTCGACTTGGTCTGGATCAACCAGAACCCAGCGATGAGGTCGTTCGTCTCGGCGAAAGGCCCGTCGATCACGGTGGATGTCTTCGCGGAGCCCCCGCGGGACAATCGAACCCGCGCGCCCTGTGAGCTCGGGCGGAGCCCTTCGCCGGAGAGCAGCACCCCGGTCTTGGCCATCTCTTCGTTGAGCCTTCCCATTTCGGTGAGCAGCTGCTGGTCCGGCAGGATGCCCGCCTCGGCCTTCGAATCACTCTTCATCAGCATCATGAATCGCATGGTGTTTCCTCCCTATACCGTCTCGACGACCCGCGGCCCGGAAGATCGACAAGTGAAGGGTATTTTTTTTGGTCGCTCGGGAGGGCCTCTTCCCGGGCCGATCGCCGACGATCCGCCCGTGGCCGGCGGCCCGCGGAGGCATCGTGTAAGATGCGGTCTCCATGCCGCCCGGTCTCGACCTCGGGGAGCCCGCCACCGTCGACGCGTCGCTGTCGGATCTCGCGCGCGGCGTGATCGGGTCCGAGATCCTGCGCATCGCGGCCGAGATCCGGGCGCTCAAGGCGAAAGGCGCCGAGATCTGCAACCTCACGGTGGGCGACTTCGATCCGACGCAGTTTCCGGCGCCGGTCGCCTTGCTGGACGGGATGCGGGCGGCGCTGGCGGCCGGGCAGACCAACTACCCGCCGTCGGACGGGGTGGTGGCGCTGCGCGAGGCGGTCGCGCGCTACTACGCCAAGCACCTCGGTCTCGACTATCCGGTCGAGTCCGTGCTCATCACCGGCGGCGCGCGCCCGCTGCTCTACGGGTCGTACCTCACGGTGCTCGATCCGGGCGATGCGGCGGTCTATCCGGTGCCGTCCTGGAACAACAACCACTACGCGTACCTGTGCGGCGCGCGTGCCATCGAGATCCCGGTGGGCGCCGATACCAACTTTTTTCCCACGCCGGAGCATCTCCGCCCGCATCTGCAATACGCGCGGTTGGTCCTGATCAATTCGCCGCTCAACCCAACCGGCACCGCGATCGACGCCGAGGTCTTGCAGCGGATCTGCGAGATGATCGTCGGTGAAAACCGGCGGCGCGAACGGGCCGGCGGCAAGGCGATCTGGCTCTGCTACGACCAGGTCTACTGGCAACTGGTATTCGGCGGCGCCCGGCACGTCACGCCGCCCGAGGTGTGCGCCGAGGTGGCGCCGTACACGATCATCCTCGACGCGGCCTCGAAGAGCTTCGCCGCCACCGGCCTGCGCGTCGGCTGGGCGGTGATGCCGCCGGCCGCTCGCCAGCGGATGGCCGACATCCTCGGGCATGTCGGCGCCTGGGCGCCGCGCCCCGAGCAGGTCGCCATGGCGGCGCTGCTCGACGACGAGGCGGCCGTGACCAGCTATCTGGCGGAGATGCGACCGCGGGTACAACAACGCCTCGATCGCCTGGCGACGGGTTTCGCGGCCATGCAGAAGGACGGTTACCCGGTCGAGGTGATCGCGCCCCAGGGGGCGATCTATCTCTCGGTACGGTTCGCGATCCCGGGGCAAACCAACGATGCGACCCGAAAGCTGCTGCTCGATCGCGCCGGGTTCGCCGTCGTTCCGTTTCAAGCCTTCGGTCTGCGCGAGGACAGTGGCTGGTTCCGGATCTCCGTCGGCGCCGTGTCGCTGGCCGAGATCGACGCCGCGTTGCCCCGCGTGCGGGCGGCGCTGCCGCGCCGTTGATGTCGCGCCAGGCGCTGTTCGTCGTCGGGCTGGCGGTCGTGCTGCGGGTGGGGTTGTTTCCGTTCGCCGAGAACAAGCACGGCGACGCCCCGATGCGCGCGCTCATCGCCGAGCGGATGGTCCTCGATCCGGCCAGCGCCGCCGTGCCGCGCACCTACTGCCAGTTCGGGCCGCTGCACACGACGCTGATGCGTCCCTTCATTGCGCTCGATCGGTTTGCGCCCCGCTCGTCGCGCTATCTGTCGCTGCTGGCCGGGATCGCGGTCTTCTTCCCGTTTCTGGCCTTCGCGCGGCGGCTGATCGGGTCGTTCGGATCGTCCGGAGGCGCAGACGCCGCAGGGCGCGAGCCGACGGCCACGGATCGGCGCGCGAAGCTGGCGGCGTTCGCGCTGGCGGTCTCGCCGCTGCATCTCCAGGCGTCGACGACGGCTTCGAGCGAAGCGCTCTATCTGCTGCTCTGGGTGCTGGCGCTCGAGCGCCTGCTGGCGGGGATCGCGACCGGTCGGTTGCGCACGTTCGTTCTGGCGGGCTTTTGTGCCTCGCTGGCGGCGGTCACCCGTTACGACGCCTGGATTGCGCTGCCGCTGGTGGTCGGGGCCGTCTGGCTGCTGACGCGTCGGAGACGTGGCGGCAGCGGGCAGGGGGCACCGGTGGGCGGCCTGGCAATCTTCGCCGCAACCGCCGCGATTTTTCCCGCGGCCTGGCTGCTCTGGGGCGCGCGCGCCGGCGGCGATCCGCTGTTCTTCGCCCACTACATCTCGAACGACCACGCCGGTCTGGCCGCGACCGCGAGCGCGCATTATGGGGCGCTGCTGGGGCGGGCGCGCCAGGTGGGCGTCTGGTCGCTGGCCTTCGTGGCGGCGATGACGTTGCCGGTTTTGCTGCTGGCGACGAGGGCGTTGGTCCGTCGGTGGCGCGATCTACCCAGCGAGATCTGGATCGTGGTCGTGGCGGCGCTGGGCCCCCCGGCCCTCTACCTCGGACGCGGTCTGGTCTTTCAGAGCTTCGAGCCGCTGGCGCGATTCGCATTGGTGCCGGGTGCGCTGCTCTTGCCGCTCGCCGCCGCCGCGATTCCGCTCCCGCGCGCGCGGGCCTTCCGCGTCGCGACCTTTGCGTCGGGCGCGCTGTTTTCCGTTGCCGTTTGGCTGGTCGCCACCGTCGGCCGCGAGCGGATCTGGGCCGGCGCCGAGTCGATGGGCGCGCTCACCCGCCTCGACGGCGAGGACCGCGCATTGGCCACCCACCTGCGCTCCGTCCGCCCGCCCGGCGCGCCCGTGATGATCGAACCGTATTCTTTCGCCGAGATCGGCATCGCCCACGCCGCCGGTATCCCCTGGACCGAGTCGGTCACGCTCATTGTCACCCGCGAGCCGCGCGCGACCATGCGGGAGAGCATGCTGACGACCGGGGCCGCGTATATCGTCGGGTATGACCGACCTGGGGGGTGGCCCGAGCGGCTGCCGGATTGGCCGCGCGGCGGGGAGAGGCGCTTCGGCCACTGGATCGTGGTCGACCGGACGGGGCTGTAGGTTAACCGCCGCCTGGACCACCGACCGAATGTCGTCATCTTGACGAGCATACATACGTCGGTCAGTATGAGCATATGTCATCCCCCGTGATAAAACGGGTCACCGTGAACCTGCCGCGGCACCTGCTCGAAGACGCCGGCGAGGTCACCGGCGTCGGAATGACCGAGACCATCGTCCAGGGACTACAGCTTCTGGCCCGCCGCCGCGCCTACACCAAGGCCATGTCCTTGAAAGGAAAGCTCGACCTTCGGATCGACCTGGACGCGTCCCGTGAGCGCGCTGGTCGTTGACACCACCGTCTGGGTGGATTTCTTCCGCGGCCGCAGCTTGCCCCGGTTGGAGCGAGCGCTCCACGACGGGGACGTGGTGCTGCCCCCGATCGTGGCTGCCGAGCTGGTGAGCGCGCCGCTCGCCGTGGGGCAGCGACGTCGTCTGGAGGGATTTCTCCGAGATCTCCCGCTCGCCCCGACGCCGATCGATCATTGGTTCCGCGTCGGCAATCTGCGGTCCGCCGCCGCCCGCAGGGGCCTCACCGTCTCCACGCCGGACGCCCACGTCGCGCAGGTGGCGCGCGATCTCGGCGGCGCGGTCTGGTCGGATGACGTCGTATTCGCCCGCCTGGCCGCGAAATCGCTGATTCGCCGTTTCCTGCCGTAGGCAGTTATAACCGTCCCCGTGGGGCTCCTGCTCACCGCTCTCGCGATCGGCGTGCGCCTGCTCTGGGTGCTGGTGGTGCCGACCCGGCCGGTCGGCGACTTCGCGATGTACATCGAGTCGGCGCGCTATCTGGTCGAGCACCACAGCTTCGATCCCGAATTCATCTACATGCCGGGCTACGTCTTCCTGGTCGCGGCGGTCGATGCGCTGGGCGGCGGGTTGACCGCGATAAAGTTGATCGGGGTCGCGTCGGGGGGCCTGGTCACCGCCGCGGTGTACGGGACGGCGCGCGCGGTCTTCGGGCGCGCGGCGGCGATCGTGGCGGGCCTGCTCTGCGCGTTCTGGCCGGCCGGGATCGCCGTGGCGAGCGTGACCGGCACCGACATGCCGGCGGCCGCGCTGCTGGCGCTGGCGGTCTGGCTGCTCGCGCGCAACACCGCGCAGCGTCCGCTGGGGGCACCGCTGCTGTTCGGGGCGGTGTTGGGTCTGGCGGCGTATGTCCGCGCGGTCGCGCTCCCGCTGGCGCTGCTGGCGGCGCCGTATTTTCGGGCGCGCGGCGCGCAGTGGATCCACGTGCTGACGCGCGCGCTGGCGGCGGCGGCGGTCGCGTTCTTGATTCTGTTGCCGTGGGGGCTGCGCAATCGTCATGTCTACGGCGAGTTCTTTCTGACCGACAGCCACGGCGGCCACACGGCGCTGGTGGGGGCCAACCCGAACTCCGAGGGCACGTACAGTCGATCGCTCAACCGGCTCTTCACCGAAGGGACCGGCTACCGGCTCTTCGAGCCGCCCCACCGGCAGGCCGACCGCGCCGCCTACGCGCTCGCCAAGACGTGGACCGCGTTCGAGCCGCGCTACGCGCTCGGTCTGCTGGCGGCCAAGGCCGATCGTCTGCTCAGCAACGAGCGGGCCCTTCTCTACTGGCCGCTCTACCGCCAGAGCGTGCTGCCCGGCGGGGGCTGGTTCGACATTCACCGCCTCCGCATCGAGCGGGTGGTCGACGACTTCTGGTATTTTTTGGTCGCGGCCGTGGTGCTCGGGATCGTGGCCGCTGTCGGGGGCCGGAACTGGCCGGCGCTGGCGCTGCTGCCCATGCCGCTGGCGCTGACCGTGCTCTACACGATCTTCTTCGCCGAGGTTCGCTACCAGCTGGCGATCGTGGTCCTGTTGATGCCGTTCGCGGGAGCGGGCGTGGTCTGGATCGCCACCGGCTTGCGCGGCGTGGTGCGCGGCGGGAACGACGGGACGCGACTGCGCATCGCGACCGAGGCTCTGGCCGGCCTGGGCGCCATCGCACTCATCTTTCTGGGCTGGCCCCGTCTTCTCGAGGCCGGCGCCGGCCTTCGCGACAACACCCGTTGGGCCGTCTGCGTCTGTGACGTCGACGGGACCAAGCGACTCTGTAGCTTTCGTGCGACCACGCCGATCCCGGGTGAGGGTCCCTCGCCGCTCCGCGGGGTGTGGGACGGGTTCGGCCTCCGGCTCGCCGTGGCGCACGCGGCGGTTGCCGCGGATCTCGACGTGCCGGCGGGAAGCTACCGGGTCTCGATGCGCGCGGAGAGCGTCGCCACCATCGCCGTTCCGGCTACGGTCGACCTCGTTGTGGGGGGCGCCAATCTGGCACATGCGTCTTGGCCAACGGCTGGAATTCCGATCACACTCGCGGGGGTGGCCGTCCACGGCGGCGGAAAGTTGCGCGTGGAGTTGCGCGCGGACAGCGAAATTGCACTTGGCACCGACCGTGAGCTACCGCTATGGATATCCTCCATCGAAGTTGAGCCGGATCGTCCTTGATGCATAATCCGCGCATGCCCCCGCGTAGCCTGGCCTTGTTAGCCGGTATCGCCGTGCTTGGTGCCCTGGCCGCGACCGGCTGTGGCGGCTCGGTCGACGATCGTCCCCAGAAGTGGTCGTTCATCGCCGCGAGCATCGTCGAGCCGAGCTGCGCCACGGTGAGCTGCCACTCCGCCATCAGCCAGCGGGGCGGCGTCGACCTGCACGAGCGGGAGATCGGGTACTACACGCTCATCAACGGCTTCTACGTCATCCCGAAGCTGCCCGACCAATCGACGGTGATTTCGCTCATGAACGCAGAGGGGTCGCTCCGTATGCCCCCCGACGTGCCGCTGCCCCAAGCGGACATCGCGCTCATCGAATCCTGGATCACCGACGGCGCCCCGAACAACTGACGGTCGAACCAGATGCGACGATTCACATTCTGTGCGCTCGCGGCGGCCCTCGCCCTCATCGCGCTGGGCGGTCGGGCCTCGGCCTACCCGCAGTTCCAGTTCAGCTCCGGCACCACCCGATGCAGCCAGTGCCACTATTCACCCGCCGGCGGGGGGCTCATCACCTCGTGGGGGCGCGACGAGGCGGGCGACACGATCAGCCTGGGTGGCGACGGGGCGTTCCTGCACGGCCTGCTCGATCCCCCCTCCTGGTTGGCCCTGGGCGCCGACATCCGCCTGGCGGCGCTGCGCAACGAGGTCGGTGGCCCCGAGTCGCCCGAATACGCCGCATTCCCGATGCAGTCCGACCTCTACGCGCGCCTCGCGTTCGGCGATCAAGTGTCGCTCTACCTCGAAGGGGGCGCGCGGGGCGACGTCCGCCCGGCCGGTTCGTCGGTCGAGGGGCGCATCGAGTCCATCAGCGACCGCTTCATCTCGCGCGAGCACTACCTGATGTGGCGGCCGAGCGCGACCGGGGTCTATCTGCGCGCCGGCCGGTTCTTCGCGCCCTACGGGTTGCGCTTCGTCGAGCACACTTTCTATGTGCGCCGCTACACCGGCTACGATCTCTACGACGAGACCTACACGGTGTCGGGCGGCTACGTCGGCGACGACTGGGAGCTGCACGTCTCGGGGTTCACGCCGCCGCCCCCGAACTTCCCGAATCCGCTGCAATCCGTGGGGCTACGCGAGTCGGGGGGAGCCCTCTACGTCGAGAAACGCTTCGCCGGGATGTCGGCGTTGGCGCTGCAGGGGCGGCTCGGGAACAGCGGCGAGACCGCGCGCTATCAGGGGGGCGCCGTCGGCAAGCTCTGGCTCGAGCCGGCGCGGGTCTTGTTCCTGGGCGAGGCTGACTTCATCCGCCAGGTGATAAATGGCGCTGCTGCGTACCCCGAGAACCAGCTCGTCTCCTATCTGGGCGCCACGTTCTTTCCGGTGCGGGGGCTCATGGCGGGTATCGCCTACGAGCGCTACCAGGAGGACCTGTCGCTGGCGACGACGGCGCACAACGGATTCGACGCGGAGGTAAACTTTTTCCCCTGGGCCCACTTCGAGCTGGTGCTGTTCGGGCAGTACCAGATCATCGGCGCCGGGGCCGCCAGCGAAGGCCCGAAGGCGTCGCTCTTCATGCTCCAGCTACACTATTACTTGTGAGGACGGCCACGGCGAGGCGACCTGTCTGGAATGCGTCGCGGCTGGGAGCGCCGCCCCTGGCGTTGGTCGCGGTGGCGCTGGTGGTCGGCTGCGGGCCTCCGGTCCCGGCACAGCCGGCGTACGACACCGACGTCCGCCCGATCTTCATGTCCCACTGCGTCCGGTGCCACGGCGCCGGTCCCGACGGGGGAACGATCAATACCGCCACCCAGCCGACCGGACCCGATGCGGCCTTGTTGGCGTCCGACGCCATCAGCACCACTCCCTACTATCTCAACGTGTACACGGCCGCGGGCAAAGCTGGTGCGCTTGCCTGCGCGAAGGCCACCCTAAAGGGGAAGATCCACGCCGCAGTCCTGCCGATGCCGCCGGCGCCGGCGCCTCGGCTCGACGACTGGGCGCTCAAGGTCCTCGATGCCTGGGTCGTGAACCCGATATGTTCGAGATCGCCCAATCCGGACCCGGCGATCTGTCCCCCGGATCTGGACGCTGGCCTGTAGGGCGGCGGGCGCGGAACCCCGTCCGGGTCCCCGACCCTACAACTCGCCGTGGCGCTCTTCGCCGTGGCGCTCTTCGTGGCGTCGCTCTTCGTGGCGTCGCTCGCGGTGGTGCGCGCGGTGGCGGGGCCGATTCCGCCGACCCTGGACGGCGGCGGAGGCTCCGGAGGCCAGGGCCGGCGACGGAAGGGACGGAACGCCGACGGCGATCGCCAGCAGGAGCAGGAGCTTCGACAAGGTGCGCATGGGGTGTGCGATCATTTTTTCACGATCGCGCCGGCTCTGCAACGGTCAGCCGCCGGTGGCGTGCGTGAGGGCCACCTCCGACAGGACCAGCTCGTATTGCGCGCGCGTCAGGTTGAGGCGCGCCTGGGTGAGCGCGGCCTGAGATTCCAGTAGGTCGGTGGTGGTCGCGGCGCCGGCCTTGAGCGCGGCGTCGGTCACCCGGTAGGCCTCTTCGGCGCTGGCGACGGCTTTCCCGGCGCTGTCGACCGCGCCGCGGGCGGCGTCGCCCTGAGCCAGGCTGGCGGCCAGCTCCGCCTCGATCTGGCGCTCCAGCATGTCGCGGTCGCGGCGCGCGGCGTCGGCCAGCGCTTCGGCGGCGCGCCGCTGGTGAAGGGCGGCGCCCCATTCCCAGATCGCCCACTGGGCCTTGACCCCGACGTACGCCGAGTTCTTCGGCGAAAACGGCTGGCCATCGATCCGGAGGTAGGCCGCCTCGAGGTCGACGTCGGGCAGAAGGGCGTTGGCCCGCGCGCTGGCCTGCCGGTCGGCGGCCGCCACCAGGTGCAATTGTTGCGCGAGCTCGGGTCGCTTGGCCTGAGTCTGGGGGAGCAGCGACGTCAACGACGGAGCGGCGGCCCGGGCGCGGGCGCCGTTCAGTCTCTCGGACGGCTCGACCAGCGTCATCTCGGCGGCATCGGCGGGAGGCAGGCCGATGGCGGCGAAGAGCTGCGCGCGCGCGATCTGCCCTTGGCTGTGGGCTTCCAGGCCCTGCTGCTGCGCATTTGCGACCGCGACCTCGATGCGCAGGAGATCCGCTTGCGTGATGACCCCGCTCGCGAGACGTGCCTTGGCCACCGTGACCTGGTCGGAGAGCTCCCGCACCGACGAGGCGGCGATCTGTTCGAGGGCCTGGGCTTCGAAGATGCGCAGGAACTGCGTCTCGACGTTCTGGCGGACGTCCGCTTCGGCGGCGGCGATCTGCGCGCGATCGGCCGCGCTCTGCTCGACCAGTGTCTCCCGCTCGTCGTTGGCGCGCAGGAGGTTCAGCACCGGCTGATCGGCGGAGGCGACGAAGGTGTTGGTGGTCTGGTCGCGAACGGTGAACGGGGGGCCCGCCATCACGCCCGGGATCGCGAAGCTGATGGCGAAGGGCGCGTTGTAATACTGGAGCTCCTCGCTGACGTGGATCGAGGGGAGCATCCGCCGGTCGGCGGAGGTGATCCCTTCTTCGCCGGCATGCGCCCGCTCGCGAGCCGCGGCCAGATGCGGATTCGTGCTCAGCGCCAGGGCGACGGCGTCGTCGATTTTGAGCGCGCGGGGGGCGGCCTCCACGGCCCGCCCGGCAACCATGCCCATCGCGATGGCCAAAAGGGCGCCGGCGCCGGCGCCGAGACGGATCCCTCTTCCCGTGCTGCGGCCGAGACGACGCATGATCATGGCCTCACATCGACGGTGACGTCGGCCGACAGTCCCGCGCGCAGGCTCAGGCCCAGGTCGGCGGGCGGGTTCACCCAGGCGATCCGCACCGGGACGCGCTGGACGACCTTGACGAAGTTGCCGGTCGCGTTGTCGGCCGGCAGGAGCGAGAAGCTGGCGCCGGTGCCGCCGGAGAGACTCTCGACCTTCCCCTCGAACTTGCGGCCGGGGAGGGCGTCGAGCTCGATCTCGGCCGGCTGGCCGATCTTCATGCGGCCCACCTGGGTCTCCTTGAAATTGGCGATGAGGTAGGTGGCGGCTGGAACCAGCTCGATGAGCGGCTGGCCGACGGAGACCAGCTGCCCCTCGTGCACCGTGAGCTTCGACGCGTAGCCGTCGGCCGGCGCGGCGATGCGGGTGTAGCCGAGCTGCAGCGTGGCCAGCGCCAGCGCGGCCTCGGCGCTGCGCACGCGCGCATTCGCCAGATCCGAGCTGGCGCGAGCGGCCGCGATCTGCGGCGCCACCGGCGCGCTCTGGCTCACCCGCCCGCGCGCCTCTCCGACCCGGCTCTGGGCACCGCGCCGTGCGTCCTCGGACAGCGCGACCTGCGCCTCCGCCTGTGACTTCGCGGCGCGCGCGCTGTCGAAGGCGATCTGGGCGCCGTCGAGCCGCTCCTGCGTCGCGGCGTTTGCCTGTCTCAGCGTCTGGGCCCGCTTGAGATCGATCTCGGCCTTTCGGAGCTCGGCGTCGGCGCGCGCCAGGTCGGCGTGCGACGCCAGAACCTGCGCGTCGGCGCTGCTCACGCCGGCCGCCGAGCCGGTGAGCGCTGCCCGCGCGGTGGCGAGGCCGCCCTTGGAGGTCGCATCGACGATCTGCACCTGCGCATCGGCGACCTCCGCCTGCGCCTTACCGATCGACAGCTCGGCCTCGGCCTGCTGGACCCGCGCTTCGTAGTCGGCCGGATCGATCTCGACCAGGAGATCGCCCCGCTTGACCAGCTGATTTTCGTGGATGTGAAGACGCGTCACCGCGCCGGCCACGCGGGTCGCGATCGGCACCATGTCCGCGGCGACCTGCGCGTCGTCGGTGTTTTCGCGGCCCGCGGTCGCCATCGTGTAAAGGCCGATCCCGGCGATCGTCAGGACGGCGATGATGCCGAGAATCAAGAATGGCCGGCGGCGGCGCTTGGGCGGCGCTTCGGGCCGGTCCGTGGGGACGACGACTGCGGGTGCGGCCGCCGGCGCGGCCGACGCGCTTGGCGCGGCCAATACGGTTGGCGCGGCCGATGCGGTTAGAACGGGTGACGATCCATTGCTGGTTTGTGCGGCGGTATCCATGTCTTTGTTCTCGCTTTTGGGTCGGCTTTTTCTGGGGTGATCAGTGCAGATCGACGCGCTTGGTGCGCGAACCGGCGGGCGGTTTGAGCAGCAACGCGAACGGAATGACGAACAGGAAGGCGATGCCGGCCAGAACGAACATTCGCTCGAAGGCCAGCAGCGTCGCCTGTCGGTTGAGCATCCCGTCGAGGACGCGAACGGCCGTCTCGCGCGCCGCGCCTGGATCGAGGCCGCGGGCGACGAGGCCGGCCTGGATGCCGCCCAGGCGCTGCATCACCTCGGGCCGCCCGCCCACGACGTGCGCCACCAGGCCCGCGCGCGCGGTCTGCACGAAATGCGGGAGCAGGGTGGCGAACGCCGCCAGCCCCAGCGAGCCGCCGATCTGGCGCAGCAGCGAGTTGAGCCCGGTCGCGTCGGTCATGCGGTAGCGCGGGATGCTGGCCAGCGCAACGGTGGTGAGCGGCACGAACAGCGCCGCGAAGCCGAAGCCTTGCAGGATGATCGCGGCGACCACCGAGTGCCCGCCCGTGTCGAGAGTGTAGTGCGACATCTCGTAGGCGCTGAGCGCGACCAGCGCGACGCCCGCGATCACCAGGATGCGCGGCTGCACGTAGTTGTAGAGGCGCCCCACCAGCGGGATCGCCACCATCATGGCGAGCGCGCGCGGCATGAGCGCGGTGCCCGCCTGGACCGCGGAGAACCCCAGCAGCTGCTGCATGAAGAGGGGCAGCAGGAAGGTGATCGACATCAAGATCGCGAACATCATCGACCCGATGATGGTTCCCGAGAGAAACACCCGATCCTTGAAGAGCGACAGATCGACCGCCGGCACCGGGGCGGTCAGCTCGCGGATGACGAAGGCCGTCAGCAGGAAGACGGCCAGGAAGGCGGTGACCGCGATCGCCGTCGAGGAGAACCAGTCGTTGCGGCTGCCCTCTTCGAGGACGTATTGCAGCGAGGCCAGTCCGGTCGTCATCAGGAGGACGCCCTGCCAGTCCAGATTCTTGCGCTGCTCGGCGGCGCGGGCGTGGTTGGCGGCGCGAATGTCTTCCGGCTCGTGCACGAAGCGGGTCACCATGAAGATGCCGAGCAGGCCGACCGGGATGTTGATGTAGAAGATCCAGGGCCAGTTCATGTTGTCGATGATGTAGCCGCCCAGCACCGGGCCGGCCGCAGGTCCGACCACGACCGCCAATCCGAAGAGCGCCATCGCCATCCCTTGCTCCTCGGGCGGGAAGGTCTGGCGCAAGATGGCCTGCTCGGTCGGTTGCAGCGCCCCGGCGCCCATCCCCTGCAGCGCGCGGCAGGCGACCATCATCGGGAGCGAGCGCGCGAGGCCGCACAGCGCCGATCCGAGCAGGAACAGGCCCAGCGAAAATAGGTAGACCCGCTTCTGCCCGAAGAAACGGCCCAGGAACGCGGTCAGCGGCATCACGACCACCGTCGCGATCACGAACCCGGTGGTCACCCAGGTCATCTCTTCGACGGTGGCGCCGAGCGAGCCGGAGAGATGCGGGGTGGCGACCGCGACGATCGAGGTGTCGATGGCGCCCATCAGCGTCCCGAACGTCACCGAGAGCGTGACCAGCCACTTGTTGACCGGCGCGCGCGTCGGCGCTGAAATGAAGGTTGAGGCGGCTGCTGTCACGCGCCGACCCCGCCCAGGAACGCCGCCAGCAACCGATCCACTTCCATCGAGAGGCCTTCGCCGATCCCCAGCACCACGTCGCGGATGACCAGCGCGCGCATCATGCCGATGAGGAAGAACGAGGCCAGATCGGCCAGCTCGGGGCGGATCGCCTTCTCCTTGATCCCCTGAACCATCACCTTCTCGGCGCGGGCGTGAATCTCGCGCATCTTGGTCTTCATCTTTCCCCAGGCGTGCGGGAAGGTCTGCTGGTAGCGGCCGGTCTCGCCCTGCAGAACGATCTGGATGAATTTCCGGTGCCGGTCCCAGTAGCCGAGCTTGGCGATGAGGAGCATTCGAAGACGTTCGCGAAACGGTCGCCCGGCGCTGGCGCGCAGCGCCGCGTCCATGTCGGCCAGCATCTCGCCGAAGCGCGCCTCCATCAGACCGGCCAGCAGCGCCTCGCGGTCCGCGAAATGGTTGTAGAGGGTCCCGACCGATACGCCGGCGCGGGTCGCGATCTCGCCCATGTGCGCGGCGTGCAGCCCGGCGTCGGCGAACACCTCCTCGGCCGCCGCCAACACCGCCTGCACGGTCGTCTCGCGGAAACGCTCGCGCAGGCTTTGGGGTTGAGGTTCAGCTAGTGAACGGCGGTTCATATTTTGAATAACTGTAGTCAGGCCGTCGGTGTTGTCAACGCCGATTTGCCCGAGGATCCAGGATCGGCGATTTGGGTGCTCAGGCGCGGCCGGGGTTCCACGACAGGCCGACGAAGGTCGGCTCGGGAACCAGCTCCACGCCGAACCGCGCGCGAACCGCGTCGCGGATGTCGCGCGCCAGCGCCACCAGCGCGGCGGTGGTGCCGCCGCCGTGGTGCACCAGCGCCAGCGTGTGCGCGCCGGAGACGCCGACCGGACCGCGCCGCAGCCCCTTGGGCCAGCCGGCCCGTTCGATGAGCCAGGCCGCCGACAGTTTGATCCGCCCGCCAGCCGCCGGCCAGCTCGGCATATCGCCGGGCGTGGCGCTCTCGCCCGCGGCGACGGCGCGCGCGGCCACCGCCGCGGCCTCGGCGGCGCCGAGGACCGGGTTCATGAAGAAGGAACCGACGCTGCGCCGATTGGGATCGCCGGCGGTGATCAGCATCGATTTCTTGCGGCGCAGCCCCAGTACGGCATTTCGCGCGTCGGCGAGGGTCGGATTTTCGTGAGCCGAGAGGGTTTCGGCGAGCTCGCGGTAGTGGGTGGTCGGCGCACCGCCGGGACGCAGGCCAAAGCTGACCGTCAGGACCACGAAGCGT
>CAYTTF010000052.1:0-18272 GCA_964440665.1 uncultured Myxococcales bacterium | reverse complement strand
CAGGCTGGCGTACACCGCGGGCACGAGCAGCAAGGTGACGAAGGTCGCCACCAGCAGTCCGCCGATGACGGCGCGTCCGAGGGGCGCGTTCTGTTCGCCTGCTTCGCCCAGTCCGAGTGCCATCGGGATCATCCCGATGATCATGGCCAGCGCTGTCATGATCACCGGTCGCAGTCGAGTGCGGCCGGCCTCGAGCGCGGCGTCGAGCGGCGAGATCCCCTCCTTTTCGACGCGCAGATCGTTGGCGAAGCTGACCAGCAGGATCGAGTTCGACACCGCGATCCCGACCGCCATGATCGACCCCATCAGCGACTCTACATTGATGGTCGTATGCGTGAACGCCAGCATCCAGAGGATGCCGACCAGCGCGCCCGGCACCGCGACCATGATGATGAAGGGATCGAGCCAGGACTGAAACAGGATCACCATCAGGCAGTAGACCAAGAGCGCTGCCAGGATGAGACCCAGGCCCAGGCTGCGGAACGAGTTCTGCATGACCTGATTCTGCCCGCGCAGCGTCACCTTCATGCCGGGGGGCAGCTTGCCGAGCGCGTCGATTTTGCGCTGGATGTCGGTGGCGACCGAGCCGAGATCGCGGTCCTCGACGTTGGCGTCGACGTCGATCACGCGCTGGACCGTGTAGTGGTTGATCTGCTCCGGGCTACCCCCCGGGTGAACGGTCGCCACGCCACTCAAGATCTGGGTCGGCGCCTCGGGGAACGCCGAAGGCGAGGCAGTGCCGCCGGACGACTCGATGGGCGCGCCGGCGGTGAGCGGCGTCGACATCACCCGCTCCACCGACGACAGCTGCGGCAACGGCGTCTTGACCACCACGAAGTAGTTCACGTTGTTGTGCGGGTTCAAGAAATACGACGGTGCCACCAGACCGCTCGAGGACAGCGAGACCAGCAGGTTGTTGGCCACGTCGCGCTCGCTGATGCCCGCCTGCGCGGCGCGCAGCCGATCGACGTCGACCTTGATCGCCGGGTAGTCGATGTCCTGGACGATGTGGGAGTCGGCGGTCCCGGGGATCTCGGCGATGCCGTCGCGAAGCTTGCGGGCGACCTCGTAGCCTTTTTGCAGGTCGGGGAACTCGACCTGCACGTCGATGGGGGCGGACAGGCCGAAGTTGAGCACCTGGCTCACGATGTCGGCCGGCTGAAAGTAGGCGTTCGAGCCCGGGAAATCGCGCTTGAGCATCTGGCGGATGCGCTGCATGTAGCGCGCGGTGGGTGCGTGGTCCGACTTGAGCGCGATCAGGATCTCGGCGTCCATGGGGCTCACGTTGTCGGTCTGGACGAAGGCCAGGTTGTACGACACGGGCACGCCCAGCATCGAGTTGATGGTCTCGATCTGGCTCGGCGGAATGATCTGGCGGATCCCGTTTTCGACCTCTCCCACCAGCTCTTCGGTCTTCTCGATGCGGGACCCGTTGGGGGCGCGGAAGTGGAGCTTCATGAGGCCCGCGTCGACCGAGGGGAAAAAGTCGGTGCCGACCACGAACACCAGGCAGAGGCTGGCCAGGCCGATGGCCGCCGCGGCCCCGATCGTGAAGCGACCATGGTCGAGCGCGCTGCGGAGGAGCGCCGCGTAGCCGTTCTGAAAACGTTCGAACTTGGCGTCGCGCCACCGGTTGAACCGGAACGCGAGCCCCTTCCAGCCGCCGGACGGTTCGGGTGTGCCCTCCTGGTGGTGCTCTTCGCTGCGCATCAGCAGGCGGGCCAGCGCCGGCACCAGCGTCCGGGAGAGCAGATACGACGCCAACATCGCCAGCACCACCGAGATCGCCAGCGGCGTGAACAGGAAGCGGGCCGGACCGACCAGCAGGACCACCGGGCAAAAGACGATGCAGATCGACAGCGTCGCGACGATGGCGGGCACCGCGATCTGTTGCGCGCCGTCCAGGATGGCGCGCGTGAGCGGCTTACCCATCAGGCGGTTTCGGTGGATGTTCTCCACCTCCACCGTGGCGTCGTCCACCAGCATGCCGATGGCCAGCGCCAGCCCCCCCAGCGTCATGATGTTGATGGTGTGGCCGGTCAGGTTGAGGCCCACGATGGCCGAGAAGATCGCCAGCGGGATCGAGGTACAGACGATCACCATGCTGCGCCAGCTCCCCAGAAACAGGCCCACCATCAGCGACACCAGGATCGACGAGACGATCGCCTCGCGGACGACGCCGCCGATGGCGCCCCGCACGAACACGGACTGATCGAAGTCCAGCTTCAGCTCCAGGCCGTTCGGGGCAGCGGCCTTGATTCCCGGCAGCGCGTCGCGGGTCGCGTCCACCACCGCCAGGGTCGAAGCGTCCGCGTGCTTCAAGATGGCCAGGTAGGTCGCGCGCCGGCCGTTGACTCGCACCACGTTGGTCTGATCGGCAAATGCGTCCGAGATGCGCGCCACGTCCCCGAGCAAGACCGGCGCCCCGTCCACGATCTTGACTGGAATGTTCGCGAACTCGGCCACCTCGAGCGGGCTCGAGTTCAGCAGCACGTTGTACTCGCGGCTGCCAATGCGGGCGGTCCCCGCCGGCAGAATCACGTTGGAGGTGTTCAGCGCGTTGACCACATCGTAGGGCGAGAGGCCCTTGGCGGTCAGCTGCTGGGGGTTGATGTCGACGTTGATCTGCCGCGACTTGCCCCCGAAGGGCGCCGGCGTCGACAGCCCCGGGATCGTGAACAGCTTGACCCGGATGAAGTTGAGACCGTAGTCGAAGACCTGCTGCTCGGGGAGCACCTCACTGCTGGCGGTGAGCTGCGCCACGGGCACGTTGGAGGCGTTGAACTGGATGATCGAGGGGGGCGTCATTCCGGGCGGCGCGATGCGCAGGATCGTGCTCGAGACGGACGATATTTGAGCGATCGCGGCGCCGATCTCGGCGCCAGGTTGAAAGTAAATCTTCAACATCCCGATTCCCGGAATCGACTGCGATTCGATCCGCTCGATGCCGTTGACGGTGGTCGAGTACCCGCGCTCGCTGATGAGGACCACCCGCCGCTCCATGTCCTGCGCGGAGAGCCCCGGATAGTTCCAGACCACCGCGACCACCGGGATGTCGATGGCGGGAAAGATATCCACCACCATCCGGGTGAGCGACAGGACCCCCATCACCAGGATCAGGCCGCACATGACGGCGACCGTGTACGGGCGGCGCAGGGCGAGGCGAACTATCCACATGGGTCCCTAGGCCGTTTCCCGACGAACGATTCGACGGGAATCTATGCGACCAATTGGCAAGGTCAAGGTCGGGCGTCCCGACGGTGACGAATTTCACCCGCCCGAGGTGGCGGTCGTGAAGAGCATGGGGGCGCCGGTGGCCTTGACGATGGTGTCGCGGTGGACGCCTTCGGCCTTCGCGATACAGACGAAGCAGTCGCCGCCGACGTCGAAGATGCCGAGCTCGGTGATCACGCGGCTGGTACAGCCGAGCGCGGTGGGCGGCAGCGTGAGCCGGTGGACCAGCTTGGGCTTGCCGTCCTTCGCGGCGTGGCTCTGCACCACCACCACGCGCCGCGCGCCCGCGGCCAGATCCATCGCGCCCCCCATGCCGGTGATGAGCTTGCCGGGGACCGTCCAGTTGGCCAGATCGCCGTTGCAGGCGACCTCCAGGCCACCCAGAATCGCGAGGTCGATGTGGCCGCCGCGGATCATCGCGAACGACAGCGCGGAATCGAACATGCTGGCGCCAGGCAGGGCCGTCACCAATTGCTTGCCAGCGTTGATGAGCCGCGGATCGATCTCGTCCTCGGTGGGAAAAGGGCCCATGCCCAGGATGCCGTTCTCCGAATGGAGCGTCACGCCGCCGTCGGGATCGATGTAGTTCGCCACCTCGGTGGGCAGGCCGATCCCCAGGTTCACGATCTGTCCGGGCTGAATCTCGGCGGCCGCCCGTCGGACCATCTGTTCGCGCGACCAGCTCACCCGCGTCCGATCTTGGTGCGCGTCGCCTCGGTCGGCTGCTTGCCGCCCCTGGGGCGTGTGGTGCGATGCTCGATGACGTTGCGGTGCTCGCGCACCTCGACGATTCGTTTGATGTACAGGCCGGGCAGGTGCACGTCGTCCGGATCGATGGTTCCTTTGGGGACCAGGCGATCGGTCTCGGCGATGGTCACGTCGGCGGCGGTGGCCATGAGCGGGTTGAAATTGCGCGCCGTTCGGTAAAAGCGGAGGTTCCCGAAGCGATCGGCCACGGCTGCCCGCACGATCGCCAGATCGGCGCGCAGCGGGCGTTCGAAGAGGTACTCGCGGCCGTCGATCTCGCGCACCTCTTTGCCTTCCGCCACCGACGTCCCCACCCCGGCGGGCGTGTAGAACCCGGCGATGCCGGCGCCGCCGGCGCGGATCCGCTCGGCGAAGGTCCCCTGCGACACCAGCTCGACCTCGACCTTGCCGGCCAGGAACAGCTCGGCCAGGTCCGGATTGCCGCCCACGAAGCTGCAAATGACCCGCGAGACCTGGCCGTTTTGAAGCAGCACCGCCAGCCCCTGCCCCTGGTTGCCGCAGTTGTTGCTGATGATGGTGAGGTTCTTGACCCCGCTCGCGGCGATGGCGTCGATGCAGGCTTCAGGATTGCCGCACAGGCCAAAGCCGCCCGACATGATGGACATCCCGTCGCGCAGCAGGCCTGCGAGCGCCCCCGCGACGTCGCCGTAGACCTTCCCATCGGGCCCGCGCCTGGGGCTCACTGGAACGCCTCGTCGAGGGCGCGCCCGAGATCGCCGAGCGCCGCTTCCAGCTCCGTCTCGGCGATCACCAGGGGCGGCGCCAGATAGAGCAGGTTGTCGCGCTTGTGCATGTGGAGTCGCTGCCGGCGCAAGATCGCCGCCAGCTTCGCCATCGTGACCGCGGGCATCGGCTCTCGGGTCCGCAGGCCGGCCGCGCCTGGTACGCACAGCTCGAACGCCCAGAGGAGCCCGAGGCCCCGCACCTCGCCGATGTACGGCCGCTCGCGGGCGAAATCCTGGAGGCGCAGCTCGAGAAATGTGCCCAGCGACGCCGCGCGCGGGACCAGCTGTTCGTCGCGGGTGATCTCGATGGTGGCCACTACCGCCTCGCAGACCAGCGGGTGGGCGTAGCTGGTGAGACCGCAGACCAGCACCTGATCGTCGAAATGGCGCGCGATCCGGTCGGTCACGATCACCGCGCCGCCGGGGACGTATCCGCCGGTCAGCCCCTTGGCCATGGTCAGCAGGTCCGGCGTCACGCCGTCGTGATCGACCGCGAACCAGCGGCCGGTGCGCCCGAATCCGGAGAGAACCTCGTCGGCGATCAGCAAGACGCCGTGGCGATCGCAGATCTCACGGATCTTCTTCCAGTAGCCGGGTGGCGGGACGAAGACGCCGTTCGCGCCGACGATCCCTTCCAGGATCACGGCGGCGACGGTCTCCGGACCTTCGCGCAAGAGCGCCGTCTCCAGATCGGCGGCGCACTCGTGCGCGCAAGAGGTCGGCACCTTGCCGAAGGGGCAGCGGAAACAGTAGGGATCGCCCATCCGCACCACGCCCGGCAGGCCGGGTTCGAAGGCCAACCGCCGTGGATCGCCGGAGAGCGACAGCATCGCCAGGCTGGCGCCGTGGTAGCTGCGGGTGCGGGCGACGATCTTTTTTCGTCCGGTGAAGAGGCGCGCGATCTTGATGGCGTTCTCGTTGGCCTCGGTGCCCGAGAGACAGAAGAACGTCTTTTCGAGCCCGGGCGGCGTCACTTCCGCCAGCAGCTCGCCCGCGCGCGCCTTGGCGGCAAAGGCCGCGGTCGGCGTCACCAGCAGGCCGCGCCCCGCCGCCTCGCCGAGCGCCTTGCGCATGCGCGGGTGACCGTGCCCGAGGCCGGCGTTCCAGGTCATGCTGCCGAGGTCCCACCATTTCCCACCGTCGGCGGTGACGAAGCGCGCCCCCTCGCCGCCGACGATCTCCAGCGGCACCGCGTTCGCCTGGGAGGTCCAGGTGTAAAAGACGCGGGCGGCTTGGCGCTCGGCGATGTGACTCGCCGAGGTCATGCGGGCGGGGCGGCGTTTACATCGGCGCAGGCCTGGGCGAAGACGTCGCTCGCGATCTCGGCCTGCGCTTCGGTCAGGATGAGCGGCGGCGAGAAGCGGATCGCCTTCTTGCCGCACTCGAGGAGCAGCAGACCGCGCCGGAAGCAGAGCTGGGCCAGGGCGCCCGCCCGCTCGTGGGAATCGAGCTCGACGCCGATCATCAACCCCAGGCCCCGCACGTCGGTGACGCCGGCGGCGCCCGCCAGCTTGGTGGCCAGCATCTTCTTGAGACGCTGCCCGACCCGGGCGCAGCTCGCGACCAGCCCGTGCTCGAGCAGCGCGATCGTCGCCAGGCCCGCGGCGATGGCGACCGGATTGCCGGCGATGGTCGATCCGTGGCTGCCGGCCGGCCAGGTCATGATGTTGCTCGGCGCCATCATCGCGCCGAGCGGCATCCCGGAGGCGATGCCCTTGGCGACCAGCAAGATGTCCGGGACCACCCCGGTGTGCTCGGCCGCGAACATCTTCCCGGTGCGCCCCATGCCGGTCTGAACCTCGTCGAAGCAGAGCAAGATTCCGTGGAGGGTGCAGAGCGAACGCAGGCCGGGCAGAAAGTCGGGCGGCGGCACGATGTACCCGCCTTCGCCGAGGACGGGCTCGACGACAATCGCGGCCACGTCCGTGGGTGCGGTGAGCGTCGCGAAGAGCTCCTCGATGCTGTCCAGATCCCCGTAGGTCGCGTGATAGACCCCCGGCAAGAACGGCCCGAAGCCGCGGCGGTACTTGGACTTGCTGGCCGTCAGCGACAGCGAGCCGAGCGTCCGGCCGTGGAACCCGCCGCGAAACGCGATGATCCCCGGCCGCCCGGTGTGCTGGCGCGCCAGCTTGATGGCGGCCTCGACGGCCTCGGTCCCCGAGTTGGTGAGAAAGGTTTGCCAGTGATTCGCGTTGGGACCGATCATCTGCGCCAGCGCGCCGAGCTTCTCGCAGATCTCGCCGTAGCCGGGATAGTGGAAGTCGGTGCCGCAGATGTGAATCAAGACCTGCGCCTGCGCGGCGATCGCCGCCGCGACGTCCGGGTGGCAGTGTCCGGTCGACGCCGTGGCGACGCCGGCCTCCGCGTCCAGATAGACGTTGCCGTCGACGTCCTCGACCATGCAGCCCGAGGCGCGCCGGACCATCAGCGGATAGCAGTGGATGAGCGAGGGAGACAGATGAGGCAGCGCGCGAGCGATCATCTCGCGGGCGTGCGGCCCCGGGGGCGGCGTCACGATGGTGATCGGCCGCGCCGCCAGCGCCTCGAGCGCCGCTTGCGCCGCGCGCTGCACGCTCATTGGCACACCGTCCGACTCTGCTCGCGCAGGTAGCAGAGGAGCGTGTAGTGCCCGCCGATGTTCTTCCCCGTCGAGCCGCTCCCCTTCCAACCGCCGAAGGGCTGCACCCCGGGCCAGGCGCCGGTGGTCGCCCCGGCGGCGCGGTTGACGTAGACCACGCCGGCCTCGATGCGGTCGAAGAAGGTGTCGATCTCCTTGCCCTCGCGCGAGAAGAGCCCCGCGGTGAGCCCGAACTTCGTGTCATTGGCGGCGGTCAGTGCGTGGTCGAGGCTGTCGACCACCTGCACCGCGACGATCGGGACGAAGAGCTCGTCGCGCAGCAGCGGGTGATCGGGCGGCAGATCGGTCAGCACCGTCGGCCTCACGAAGTAACCGTGCGCCTGCGCGCCATCGGTGAGCACGGCGGCGCCCGCGCGCACCGCGCCGGCGGTCCGCGCGAGGGCGACGTAGCGCTGGTAGTCCTCGTAGCTCTGTCGGGTAGCGACTGGACCGACGAACACCCCTTTGTCCAGCGGATCGCCGGGGGTGATGCCGTCCGCGGCGCGCGCCAGCCCGTCGATGAACGCGTCGGCGACGGCCCGGTGGACGAAGACCCGCGAGCAAGCCGAGCACTTGTGTCCGTTCATCCCGAACGCCGAGCGCTGGACGCCCTGGACGGCCTGCGCGAGATCGGCGCTGGGCATGACCAGCGCCGGGTTCTTGCCGCCCATCTCGACGATGCAGGGCTTGGGAAAATCCCGCGCGAAGCGCCGGTAGAGCTGATTGAACCCGACGTCGTACGAGCCGGTGAACGTCACACCCGCGACGTCCGGGTGGGCAATGAGGCCGTCGCCGACCACGCGCCCGCTGCCGGGCAGGCAGCTCAGCACGCCATGCGGAACCCCGGCGGCCTCGAAGATCTCGGTCAGCTTCACCGCCGACAGCGGCGTCTCCGACGACGGTTTGCAGACCACCGTGTTGCCGGTGAGCAGCGCCGCCGCGATCGGCGCGCCCAGGAGCGCGTAGGGGAAATTCCAGGGTGCGATCACCGCCCAGACGCCGTAGGGGCGGAGCACGCTGGTGTTCTGGTCGGTCGGGGCCAGCCGATCCATCTGCAGGACGTAGCCGTCGGAGCCGCGCATCTGCCCGGCGTAGTAGGCGAGCAGGTCGGCGGTCTCCTCGATCTCGCCCAGCGCCTCGACGCGGTTCTTCCCCATCTCGAAGATAAGCCAGGCGGCCAGCTCGAACTTTCTCTGACGGACGATCTCGGCGGCCCGCTCGACGATGGCGACCCGCTCTTGCCAGGGGCGCGCGCTCCAAACCGGGAACGCGGCGCGCGCGGCGGCCACCGCGTCGCGCAGATCGGCCTCGCCGGCGCCGGCAACCCGCGCCACCACCTGTCGCGCGTCGGCGGGGTTGCTGCTGTCGATCACCACGTGGCCGGGGCGGGTCTCCCCGGCCACGTGCAAGGCATGACTCTTGCCGAGATCGGCACGTACGGCCGCGATGGCGGACCCGAACGCCGCGTCGATCGCCGGATCATCGGCGGACAGGCTGATGTACGTCACCTTGCCGGTCGCGTTCATGACCATCTCACCGCGCGCACCCTTCTAGAATAGCCCCATAGGATAGAGGAAGACAGGCACGCGCGATCGTTGACACCGCAATTTCGAATCCGTAGTCTGACGACCCCCAATGAGCACTGGGATAGGGAGAGACACGAAATGACGAAGGCGGAGCTCATCGAGCGCGTGTATGGGGGCAAGTACCTGCCCCGCGATCTGACCAAGAAGGTCGTGGCCCAGATCGTCAACGCTGTGTTCACCGAGATGGGCGACTACTTCATCCGGACCCGGGTCTCGCGCAACCAGGGCGCCCGCCTGACCTACCCGGGCTTCGGCACCTTCTCGAAGCGTCGCCGGCCACCGCGGATGGTGAAGAACCCACAGACCGGCGCGCCCATCACGATCCCGCAACAGGAGACGATCATTTTCTCCCCGGGCCAAGAGCTGCGCTCGCTGCTCAACCGGAACGGGAAATCGGGCGCGACCCGCGCCCCCGTGGCGGCGAAGCCCGCCTCCGCCGCGCGATAGCCTCGCAGGACCCTTCGAGGGTCTCACGCTATACTATCCCATGTTGTCTCCGGGCCTGGAGCTCTGCGACCTGCACATCCACGTGGGCGCGGCGGTTGCGCCGCACATCCTCTGGGCGATCGCCCACGAGCAAGGCATCAAGCTCCCCGTGCAGACCTTCTGGGAGTTTCGCGATCTGGTGACCGCGAACCCCGAGACGGTCTCGTCGCTGGGGGAGTACCTGGCGATCCTCGATCGCTGGACCGAGAAGATCCAGTCCTCGCCCGCTGCGATCGAGCGCTCGGTCTACGAGATCATCGGCAAGGAGTTCCGTTCCAGCAACGTGTCGCTCATCGAGCTGCGCTTCAACCCGATGAAGCGGAACCTGGGCGGCGAGCGGGACCTCGACCACATCATCCATGCGGCGCTGCGGGGAATGGACCGCGCTTGCCTCGATTATGGCGTGAAGGCCGGCCTGATCTTCTGCCTGGCCCGCGAGTTCTCGCTCGATCTCAACGAAATTCTGGTGAAGAAGGCGGTGAAATACAAATCGCGCGGCGTGGTGGGAATCGACCTGGCCGGGCCGGAGATCCACACGCTGGAGCTGGGCGCCGAGGTGGCGGGCTATCGCGATCTGTTCGCGCGGGCGCGGCGCGCCTCTCTGGGCACGACCGTCCACACCGGCGAGACGCCATACACCGCCGTGCCCGGGGTCCTGGCGGTGCTCAAGGAGCTGGCCCCGGCTCGGATCGGTCACGGCGTCGCGGCGGCCACCAGCGAAGAGGCGGTGCGCAAGATTGCGGAGTCCGGGACAGTCCTCGAGATTTGTCCCAGCTCGAACCTTCGCACCCACGCGGTGGCAAGCCTGGCCGAGCTCGGCCGGGCGCTCCGAATCTTCGAGAACGCCGGTGTCCGCTACACCATCAATACCGACGGGCCGTACCTGCTCAACACCCACCTCCGTCAGGAATACGAGCTCTTGATCGACGCCAAGATCCTCTCCGACGCGGAGGCCGAACGCAGCGTCGACGTCGCCCGCGCCGCGACCTTCATCCGGTAGTGATAGTTTCAGCGGCGTGAGATTTGGGGATCGGGCCCTGGCGGCCGTGATCATCGCGCTCGGCGCCGGTGCCGCTCGACCCGCGCGCGCCGCAGACGATCCGTTCGCCTGGGCCCCCGCGCACGCCCGGTCGGTCGCGCGTGGCCGCGTCGATGGCGCCCGATTCGGGCTGCTCGCGCTGCACGAGGTCGATGTCGAGGTCGACGACGTCTTCGACGCCGCCAACCGACAGGCGCTGGCTCTGGCCGAGCAGCACCTGCGCGAGGTGCCGGGCGTAGGGGCGGTTTTCGGACCGGCGGGGCTGCTCGACATCACCGTCGACGGGAGCGGCAATCCCAGCGCGCGCCCGGTCCTGGCGCGCGGCGAAAGCGAGAGCGAGGGGGAAGCGGCCCGCCAGCGGGTGGTCCGGCGCGCCGACGCGCTCGGCTGGTTCCTGACCGAGAACGGCCGCCGCGCGCGGTTCTTCGTCGAGGCGTCCGACTGGGAGCGAACTTCACCGCAGGTGGCGGCGGCGCTGGCGTCCTCCGGCCTCGGCTTCGGCCCCACCGCCGGCGCCACCATCGAGACGCGATCGCTGTGGCCCGATCCGCGGCGCCACCACGCCGGCCTTCTTCCGCTGGGATTTGCCGCGGCCTGGGCCTTCTTCGTGTTGCTCGCGGCGTCGCGGTCGCGGTTTCCACTCGACGCCGGGCGGCTGCCACGCGCCCTGGCGGCCGCCGTGGGCGCCGCCGCGCCGTTCGTGCTGGTGCCGGTGACGGGCCTCCGTATCGCGGGCGCGCTGGCGGCGGTGGGCGCGGCGGCGGTCGCGCTGTGGGCGCTGCCGCGGCGCGACCTGGCGTCGGCTGCCCAGGCGCCGTCGCCGCGGTTCTTTCGGCCGCTGCTGGTGGTCGCGGCGGCCATCGTGACGGTGGTGGTCGTGCTGTCGCCGCGCCTTCGGGTGGGGACCCGGCAGTGGACAGCCGCGCCGATGTTCTTCGTCGCCGTGCGCGCCGATCTCGAAGAGCCGGTGGTGCTGCGCGAGGTCCGTCGTCTGACCGACTATCTGCGTGCGCAGCCGGGCGTGGCCAACGCCTGGTCGGTCGCGGATCTCTTCTTGGGGATCACCTTCGAGGGCGAAGACGGCAGCGGCATTCCCGGCGATCCCGGGGAGGTCCGCCGGATCCTCACGCAGGCGCGGACCGATCCGGCGATCGGTCTGGAGCTGTCGGCGGATCACCGGCAGGCCCTGATCGGGATCCGGTTCGACGACGATCCCGAGGTCGATCGCTTGGCGATCGTGGCGGGCACGGAGCGCTACATCGATCGCGAGATGCGCCGATCGCTCGCGCATCTGGATTTCTCGATCGCCGGGTTCTCGCCGGTGAGCCGTTTGGTCGGGCAGGGGTTGCTGGCGGAAGACGCCCGCGAGCGGGTGCTCCGGATCTGCGCCCGTTCCGGTCGGACGCTCGGTCGGTCCGAGGCGCTGTCGGTCGAACGTGTGGCGCGCACGGCGGCGCTCCTTCCCAGCGCCGACCCGCCCAAGCTGGAGAGCGAGATCGCCGAAACCGTCCGCGCCTTCGCGGCGCACCATCCGTTGCCGATCGGGGCCCTCGAGATCGACCGGTTGATCCTGGCCGCTCGCGCGCTCGGCACCACCAGCAGGCCCGACGACATGCTCGGGGCCGTGTCGGTCGCCTACGGCTCGCGCTTGTCGGAGCCCGAGCTGCACACCACCGCGGCCAGCCTTGCGCGACGACTGGCGATCGTCCGCCGGCGGCACACCGCCCGTCTCGATTTCAAGGCGATGCTCTACGGCGCCAACCTGCCGACCGAGGGCGTGCTGGCCGACGAGGTGCGCAGCGCGACGGCCGAGGCGATGGGACCGGTGGTGGGCCTCCCGGTCGATCCCACGGCGGCGGGCGCGTTCACCCTCGACGTCACGCCGATCGGCGGCGCTCCGAACGATCTGGCGCTCTCGGAAGTCTGGAACCGGGCTTTGCGGGCGGGGCTGGTCGCGGCTGCGGGAACGATCGCGATCCTGCTGGTGCTGGTCGCGGGGGGAAGGGGGATCCTCTCGCTGCCGCTCGCGTTCGCGCCGCTGGCGGTGGCGGTGGCGCCTTCGGCCCTGCTGCGCGAGCCGATTGGCCTGCCGGCGCTGTCGTTTTTCTGTGGTGCCCTGGCGGGGGGGGCGATCCTGGCGTTGCTGGCGACACCGGGGCCCGACCGGCGGGGTCGCGGATGAGCCCGAAGAGGATCGGGGTTTCGGGCTACGCCGCGCTGGCTCTCTGCGGCTGCAGCCTGCTTTGGGGCTGCAGCCTGCCACCTTGGCAGATCGGCGCGCCGCTGAACGGCCGCCCGTCGATTCCACCCACCGAGGCGCGGCTGACGCCGCGGGAGGCACGCGAAACGGCAAACCGCGAACGCGCGTTCGGTCATGGCGTGCTGGAAATTGCTGCCTTGTCGTCGCTGGCGTCGGCGGAGCGACTCAGTGACGGAGAGCGGGCGCGCCTGTGCGACCTTCTGGGCGCGCGCGCCGAGAACTTTCGCGCGATGGGCCGAGCGGTGCCCTGGAGCCGCGATCTGGAGACGCTCGCGCGGCTCGATCCGGCGCGCGGCGAGAAGCTGGTCGCCGAGCGGGCGGGTGCCGCCGCGGCCGCCGGCGACGCCTGGAAGGCCGTCGACGCGCGCGCAGACGCGCAGGCGGCGTTCGACCAGGCCGCACGGCTGGGTGGCGTCGATCGGAGCTGGACGCCGGAGCCGCTCCCGCCAGCGCCGCCTCCCCCAACCGCGCTTCCCGGCGATCTGGAAGGATGGGTGCTTTCGGGACCGGCGCTTTCGGCGCGGCTCCTGCCGCTGGCGGCCGCGTTTCCCGCGGTCCTCGACGATGTCCCGCGCGCGCTTCGCTGGGTCGAGATCCTGCTCGACGAGGACCCCAGCTCACCCGACGTCCTCGAGCTGGCGGCTTTCGTTTTCGGTCGCGCCGGTCGCCTGGGCGGTACGGAGCGCATGTTGATGGAGCTGACCTTCCACTCGCACGATCGCGCCGCCGGGCTCGCGCGGGGCGCCGCGGTTTGGGATCGCCTCGGCCGTCCCCGCGAGGCCTGCGCCCAGTGGATCCGCGCGGCCCGCTGGCGCGACGAAGCCGCAGATCCGAACTGGCGCAAGGCGATCTCGTGCACGCGCAAGGATCCCGGCGCCGGCGATTGGCGCGAGATCCGCACCTACGTCCTCGCCCGCGCGCGGCCGGAGGAGCGCGACGCGCTGGCCGCCGCCCTCGACGCCAACTGACGCCTGGGACGCTCGCGGCGCTATCTGGGGCGCTCTTCGAACGCCAGCAGCTTCGCGCGCAGGTCGGCGAACGTCGTCGCGGCGGCGGGCGCATCTGCCAGATTGGTCTTCTCGCCGGGATCCCGCTTGAGATCGTAGAGCTCCCAGCGCCGGTCGCTTATGCGGTGGATGATCTTGTGATTGCCCTCGACCATCATGGCCGCCTGGTGCGGCCAGGCGGTGGCGGGCATCTGCTCGGCGAAGATGGGCACCGCGGGCAGCGGGCGCCCCTCGATGCGCGGCAGCAGGCTGCGGCCCCGCATGTTCGCCGGAATCGGCGCCCCGACCAGGTCGAGCAGCGTCGGGGCCACGTCGACCAGCTCGGCGTCGTCGTCGATCACGCGCGCGGCCTGCCCCGGGACGGCGATGATGAGCGGGACACGGGTCTGTTCGTCGAAGAGGTCGGTGCCGTGGAAGTAGGCCTTGTGCTCTCCCCAGGCCTCGCCGTGATCCGCCATGATGACGATGGTCGTGGTCTTGTCGAGACCGAGCTCCCGCACGGCATCGAACAGCTTCTTCACCCAGAGGTCGGCAAAGGCGATCTCGTAGTCGTACTTCTCCATCAGCCCGGGCACGCCGGAGAGCGAGGTCGGGAACTCCTTGTGCGGCATGTACGATGAGTGCGGCTCGAACAGATGGGTCCAGAGCACGAAGCGCTCGTGGTGCGCGGCGGCCTCGCGCAAGCGCGCGATCACCCGCGGAACGATCCGGGGCGAGGCGCTGTCCTTGTTCGACTCGGCGATGGTCCCGGCGCCGTCGTCCGACCACTCCGCGAACCCCCGGTTGATCCCGCGGTCGGTCGTGAAATAGAAGTGCGAGAAGATCCCGATCGGCTTGAGACCGGCGGCGGCCAGCCCCTCGAAGAAGGTGTGGTTGGTGGCAAGCAGGTTCGGGTAGTTCACCGTCGGCTTATCCCAGCCGATGTCGGTCGGATAGCGGCCGGTCAAGATCGAGGGGAACGATCGCGGCGTGTTCGGCGCCTGCGACCAGACGCGGCGGAAATAGGCCCCCCGGCGCGCCAGCGCATCCAGCGTCGGCGTCAGCGAGTGTCCGGCCGGGCGTCCGTACCCCGTGATCCCCAGCCGATCGGCGCGAAACGCATCGATGGTGACGATCAGAACGTTCCCCTTGAACGCGTCGGCGCGGGGTTTGATCGGCATGATCGGGTCGCTCGGCGTCGCGCCCGCCGGCGTCTGGGCGGTCGCGGCGACCGGCTTCGCGTCGCCCCCCTCGCAGTTTTGATCGATGCCATCGCCCGGAATGTCTTCGGCGCCTGGATAGACGTCGGCGCGCGTGTCGTCGCAGTCGCCGCCGCCGAACCGCGCCGAGAAGCCGTCGCCGTCGTGGTCGGTCAGCCGCCGCGCCATCGAGAGGAGCGAGGGCAGGGCCCAGCCCGAATCGGCAATGGCGGCATAGGCCCGCGCGCCCTCCGGCAGCCGCGCGCCAAATGCGAGGCCCACGACGGCCGCGACGCCAACCGCGATCGGCAGACAGCGGCCCAGCGCCGCCGGAACCCGCGCCCTCCACGCTCGACCGAATGGCGATCCGAACCAGAAGATCCCGTGCGCCGCCCCGAGCGCGATCGCCAGAGCCATCACGTACAGAGGTCCGAGATCGAGGACCCGCCAGTCGGCCCGCGACAGCGCCCCGACCAGACCCAGGACCCCTAGGCCCGACAGGGCGACCAGCAGGAATCCGGTGGCGCCCAGCGCGCGCGGGCGGGGGAGGGCCCGCGCGAGCCGCCGCAGCAACGGCAAGAGCGCGATGCCCACGGCGGCGCCGGGCAGGGCGCCGATCGCGACCAGGCCGCCGGCGGCGATCGCCGCCAGCTTCTGGCTCGCCATCTTGCCGACGAAGAGACGCTGTCCCGCCACGGCGACCACGGCGATCACCAGGGTGCCGCAGAGCGCCGCCAGGATCCCGGTGGCGACCGCGCGGTCTCGCTCCGGCTCCGCGCGCAAGGGCTGTGCCTGCCAGGAAGCGGGCCTCGCCCCGTCTAGGGCGCCCACCGTCAGATCGGCCAGCAGACCCAGCAGGACCGCCGCGCCGCCGTAGAGCCCAAGCGCCAGGGTAAAGACGCCGCTTGCCCCGCCATGGGCGGCTGTCCGGGCCGCATCGACAAGCCCCGCGCCGCAAACTCCGGCCAAAAACGAGGCTCCGACGGGGCGCCGCAAGCTGGGGAACCTCATGGCGTCTACGCAGCTAACACGCGGCTTTGCGGCTGACAACTTTGCGGTCTTTCGACGGTTCGGGTGCGGTGTCGGGGCGGTCTCGGCTTGACAGCCCGGCGCCGAACCAGTATTGCGAGCGCATGGGAAGACGGGACAATCGGCGGTCGATGAAAATGCGCCGCCGCGTGCGGCAGGGCAAGTTGAAGGCGCGCCTCGCCAAGAAGCGCACCGCTGGAAAAGGGAAAGTCGTCGCCGCCGCCGGCGCGAAGCCGGCCAAGAAGAAGGCCGCCGCGCCGAAGAAGTAACGGGGGCGGGCTCGGTTGCCCGCGCGTAGTTTGGAACCCGCTGCGCCGTCACCCGCTGCCCCGCCACCTGGTGCGCCGCCACCCGGCACGCCGGCGTCCGCTGCCCCGCCATCTGGTGCGCCAGCGCCCGCCGCGCCGGCGCCCGTTGCGACCACCGCGCTCATGCGCCAGTACCTCGACGTCAAGTCGCGGTATCCGGACGCGATCGTCCTGTTTCGCCTGGGCGACTTCTACGAGATGTTCTACGAGGACGCGGTCTACGTCGCGCGCGTGCTGGATCTGACGCTCACCACGCGCGACAAGGGGAAGGAAGATCCGGTCCCGATGTGCGGAGTTCCGCACCACGCGGTCCGCACCTACCTGGGGAAGCTGACCGAGCTCGGCCACCGGGTCGCGCTCTGCGAGCAGCTCGAAGACCCGCGCACCGTCCGCGGGATCGTAAAACGCGACGTGGTCCGCGTGATCACGCCGGGCGTGGTGCTGGACGAGGAGTCGCTGGACCCGCGCGCGCCCAGCTACGTGGCGTCCGCCGTCGGCGACCCGCGTGGCGGATACGGTTTCGCATTTCTCGACGTGACCACCGGCGATTTCCGCGCCACCGAGGCGCCCAGCGTCGAGGCGCTCTGCGAGGAGATAGGACGGGTCGCGCCGCGCGAGCTGGTGTTCGGGCGGGGCGACGCCGACCGCGCGCTGGCGGAGCGGGTGCGCGCCGCCCACCCGCGTGTGCCCCGCGCCAACGTCGACGACGGCGATCCGGCGGCCGAGCTGCGCCTCCTCGGCGCCGCCTTCGATCCGACGCTCCCGACGCTGCTGACGCGTGCCCCACGCGCCGCGGCCGCCATCGCCGCGGTCCTCCGGTACGCGCGGGCCACGCAGCCGGGCGCCGAGCTGCCGCTCTCCGGCGTCGAGATCTACGCGCGCACCGACACGCTGGTCATCGACGAACAGGCGCGCGCGCACCTGGAGCTCACCGAGTCGCTGCTCGATCGCCGGCGCTCCGGATCGCTCATCGAGGTACTCGACGCGACGCGGACTTCGATGGGGGGGCGTCTGCTGCGCCGCTGGTTGCTCTTCCCCTCGGTGGATCTGGCGACCATCCGCCGCCGCCACGACGCGGTCGAGCGGCTGGTCGGCGCCCACGCCGCCCGCGATCACGCCCGCAAGCTTCTGGGCGAGGTGGCCGACATCGAGAGGCTGGTGGGCCGCGCGCGCTTGGGCGTCGCGACGCCGCGCGATCTGGCGGTCCTCGGACGATCGCTCGGCATCCTGCCGGCACTGGCTGCGGCGCTGGCAGCGGCGCACGACGGCGAGCTGCCCGGGTCGACGCTGGGCGAGCCGGATCTGCTCTGGCTGGGCGAGGATCTCGGCGCGGAGCTGGCGGCCGAGCTCCAGCGGGTTCTCCGCCCGGACGCGCCGGCGCTGACCAAGGACGGCGGCTACGTCAATCCGGGCGTCTCGCCCGAGCTGGACGAGCTGCGCGACATCGCCTCGGGGGGCCGCGAGCGCATCGCCGCCATCGAGGCCCGCGAGCGCACCCGGACCGGAATCCCGTCGCTCAAGATCAAGTTCAACAACGTCTTCGGCTACTACATCGAGATCACGCGCTCACACCTGGCGGCGGTTCCGGCCGACTACCGGCGCAAGCAGACCGTCGCCAACGCCGAGCGGTTCGTCACCACCGAGCTCTCCGAGTTCGAACAGACGGTCCTCTCGGCCGACGAGCGCCGGACCGCGATGGAGCTTCAGATCTTCGAGGCGCTGCGGGCGCGCGTCGCCGCCCGCTCGGAACGTCTGCTGGCGCTGGCGGGTCGCGTGGCCGCCGCCGACACGCTGGCGGGTCTGGCCGAGGTCGCGCATCGCGGCGGGTACTGCCGCCCCGAGGTCGACGGCACTGGCGTCATCGATCTCGGCGACGCCCGCCATCCGGTGGTCGAGCGGCTGGCCGCCGCCGGCAGCTTCGTCCCCAACGACGTCCGCCTCGATCCCGACGCCGAGCAGATCCTGATCGTGAGCGGCCCCAACATGGCCGGCAAGTCGACGCTGATGCGGCAGGTGGCGCTGGCGGTCATCCAGG
>CAYTTF010000051.1:0-18812 GCA_964440665.1 uncultured Myxococcales bacterium | reverse complement strand
CGTGATGCTGGGCGGCGCCGCTTACGAGGGCGCCGGTTTCAGCCCCATCACCTACATCGACGAGAGCGTGATCGCCGCCGACAGCACCGGCGTGCTGCGCGACTCCCGGGGCGCATTTGGGCTCGGGGCCATCTTGATCAACGCCATCCACGTGAAGATAGCGGGTGGCGCAGGCGTTTGGCACCTCGACAAGAACAAGAACGACAGCGGCATCGGGAACGCTGGAAATCCAACGAACCCGCAATTGATCAAAGAGAACCTGGGGGAGACCGTGGGGCTCTACCAGACCACCGGGCCCGTGCACTTCGCTCTCGAGTACTTTCGCGCGCAGTCCACCTGGTACGACTATGGCGTGGCGAGCACGTCCGATCCGACGATGATCCTCGCCGTGACGCCCAAGCAGGTCGTGAACTTCATAAATGCCGGTATGACCGTGGCGTGGTGACGGCGGGATTCCGAGCCATGCTAGGGACTTCTCAGGAAGGGAACCGCAAAGAGCCTACCTGCACCGTATGTTGGAGACGCGCTCACGGGCGGCGTGCACGTCGGTGATGCGGGCGCGCGCGAGCGCGGCAACAGCGATTGGCGCCGGATGGCTCATCGCCTTGGCCGCGCTCGCATCGTGCGGGGGCGGCGCGGAGGCTCGCCATATCGAGTCCGGCCTGGGCGGCGGCGAGGCCGGAGGCGGCGGGGGTAACGTCGGCGCGACGGGCGGCGAGGGCGGCGTGGTCGGGACGGGCGGCAGCCTCGTCAGTGGCGCCGCCGGATCGACCGGCGGCGCGGGATCCGCGGGCGGTGCGGGCACAACCGGCGGTGCGGGCGCGACCGGTGCTGCTGGTACGACCGGCACGGCAGGATCCACAGGCACGGCCGGCACGACCGGCGCCGCGGGCACGACCGGCGCGGCCGATACGAGCGGCGCTGCGGGCACGACCGGCGCCGCGGGCACGACCGGCGCCGCGGGCACGACCGGCGCCGCGGGCACAACCGGCGCCGCGGGCACAACCGGTGCGGCCGGTACGACCAGCGCCGCAGGCACGACCGGCGCCGCGGGCACGACCGGTGCGGCCGGCACAACCGGCGCCGCGGGCACGACCGGCGCCGCGGGCACGACGGGCGCGGGCGGCAGCCTGAGCTCGGGCCTGGTGCTCTGGTACAAGTTCGACGAGTCGGCCGGCACGACCGCAGCCGATTCGTCCGGCAAAGGGCACAACGGCACCGTCACGGCGGCGGGCAGCGGGTCCGCGTCGTTCTCGACGACGCATCAGGTGGGGATCGGCTCTATCGATCTGATGAGCAGCAGCAGCACGAACGGCGCTTACGTCTCGGTGCCCACCAGCTTGAACGCGATGGGAGCGACGACGGCGGTGACGCTCGCCGCGTGGGTGAACCTCACGATCGATGGGGCGTGGGCGCGCGTGTTCGACTTCAACAACAGCGGCACCACCGGCTACATGTTCCTGACGACCTACCAGAGCACGTCGACGCCCAGCTCGGTGAACTTCGCGATCTCGAAAACCAGCAACGGCACTGCCCAGCAGGCGATCTTCTCGACGGGGAGACTGTCAACCGCGACTTGGCATCACATCGTCGTGGTGCTCGACGCGGGGAGCACCTACACGGGCACGCTGTACGTCGACGGTGCGGTCGCCGGCACCAACACGGCGATGACGTTCCGGCCTTCGGATCTCGGCAACACGGCGAACAACTGGATCGGGCGCTCGGCGTTCAGCGGCGACCCGTACTTCAGCGGTTTCGTCGACGATTTCCGCGTCTACAGCCGCGCGCTCAGCGCGTCCGAGGTGACGGCGCTTTACGCCGTCCGCTGATCGTACTCGGCGGTCGAAGACCCGCGACCGCCCGCCTTAGGCCAACGCGCCCGCGATAACCGTGCCCGCGCTGATGTCCGACGAGATGATCGTCGGGCTGACGCCGACCGAGGCCAGGACCGTCTGGCCGTACGAAGCCAGCGACGCGATCGCTGTAACGTCGCCGTTGGCGGAACCGAGCCCGGTCTTCGAGTCGATCGCCACCGCGCCATAGTCCCCCTGCAGGGGCGCCACGCCGCCGATGATGCCGCCTTTGAACGGTTTGCCGATCGTGATCGAGACTTGGTGGTTCTGGTTGTGCTGGCGGCCATTGGTGTTACCCGGGCCGAGCGTCCGCCCGAAGACGTTGAGCGACACGAGCGACACCTGATCCGACAGCCCCGCGGCGGCGAGCTGCTGCATGAGCGCAGCGATGGTGGCGACGCCGGCGACGGTTTGCGCGGTCTCCGCCGCCAGGCCCACGTCGGTGTGGTTGTCACCGCCGAACGGGATGTGGATCGCGATCACGGGCGTGACCTTCATTTGGATCAGCGTGACCGCGGCCAGCACCTGGGAGTTGGCGGTGTTGTCGGCGATGGAGCCCAGCATGTCGAGCAGGCTCTGGTTGATGTTGCGGACCTGCGTCTGCGACGTGACCAGCGAGTCGACATAGGCCCGCTGGGCCGGGCTGGCGCCGTTTTTGTACAGGTCGTAGAGCTGGTTGAGCGTTTGATCGCGCAGCGGCTGCAGGTTGGTGAGCGGGCCCGCCGCGCTGGTCAGCGTGGCCTTGAGCGCCAGGGGCGGGATTATCGGCAGCGGCGCGCCGTTGTACGAAATTCCCTCCGAGGGGGTGGTGGCGCCCAGGCTGATCGGCTGCGATTGAATGGTGCCCAGGCAGGGCGCCAGCTGTTTCGCCAGCAGCGAGGGCAGCATCTCGCCTGCGGCGGTGGTCCCCATCAGCTTGAGGACGTCGGGCTCTTTGGGGTGGACCGGCGTGTTCGTCATCAGGTGCCAAAAGCAGGTCCGATCGAGCACGGCTTGCGGCAGCGCGGCCCAGGGCGCGGCGGCGGTGGTGCTCTGCCCCTGGATGGTCAGCGCGGTGGGCGCCATCGTCGGGTCCTGGCTGTGGGCGATGTTGGGATCGCCGTACGTGCCCGGCACGCTCGCGTTGATCGGATCGCCGTTCCCCGAGGTGTTGAAGATGATGTATTGGGCCTTGGCGTTCGAGCCGCACATCGGCGTCTGATTGTCCGCGAAGGCCCGACGCGGGTTGAGCAGGAACGAGGCGGGCAGCCCGGTCGCCAACGCGCGCAGCCCGACCATCCCGCTCCCGAAAAGCATCGACAGGAGTCCCTCACGGCGTGTGATCATCTGGGTCTCCTCACATTCCGATCGAAACCGCGGAGGGGGCCAAGCAGGCCGCGACAAAGGTCGATTGCAGCGCGGCGCTCGCGGTGGCGCCCTGCTGCATCGCGCCCTGCTGCATCGCGGCCGAGAAGTGCGCTTGCAGCAGGCTGGTGGCGGGCGCCGCGCGCGGATCGGACGGCACCAACCCCATGACGATCGAGACGAAGTCGGCGATCGCGTCGTTCGGATCGCCGCTCGACCAGTACTTCGTCCCGGCGGCCTGCTTGGCGGTCGCGACATCGATCACCTGAACGGCGATGGCCTCGCAGATGTTCTCGGTCGCGGCCCGATAAAACAGCGTCGGTTGGTTGGGCAGAACCGGGATCGTGGACCCGCGGCCGTAGCCGTCGGATGGCAGACCCGAGACGATCTCGGGCACCGGCTGCATGAGCTGTTTCTTGGTGGTCGCCTTCAGGCCACACACGTCGGTGAGCCCGAGCCGGTTGTTGAGCGCCGCACACAGATGGTCGCGCCGCGACACCGCCACCACCTCGCCGTTCAGGGTGCTGGTCCGGGTCGCGCTGGCGTTGGTGATGATCGGCGATGAGAAGATCTCGGCCACCAGCGCGCTCCACGAGAAGTTGGAGCCCTGGAACACGCCGACGATCCGCTGGAACTCCGGATCGTCGGGCGCGCAGGGCGACGAGTTCGCGTAGTAACAGAGCTTTTGCACCCAGGCGGTCGGGAACAGCGGGTGCGTGGCCAGCACGTTGCCGAAGTCGCCCATGCTCGACACCGGTTGAATCACATTTCGAAAGGCGAAGATCCCGGGCTGCGCGGTCAGCGTGGTGTCGAGCTGGTCGTGGTAGTTCCACGAATAGTTGGCCGAGAAGATCGACCGCAGAGGATCCAGGCTCTGGTGGCAGCCGTAGCACCCAGCCGTCGCGTGCGCCACGTCCAGGCCCGGCGGTGGGCTGCCCGGCGTGGCGGTGGAGTCGGTGCCGTCGACCGACGATCCCAGCGCCACGATCAGGGCCTGGTTCAAGGTCACGCGCATCTGATTGCTGAGGTTGGTCTGCCAGTTGGCGAAGAAGGCCGGCGTGCTGAAGAAGCCGATCCGTGGAATGGTGAGAGCCAGATCGGTCGCCAAGCGCAACGTCGGCAGGTCGTAGAAGAGCGCGGTCGCCTGCCCGGTGGCGGGCGGGTGGATGGTCACCATCGTCCAGTCGGTGAAGTCGGCGGTGGTCAGCTGCGGCGCCGTCGCGGTACCACCGGACTGCGGACACTTGGTCCCGTCGGCCAGCGTGCGGTTGTCGAGCGTCCCGTAGAGCAACCAGTGCAGCGTGAAGCCGCTGACCGGATAGAGGATGGGATCCATCGCGCAGCCCGCGATGGTCGAATCCTCGGTGGCCGCGTCGGGATCGTACCAGTGCATGTAGTTGGCGTTGGTCGGATCCAGCGTCTGCGCCATCGGGATCGGGCCTTGCGCGGTCTCGACGGTGATCTGCAGGCCCTTGTTGTTCTTCTTGAAGCTATCGGTGACGGTGCCGTTGTCGTCGACCTCCCAGGCATCCAGGAACGCGTAGAGCTCCTTGAGCGCGGTGGTCATCATGAACTTCGGCGTCGTCATCGCCACCGTCAGCGGCTCGCCTTCGCCGATGAGCTCGAGCATGGTGCGCGCGAAGCTCTCCTGCAGGTTCTGTAGCAGCAGCGGCGTGAGGGCCGTGTTGACGGCGATCTGGCGGGGATAGGCCTGGTCGGCGTAGTCGGCCACGGTGACCTGCGTTTGTTGAAAGGCCAGCTCGAAGAAGCGTTCCATCTTCTGGCCGTATTGCGGAAGCTGCATCCAGCCTTGAACCAGGGTCTTGAGCTGCGCGGGATCTGCCGCGACCGCCATCACCTCGGCGTCGGTCGGCGGCAGCCCGACGAGGAGATTCTTCACCTTCGCGACGTAGACCGTCGGGGAATCGGCCGCAAAGGCCAGCACCCCGCTGTCGACCCCGCTGTCGACCCCAGCCTCGGGCAGGCCCGCGTCGGATCCCGGCGGCGGGGTGGTCGTCGAGGCTACCTTCCCGCCGGAGCAGCCAACTCCCAACGCCAGAAGCGCGAGCACTGGGCGGATGACCAAACGCGTATTCGCCACGGTAGACTCCCGACACCGCTAGCCGGTGAAAGATACAACGGCATCGGCGGATCGCCAGTGGCGACGTAATCGGTGATATCGATCACGAGACGATGCCGGCACGAGACGATGCCGGCACGAGACGATGCCGGCACGAGACGATGCCGGCCGTTCCGTTGCGAATGACGTTCGCTTACGAACCTCCAAAACGGCCGGCGGACGCCATCGACGCTAGAACCCGGCGATTCAAGTATCCTGAGCCTCGCAAAACCAGGCAGCTGATCGTGAGAAAAATGGCATCCCGACCCTTTTTGCTACAGTCGATGCCGCCACGACTCCGCCGCCACGACTCCGTCGGAGTACGGGCTTGATGCCTGGGCTTTACAGGCGGGTTTGGTTCGCCTATTTTCGCGTGGTTGGACCGACACCTTTTGCCTGACCTCGCTGTGCGCAGCCGAGACGCCCGCGTTCCTCTCGGACCTCGCCCGCTGCGCGTCTGTATGATCGTCGGCTACGATCTCAGTGAGCCTGGAGGTGTAAAGCACCACGCCCAACAGCTTGCCCAGGCCCTCCGGATGCGCGGGGACCAAGTATGCGTGGTCGGTCCGTCATCCGGTCCGGTGGACGGTCATCACGTGGTCCCTTTCAAAGGGGTCTGGCGGACAGTCTCGAACGGTTCTGAAAATGCGTTTGGTCTGCTGGTCGCGCCCTGGAAGGTTTGGTGGTTTTTCCAGCGGCACAGGTTCGACGTCATTCACATTCATGAGCCTTTGCTGCCGTCGCTTGCCTACTGGGCCATTTGGGCGACTCCCGGCACGCCCCACGTTGCGACGTTTCACGCCTTCGGCGAGGGCCGGTCGGGGAAGGTTCGAGCCGCCGCGCGACTGGGATCGCTGGTTCTGTTTCCCCTGATCCAGGGCGCCGTCGCGGTATCCTCCGCCGCCGCGGCGTATGCGGCCAGTTCTTGGTCGCGGCCCATCACGGTCGTTCCGAATGGTGTCTCGACGCACCTATTCTCGCCGTCACCGAACGCCCCATCGAAGACATTGCGGTTGCTCTTCGTTGGCAGACTCAGCGACGAGCGAAAAGGCATCAAGTACCTCATCGACGGCTTCCGCGCCGCCAGGGAGCGAGGCGTCTCCGTGACGCTCGACGTCGTGGGAGAAAACCACGGTGAACCGATTCTCCCCCTCGAAGGGGTGACCTTTCATGGACGCCTGCCGCTCGACCAACTGGTAGAGCGGTATCGTGCCTGCGACGTATTCGTCGCACCATCGACTGGACAGGAGTCCTTCGGGATCGTGCTCCTAGAGGCGATGGCGTGCGGGAAGGCGCTCATCTGTTCGGACATCGACGGGTATCGAACGACGGCGGCGCAGCAGGGCGCCCTCTTGGTTCCGCCGTGCAACGCCGATGCGCTGGCGTTCGCCATCGAGACGCTGGCATCCGATCCGATGTCCGTGCGCAGGATGGGTGAGTTCAATCGTGTTCGCGCCATGGCCTACGACTGGACCCATATTGCAGGACAGCTGCGCGATCAGTACCTGCGCGCCATCGCTCATTCGGGCAAGGTGCCGGAACAACCCTTGCTCGAGCCCGAGGTCATCGGTGGAGCTCAGGAGCCGAGCCAACCCGCCGCTACGGCCCTTTGAGGTCGGTGGTCCAGGAGAGGTGGAGAGGTGGTCACCCGCAATGACACTGAAGAGTCCCGGTCGACCACCGAGGTCATGATGTGACGCACGGGGTGTTTGACTGGAAGCGCATGGTCAAGGATCTCGCCAAACACCTGATATCCGCGCCGAACGAGGAACAAGTCAGCTACATCATCGCCGATGCCGAGCGCGACGTCACCCGGCTGGGCTGCCCTCCCGACTTTTGGTGCAGGCTTCTGACGGAATATGAGGCTCTCGTAGCCGATCATCCTTTGCCGCCTTCGTCGAGGCTTCTCGCGACGAAGCTGGCTCCGACCGTGAGAACGGCCATCGCCGAAAAAGCGGACCTGCCCGGCCGCCGAGAGGGATGATTCGGCGCGCCTACGGCTTGGGGGGCTTCGCAGCGCGCATGTGTGCGACCGTCGGGACCAAGAGAAGCGCGGCCAGGAGACATCCAAGCTCGCCGAGGTCGGCGAGCTTGCCGAACGAGCGCAGCGCACCGTTCGAAGCGACCAGCAGCGAGCTGTAGCCGATGATCGTCGTCGAGGAACAGAGAATCACGGCACTGCCCGTCTCGGCCAGAGCCCGCGCATGATCCTCTGGCCGCTCCTTGGTGAGCCGTGCAAAGACATTGACGGCGTAGTCGACGCCTATGCCGAGCGTGACCGGGAGGGCCACAAAATTGAGGAAGTTCAATTTCAATCCCATCGCCGCAGCGGCGCCTACCATCCACAGTACGCCCACGAACAGGGCCAAGAGGATGAGGGCAATGCTCCACAGTCGTCGAAACAGGAGAACCACCATGAGAACGACGCCGATGAACGCCGCCCCCGTCGCAATCGGACCGTCGCGGGTCATGGAGCTCAACATCGCGGCGAACAGGGAAGAGCTGCCGGCTGCGTCGACGACGCTTCCGTTCGGAAGGCTCACGTTCTTGATCACCGCCGAAAGACGAATGAGATTGTGACCGTCCCAGTTCGCCCAGACCCGCACCGGAAAGATCAGCGCGATTCTACCCACCGTGCCATCTACCTCCCGAAATCGCCGCGCGACGGGCTCCGGGAGGTCGCCGATCGTCAGGCGGCGGAGGTCTGTCGGTGGAGCCCAGGTGTCCAGTTGCTTTCGTTCTCCCGGAGAAAGCAGATCCATCGTCGAGTCCGATAGCCGCGTCTGGATGTCGGCGATTACCGCCAGCTTCGCGTCTTGATCCTTCGGCAGGAACTCGTAGGCGGTCGAGACGGCCGACAAGAAGCCTCCGGTCGGCTCGCCCGCGGCCACCCGCCGAGCACACTCGGGCCGGAGCGTGGCCGGATCGGAGGCATGCGGGTCTCGGGCGTGCGTGAGGCCTTCGGCACAATCCTTGATGAGGAGGGCCGTCCGATAGGCGGGGGCATCGCCGGCGCTCGGTAGCAGGGCAATGGCGATTGGCGCCAGATCTTGAGGGAAGATTGCGCCCACCCGGACATAGAGATCCCCGGCCCCCTGTTTTCGGCTGCGCTGGTTGCGCAGCTTGGAGAAGTCATACTCGAAGGGGCTTCGAAAGACGGGGGCAACCGCGCAGAGGGCCAGCAAGGACATCCCGGTCGCGACCAAGATCAGAAATCTGCGCCGGCGGAAAACCCACTCGGCGGCGCGGGTGAGAGGGCCGGCGGAAAAGGTAACGCCCCACGGACGTCGCCGACGAATGCGCTCCCAAAAACAGATCAGCGCGGGACAGTAGGTGTAGGTCGCCAGCCAGCAGGTGACCATCCCGACTCCCCCCACCTCGCCAAACTGACGGAATCCACGAAAGCCGGTCAAGGCCAGGCTCGCGTACGCGACACAAGCGGCCAGCGCGGCTCCCAGGGTCGGTTGGGCGGTGCTGCGCACGGCGACGACCAGCGCCTGCTCCACGGTCGCGTTGGGTTGGCCGATACGCTCCTCCCGGTAGCGCGCCAGTAGGATGATCCCGAAGTTGATCCCGTTGCCCAGAATGATCGACCCGAGAAAGGCCGTGTTCGTATTGAGGTAGCCGATCGTCAGGCCCGCGATCCCGAAGGCCAGGGCCACGCCGAGGAGGGTGGGGAAGAAGATGTAGGCCAGCGAAAATACGCTGCGGTAGTAAAGGACGATCACCAGGAGCACCAGGACACCGCAGACCAGCGAGACCCATTCGATGTCCGACTTGAGCGCGTCGTGCTCCTCGATCGCGCTGGCCACGTCGCCGGTGATCTGGACGGTCAGATCGCCGAACCGTGCCGGCCCGGTAGTGTCGACTATCCTCTGAACGTGGTCGCGGATACTGAATCCCGATTGATCCCCGGTTCCCGAAGAATTGGTCCAGGTCACGATCGCCAGCAGCGTCCGATCCTTGCTCTCGTAGTAGCCGTTCGGGAACCGCTCGTTGCTGGCTCTCCGGTCCAGTTTCTTCTTCAGCTGCTCGAGATCCTTGGCCGGATCGTCTCGTTCCTCGCCGAGATCGGGGTCCGCGAAGGGATTGAAGGCCGGGTTCTTTCGCGAGAGGATCAGTTTCTTCAGATCGTCATCCACCCGCTTCAGATCGACGAGGTCGGCATAGAGCGAGCGGTTGTGATCGAAGAACGGTCGCGCGGCGTCGGGACGGTAGTCGATCGTCCGCAGATCGGTCCCGACCAGCTGTTCGAGATTCTTGGCCAGCGTGTCGGCGAACCGTTCGTTGGCCTGAGGGTCGGGACCCGAAATCGCCACGATGAGATTGGAGGGCGCACCGACTCGGGCGCCGATCTCGCGCAGCTGGGTCAGCTCCGGGTCGTTCTGGGGAAGAAGCTCGGTAAAGTCGGAACGCAACTGCAGACGCCGAGCGGCGCCGATCGACAAGACGAACAGCACCAAGGCGCCGACCGCGACGGTCAGGGCGTGGCGTGACAAGAAGGGGACATATCGCTCGACGAAGTCGGGTTTGTGCCCCTCGCTAGCCATCATGCGCCGCTCGCCCTATGTCTCGCAGCGATCCCGAAGTAACATTCCTGAAGAGCGATGGGAAGCCTCGATCCGACCTCCCCCGAAGAGCCGGCGCGCTTCGCGTTCGCGACCACCTCCGCCGTGAGCACGGCCCGCGCGCACAATCGGTTCGTCCTGTGTCCGGCCTGCCAGTCCGATAGTCCGTCCTATCTGTTTCACCGCTCGGGCGTGCGTTTCGTTCGCTGCACGAGCTGCGAAGCGGTCTACGTGAACCCCGCCCGCCAGCATCCCCTGAACGACCTCGACATCGAACGCCTTCATCCGTTTTCGAATCCGCGAGATCGCGCGCTGGTCGTGGCGGACTTCGCGCGTCTGCTGGAGCACATCGAGGCCGACTACCGGCTCATGGCCGGCGCCTCCCTCGAGCGTACACTGTTGCTTGGTCGGCATTTGCGCGAGTTTTCCGCCATCCCAGAGGGCCGACGCATCGGTCTGGCGGTCGCCGAGCCGAATGACGATCAATTCGAGCGACTCGCCACCTCCGCCGACCTCCGCTGGGCGACGCCGCTTCTCGAGCGGGCGCCGCAGTTCGTGATCCTGCACGAGCTCCTGGAAGCCTGTAGCGATCCGGGCGCCGTGGTTCGGAATCTGGTGGAGGCGCTACCCCCGTCGACCCTCTTCGCGGTGACCTACACGAACACCGATTCGCTTCCCGCGCGGCTGATGCGCCGGTACTGGCCGTCGTTCCTCGACTACAAGGCCTCGTATCTGAGCACGGGCAACCTGACGGCCTTGATGTCCCGCTTCGACCTGGTGCTCAAGACGCAATACCCGCTCCCGGTCACGCGAACGGCGCAGTACATCGCCGAGATCGGCGACCGGATCGCCCCGCGGACGGGGTTGGCGAGCTTGGTTCGGGCCACGTCGCTGCGAGATGTGCCACTGCCGATACGCGCGGGCAACCGGGTGGCCGTATTCGGTCGCAGCTCGGCAATAACGGCGGGGCGGGGCGAGAAAGTGTCGATCGTCCTGCCCGTGTTCAACGAGGCGCGCTATGCCGCTCAGGTGATTGACGCGGTCCTCGCCAAGACGCTCAAGATCGACAAGGAGCTCATCATCGTCGAGAGCAACAGCACCGACGGCACGCGCGACATCGTGCGCCGCTACCAGGGCACGGCGAACGTGCGGGTCGTCTTCGAGGAGCGTCCTCGGGGCAAGGGTCACGCGGTGCGCACCGGTCTCGGCTACGTGACCGGCAGCATCGTCCTCATCCAGGACGCGGATTTCGAGTACGACATCGACGACTACGATGCTCTGCTGGAGCCGATCCTACAGAACCGGGCGACCTTCGTGCTCGGCTCGCGCAGCCTGGGGCTCGACGACTGGAAGGTACGAAGGTACGACGCGACGCCCATTCGGGGCCTGGCCCTGAACCTCGCGCAGATGTTGTTCGCGAAGACCTACAACTTGCTCTACCAGCAGCGCGTCACCGACGTGAATACGATGTTCAAGGTGTTTCGCGCCCAATGCCTGGACGGGCTCGACCTGCGCAGCAACGGGTTCGAGCTGGACATCGAGCTCGCCTGCCAGTTGGCGCGGAACGGCCATTCGCCCATGGAGATCCCGGTGAACTACGTGGCGCGCGGGTTCGACCAGGGCAAGAAGATTCGGTTCTGGCGTGATGCGCTGCCGTCGTACGCCGCCTTCTTCTGGAATCGGTTCGCTCTGGGCGGCCGTGACGGATAGAGACTCTCCGGGATCGATCTGGGAATCGACCGGTCTGGCTCTCGCGGTCCTGATCGCCTGCGGCCTGATGTACGTGCTGGTGGCCCGGTTCGCATTGGACGCGTTTCCGTTCTCGGGCGACGAGTACAGCCTGACCTTGCAGGCCGAGATGTTCGCCCGCGGAATCCTCAAGGCACAGGCGCCGGAGCACGCCGAGTGGCTTCGGGTGGATCACGTGATCATCGATCGCTGGGTACGCTCGAAGTATCCGCCCGGCGCCTCTGCGCTGCTGGCGCTCGGGGTCCGGGCGGGTGTCGCTTGGCTCGTGACGCCGATCGAAGCGGTCGTCGCCTTGGTGGTGACCTGGCTGAGCGTGCGGCGTCTTCTGGGGCCGCGCGAGGCGCTCGTCGCCCTGGTGACGCTGGGGCTGGCGCCCCTGTTTGCCTTCCAGGCCGCCTCATTTTATACGCAGACCGCCACCACGATGTTTCTCGCGATAGCGTTCGCGGGGATCGGTGCTTGGTGTCGGAGCCATCGCGCCGTGTGGATGGTGCTGGTGGGCGCCGCGATTGGCTGTACCTTTCTGATTCGGCCCATCGACGCCTTGTTGTTTGGCGCCGCGATGATCTCCCTGAGATCGGCGCGGGCCATTCTCATTGCGGCGCTCAGCGCGATCCCGTTCGTTCTGGTGAACTGTCTCTATCAGAACGCACAATTCGGATCGGCATTCCTCGACGGGTATCACGTCTACCAGCCGACCTTCGCCGCACTGTACGGTTCCACCGCGGCCGCCAACCCCATCTTGCTCTCGTACCTGTGGAACCCCGTTCAGCTCTGGAACCACATCGACATCTACCGGGCCTTCGTGGTGGACTGGACCGTCCCGGGAACCGCGCTGGTCGCCCTGGTCGGTGCATTTGCGATTGGGCGCGAGCACCGCGTGCGCCCGATGCGAACATTTTCCGTCGCCTTGATCGCGACCTACGTGGCCGCACTCCTGCTGACGATCGCCGACGTCGACGACGGCGCTCGACCGCGCTATCTGTCGATAGCGCTGATTCCGGTCGCCTTTCTCACCGCCGCGGGATTCGCTCCGACCTGTGCGGCCTTGGCGAGCCGGTTCGGTCCACGGATCCGGACGACGCTCGTCGCCATCGCGCTCGTGTTTGCGCCCGCACAGCTGGCGTCCTTTCTGGTGGCCCGCGTCCCGCAAGTCTGGAGGCGTGAGGGACTCTACCGTGCGGTCGAGCGGGCAGCCGTGCACGACGCGATCGTGGTTGTGCGGGCCGCCCATCCATCCCGCTTCGCTCGAAACGGTGGCCTCTTCAACCGGTCGGTTCTGTACCTCTCGGCGCCCGCGACTACCAGCGCGGAGACGATAGCGACCGCGTTTCCAGGCCGCCCGATCTGGGAGGCCCATGAAGGCGAGCCTTGGACGCTCAGTCGTAGGCGATGAGGGGCCGCGCTCGCGTGAGCTCGCGACCTCATCTACCGCGTAACGCGAGCACCTGAACCCCGGCGATCTGGCCGATCGAGACATAGTCACGCTCGAGGATGGCCTTCAGGCGGGGGTACTTCGCAGGTGGAAACTTACCGTAGGAGCCGATGTTCCCCGGCGACGTGTCGACGAACAATCGGGGCCGACGGTCTTCCAGGTCGCGCTCGAGCATGTCCCAGCTTTCGCCGACGACGTTGGCGGAAGAATCGGCCTTGGGGTCGGACTGCGTCCGTGTCGCCGGAGACAGCCCGGTGAGATAGTTGGAGAATACGAAGCGGCTTCCCAGAGGACGCCCGGCTTCGAAATAGAGCACCGGGGCGTTGCCCCAGATGACCAGACGGTCTTCCGGACGCGAGTGGGCGTCGATAAAGGCCGCCATCGCCGGGTAGTCTGGATCCGCCTGGCCACCGGCGGCCATCACGCGGGCATGGAAAACGCCCATGAGAAAGAACGCCCCTGCGGGAACCGCCATTGCGCTCAGGACCAGAGCGCGTCGCGATACCCACAGGCGCCGCACGGCCGGTGCAGCGAGGACCGCCAGCGGCGCGATCACCTGGTAAAAGTAGTGACCAAAGAACCGCCCGCCCGCGGTGGTGGCCAGCGCGCTCACCAGGAGCCAACCCGCCGAAAACTGGTCGAGTCTTCCCGGGCTCAGCCGCTCGGCGCGGCGGAAGAGCGTTCGGGCGGCCGCCCGTGCGCCGAGCCACCAGAGCAATAGCGCCGGGATGATGGCGTACGAGAGCCGGCCTACCGCCCGCCCGGCAACCTCGGATAGCTTGAGACCCTCTCGAATGTACGCAAAGTTGAACCGGAACCAGAACCAGGCGTCCCGCAGATCGCCCGCGATGTGCATCACGCCGACGCAGGCTCCGATCACCAGGATCGTGCCGCCAACCAGGAGAAGCCACCCCTGAAAGATCTGCCCTGGACGGCGACGGTGGACCAGCGCGAGATGGACGAAGTACAGCGGAAGCTGGACGCCCGCTTGGTACTTGTACAGCATGGCGATTCCGACCAACGCGCCGGCGCCGAACAAGCCTGCCCGGCCGATCTCGGGCAGCGCGGAGCGAAGATAGACCAGGACCGATCCGGTCAGCGGGAGCAACATGAAGAGCTCGCAGTTTGCGGCGAGTGAGTCGAAATCGAACAAGGTCGTTGAAAATACGACATACAAGAACGCCGCGGCGAGCGCCTCGGGATCACCGAGACCCCCTTCGCCCCGATCGATGGCCAGGCGGCGCGCAATGCGACCTAGCAGAAGTCCCGTGGCGAACACGACGAGGATGCTCAGCAGGTGAAGCAGGCGCATGCCGCCCACCGGCCCGCCCAGTTCCTGGGTGGCGGCGTTGGTCAGGTAGATGAGGGGTGGTTTGTGGTCGACCACGTCTCGATAGAGGACGCGTCCGGCAAGCATCTCCCGCCCCACGACGCAGTAGGTGGCCTCGTCGTCCGAAAGGCAGGGCCTAACCAGCGCCACAGCCCGCAGGCCCAGACAAGCGGTGAGCAACAGAAGAACGCCGCGGTACTTGGCCAATCGACTTACGCCGCGCCTACGCGCCAACCACCAGGATGAACTGCCAATTCCTGGCTTCGATCCCGTATCCCGCGTCGAATCCGACCAGCGGAACCGCGACCGAACGGAGGAAGAAACGGAGACCGGCCCCGACGTCATCGTGAACGCTCTGGCCGAACGAGAATCCCTGTTGCAGCGTGGTCGGAAAGGCCCGCTGATCGGGGGTATCTCGCACGTTGTACGAATAGCCGCCGGCGTCGGGCCCGATCGGGCCGCCCGTGGGCAGGGTCCGGAACCAGATGGCCTGCATGTCGTAGAAGCCGAGCGCGCGGAAATCGAGTGAGCCGATCGAGAACAACGGAAAATGGTATTCGGCCTTGCCCCAAACCTGGGTGTCGCCTCGAAACTGCTGACCCAGATACCCGCGCAGGTTCGAACCGCCGGCCGTATTTTCAGTCCAGAACGGGAGGTTGTACCCCACCGTCGTGCCGGCACCATAGATGAAATTGTGGGAACGAAAAATCTTGATTCCCTGTTCCCAGCCCACGCCAGCACGCCAGTAGGTGAAGTCACTGCCGAACTGTCGGCCCGCGTAGTCGAGTGCCACCCCCAGAGAACCTCCCGTCATGACCGCGAACTCGCGCGCGCGAAAGTCGAACATCAGCGCCGCGCGGCCCACACCGATCGTTCCGGGCGCAGTCGCCTGCGTGAGCGGCACACTCGGCGGGCTCATGTTGGGATCGTCGGAACCGCTATCGAAGTATCCGAATTTTTCCAGATGCCAGGCGACCTGCGTCTTCACCCTGCGAAACCAGGCGATGCCGATCGCCGGCTCGAACCCGTAAGAGAGCAGACGGGTCTCGCGGAGCTCGAAGGGACGGGCCAGAGTAACGGTGTCGCCATTCGGCGTCATCCCATAGCTTTGGTACTCCGGAATCACCTGTCGCTGCACGAGGCCCTGAAGTTGCCAGTAGATCCAGGTCCCGAACAACGACGGATCGCGATATGCCACCACCGCACCGGAATCAATGGTGGCCAGGCGGGCGCCGAGAAGGAGCTGTTTGCCGCGGCCAAATAGGTTCCCATGGACGAAGATCAGACCGATGGCCTTGTTATTCGAGGACCACGATCCTGTGGGGACGGGGGCCCAGGGAAACTTGTCCGTCACAGAGATGTTGATCCGAACACCCGACCCGTGCGGCTCCCACCAAACGTTAACGTCCGCGAAGAGACCAGCGGTGTTCAGCCTTTCCCGGACCACATCCAGCGTGTCCTCGGCCAGCGTGTCGCCGATCGCGATGCCGGCGATCGACCGGACGGTTGATTCCTCCGTGCGCTGGTTGTCGAGCACCCGGACGTCGGTGATCTTCTCTCCGACCGCGAAGGCCGGTCGGGGCGTCAGCGCCGACGTCAACGCCACCAAAACCGCGAGGGGGGCGCACCGCCCAACCAAGCGTCGAGTCGACATTCTCGAAGGATATCGATTCGCGTGTGGAGCGTAAACAGAGAACGCTGATTCGGTGGGCTATGCGGTACTCTGGTCACACATGTGTGTGCGCCGGTGCTGGGGGCGGTCTCGCCGTGTCGCTGGGACGCGCGCGCCACGCGATCGCAAGGACCGGCGGTCACAGGCCCCCGGGTCGACGAGATGACGCCCACGCTTCGCCGCGCCGCCCTGGTCGCGCTGCGGGTGGTGGTCATCGGTGCGGCGCTGCTGTTCTTGCTGCGGGGGGTAGACTGGACAGAGGTCAGAGGGACACTCCGTTCGACGAACCTGCTCCTACTTGCGTCCGTCGTCGCGCTCAACGGCGGCATGATGGCGCTCAAGGCCAGTCGCCTTCGACTGCTTCTCGGGCAGGCGCCGTCGTTCACGTCCTGCTTTCTTGCGACGCTGACCACCTCCGCCATCAACAATGTCGTGCCGCTTCGGGGCGGTGACATGGCTCGGGTCTGGATGCTGGAACGCCACGCCAGGATAACGAAATCGGCGGCAGCGGCTGTCGCCGTCGTAGAGGCACTCTTCGATCTGATTTCCCTGGCCGTCGTAGCTTTCGTGGGCGCGCTGGCGCTCCACGAGCAACGGTGGGCCGTGGGGACCACATCGATTCTCTTGGGTGCAGCGGTCGTCCTGATGTGGCTCATGAAACGAATGAACGGGAATCGGGCTTTCGAGTTCGCGGATAAACCCGTGGCGAATGGTGTGCTCGGACGAATCCGTCGATTGGTCGAGCGGGCGGAGCCGGGGATGCGGGCCCTGCGCAAGCCCGAAACGATTGCGGTCGCGATGGCGCTGTCGCTCATCGTCTGGGTGTTCGAAATGGGCATGGTGATGTTGAGCGCCCGGGCTATCCACCTGTCGGTAGGTCCCGCGCTTGCGATCGTCACCCTCTTGGGGATCAACCTCGCGATGGCTCTTCCATCAATGCCGGCGAGCGCGGGCGCGTTCGAGAGTGGCGCCACCCTGGTGCTGGTGCTTTCGGGAATTCCAAAGGCCCCAGCCATCGCATTTGCGCTGCTCTATCACGTCATCCAGGTCGTTCCGGTGACCATCGCGGGCTTGGCCGTCGTGTCCAGGGCCGGTCTCACGCTCGACAGGCTTCCCGCGCCCGAATCGGCGGAATGACGCCTGCGCAAGCGCGTGGGCAAGGTTCGCTTTTCCCGCGGAGGCGGGTTTCGAGGATGTCACCGCCTGCACCGTGCGCACCACCAAACGCTTTCCGGAATCGGCCGCGCTTGTATAGAATGTGGCGTCTTGATTAGCGGGGGGATTTTGCGACATTTGCGGCTCTGCTCGGGCGCGGTCGTCTTGCTGGTCGCGCTGGCGGCGGCGAGCGCGCACGCGCAGCAGGCCGCGCCGCGAGCCGACGAGCGCGAGGTGAAAGCGCGCGAGCTATTCGGGATCGGGAAGTACGACGAGGCGCTGGAAATTTTCGGGAGGCTCTACGCCGAGACGTTGCACCCGACGTATATGCGCAACATCGGTCGCTGCTACCAGAATCTGGGCGAGCCGGACAAGGCCATTTCGAGCTTCCGGGAATACCTGCGGCAGGCAAAGAACCTGGCGCCGGACCAACGCGCGCTCGTCGAGGGCTACGTCGCCGAGATGGAGGCGTTGAAACGCAAGCGGGAGAAGGAGCACGCTGCGGTCGTCGAAAGCACGGCGGCTCCGGTCGTGGCGCCGGCGATAGCGGCGAGCGACGCGACATCTTCTGCGGGAAACCCTCCGGCCGCGGTGGTCACGCTGGGCCAACAGGATGCAGAGCGCACCAGCAGCGACGCCCGCCCGAGAAGGATAGCCGCGTACTTGGTCGGCGCTGGCGGTCTCGTCGCCATTGGAGTCGGCGGTTTTTACGGATTGAAGGCGTATTCGCAGAACGAGGACGGCAAGAAGCAGTGCCCGATGGATCCCTGCAACAACGCGGGGGCTCAGGCGTACAGCGAGGCCCGGAGCTCCGCGCACCTCAGCGACGCCTTCATCGGCGCCGGCCTCGTCGGTGCGGGCGTGGCGGCGTACCTGTTTTGGACGTCGACGGATTCGGCCGACAAACCGAGCGACACGGTCGCGCGAGCGGTTCACGTCTTGCCCTCGGTCGGATCGACCGAGCTGGGTCTGATCGCCGAGCGTGCCTGGTGACCGTGTGGCGGGCGGGTGTCGTGGTGGCCCTCGGGTTGGGACTGGTTGGGTGCGAGGTCCTCCTGGGGCTCAAGGATCATTCGCGCGTGGATGGCGGCGGACAATCCGGCGGCACGGGCGGACAGATCGCCGGTGGCTCGGGTGGCAGGGGAGGGACGGGGCAAACTGGTGGCGGAGCAGGAAGCCAGCTGCTCGGAAACGGGGGCGCGCCCGGCAGAGGCGGTGGCTCCGGCAGCGGCGTCAACCAAGGCGGGGCCGGAGGATCGGCGGGGAGCGGGCCGTCGGGCACGGCGGGGATGTCGCAGGGCGGCGGCGGTTCGGGCGCGGGCGGGTCGGTGGGCGGCTCTGCCGGAGGGACCGCCGGCACGGGTGGCTCGGGTGGTGGCAGCGCGGGGCGTGCGGGGACGGGTGGTGGCCCCTCTGGCTCGGGAGGCCACGCCGGCACGGGTGGCACGGGGGGAGGTTCCTGCGCGGGTACGGCAGGAACGGCAACCTGTTCACCGACGTGCTCGACCGGGTTGGTTTGCGAGCGGAACGGAAGCCTCGCGTGTGTCGATCCGAGCTGGGCAGAGTGGCCGATGCCCAATAGCTCGG
>CAYTTF010000050.1:0-18851 GCA_964440665.1 uncultured Myxococcales bacterium | reverse complement strand
GCGGCTTCGTCTGCCCGAGCTGCGGCCACCACGAAGAGATCTTCCTGCGCGGCGGTGGACGCAAGCTGGCCGAACGCGCGGGGATAAAATTCCTGGGCGAGATCCCCCTCGAGCCGGCGGTGAGCCGCGCCGGCGACGACGGCACGCCGGTCGTCATCCGCGATCCCGGCTCCAAGGTCGCCGAGATCTTTTCGCGCATCGCCGGCGACGTCGCCTGCCAGCTCTCGGTCAAAAACGGTCCCGCCTCCGGAACCGAAAAGCGCAGCGCCAAGCTGACGCTCATCCGCTGAAATCCCGATCTGGTAGGCTCTCGCGGTCATGAGCGCCCAGCGATCGACGCTGGCGGGCGTGGGCCTGCTTTGGCTGGGGCTCGCCGCCTGCCAGCGGCAGCCCGAGTCGATCTACCTGTGGCCGTTCGTCTGGGAGGACGCGGCGTCCACCGTCACCTACGACGCCGGCGCGGACGCCCCGCCGATTCCGCCGTCCGTCCCCAACCCCGACGCCGGCCCGCCGCTGACGGGCACCCCCTACACGATCATCGCAATGCCCGACACGCAGTTCTACGCCGCCTTCTACCCCGACATCTTCGACGCGCAGACCCGCTGGATCGCCGGCGAGCGCGCCCTGGGAAACATCGCCTTCGTGCTGCACGAGGGGGATATGGTCGACACCGACAACGAGAGCCAGTGGTCGGCCGCGGCGCGCAGCATGCAGCTGCTGGACGGCGTCGTCCCCTACGTCGTCTCGACGGGAAATCACGACTACGACTACGGCGGGGACGGCTGGACCATGAGCCGCAGCACGCTCATCGACTCGTATTTCCCGGTCTGGAAGTACGCCGCGCTCCCTTGGTTCAAGGGGACCTTCGACCCGCGGCACATCGAGAACAACTACGCGCTCATCGACGTACCGGGCGGCGGCGGCCAATGGCTGGTCGTCTCGCTGGAGTTCGGACCACGCGACGAGGTGCTCACCTGGGCGGACGGCATCGTCAAGCAGTACCCCGACACGCCGGCGATGATCGTCACGCACGCGTATCTGTACCAGGACGGCACCCGCTACGATCACACCGCCCGGAACAAGATCCAACCCTGGAATCCCCATCAGTATCCGCTGGCCCAGACGCCCGGTGCCGTGAACGACGGCGAGGAGATCTGGCAGAAGCTGGTGCTGGGCAACAGCAACATCCAGTTCGTCTTCTGCGGCCACGTGCTCGACCGCGGCACCGGGCGCCTCTCCAGCACCCGCCCCGACGGCACCACCGTGAACCAGCTCCTCGCCAACTATCAGGTGCAGGATCTGGGCGGCGGCGGCTACCTGCGCGTCATGCAGTTCTTCCCCGCCGCCCGCACCGTCCACGTCCGCACCTACTCCCCCTACTTCGACGCCTTCAAGACCGACCCCGAAAACGACTTCGTATTGGGATATTAGCTAGGCCGCGCTCGCCTATCGCCACTCGCCCTGGCGCCAGACCTGGCGGTTGCCTTCGCGTTCCCAGTGGGGCTGGCGCCAGGCATGGCCGCGGCGCTCCCCCTCCCAACGACCGCCGACCCAGACGTAACGGCCACCGCGCCACTCATGATATCCCGGGATCCAGACGAATCCGGCGCGTGGCGGCGGCGCGACCTCGACCTGCACGGGCGGCGGTGGCGGCGGCGCGGCGCCTTCGTAGTAGACCGGCCCTGCGGGCGGCGGCGGCGGCGGGGGCGGCCCTTCCTCGACCCATGCGCCGGGCAGCCAGACGTAGCGACCGCCCTGCATTTCCCAGCGTCCCGGTTGCCAGCGGTGGCCGTGGCGCTCGCGCTCCCAGTGGCCACGGCCCCAAACCCAGCGGCCGTCGCGCCATTCGTAGTTGCCCTGCACCCAGACGTGCCCGCGCCGAGATTCGACCCTCTCTTCGACTGGCGGCGGGGGCGGCGCGTTTGGCTCGCGGCGGAACTCCTGCGCGACCTGCAGAGGCGCCGCTGCGAGGGGATGGGACGGCGACGCCGCCGAATGGGACGGCGACGCCGGAGACAGGACGGTTGCGAGGAGGGTCAGAGGCAGAGTGAGTGCAGTCATGCGCGACATTCTACCGCCGTCTAAATTTCGATGGGATAGCGTTGATCACTGCGCTTGATCACGGCGCCCCGGCGGCCATCACCGAACCTGCGCCGCGCACCTGCGCCCCGAACCTGCGCCGCGAAGGAAATTAAGGGCGCCCCCCGCGCCCTTCACCTTCAAGGCTTCGAGAGAAAGCGCGCCAGGATGGTCTTCACGCCGTTGCCGGGAAAGCGGAGCGTCACCTTGAGATCGGCGCCCGCGCCCTGCCAGCCCCGCACGTCGCCGACGCCGAAGGAGGCGTGGCGCAGCTTGACCCCGACCTGCAGGCCCATCGGTGACGAGGTCTCTTCGGCGTCGTACTCCACGACGATCTCCCCGGGCACGCGCGGGGCGGTCGAACGCGGGGCCGGTCGGCCCGGCGGCAGGCGCGAAGGCGCTTGCGGCTCGTCGCGGCTCCAGCGTCCGCCCCAGGGGCCTCGCCCCTCGCTGGATCCGTAGTTGCCGTACTCGGCCGGCCGCGCCATCACGATCGATTCGACGCTGTCGGCCGGCAGATCGCGCAGGAAGCGGCTTGGAATTCCCGGCAGCTCCTGACCCGACAGACGCCGGCGACGAACGCGCGACAGATGCAGCTGCGTCCGCGCGCGGGTCACCGCGACGTAACAGAGGCGGCGCTCTTCCTCGACGGCGGAATCGTCGTCGACGCTGCGCGCGTGCGGGAAGATCCGCTCCTCGAGGCCGGTCAGAAACACCACCGGGAACTCGAGGCCCTTGGCGGTGTGCACCGTCATGAGCGAGATCGCCCCCTTCTCCGGATCGTAGCCGTCGACGTCCGACGCCAGCGCGACCCGCTCCAGGAACCCGTGCAGCGAGGGCTCCTCGGCCTCGCGCTCGTACTCGCGCATTTGCGCCACGAATTCCAGCAGATTCTCGATGCGGCCCTCGGCTTCTAATGTGGCCTCGCCGGCCAGCGCGTCCCGGTAGCCGCTCTCCTCGAAGATCTTCTCCGCCAGCGACGCCGGCCCCAGCGTCGCGCCCTCCGCGCGCAGGCGGCGCATCAGCTCGACGAAGGCGGCGACCTTCTTGCGCGGCCCGGTCGACAGGAGCTCCTCGTCGTCCCCGACCAGCTCCAGCGCCTGCCAGGCCGAGATCTTCCGCTCGAAGATCAGCTCGCCGATCTTGTCGACGGTGCTGGCGCCGATGCCGCGCGCCGGGACGTTGATGATCCGCTGCAGCGCCAGGCCGTCGTCGGGGTTGGCCACGGCTCGCATGTACCCGAGCAGGTTCTTGATCTCGGCCCGGTCGAAAAAGCGCGTGCCGCCCACGACGGCATAGGGGAGATCGCGCGCGCGGAGCGCGTCTTCCAGCACGCGCGACTGGGCGTTGGTCCGGTAAAACACCGCGAAGTCGCGCGGCGCCCGCCCCTCCGGCAGCGCGGCGTCGATGCGCGAGGCGACGAACTCCGCCTCGTCGCGCTCGGTCTCGCCCTCGTAGAGCACGATCGGATCGCCGTCGCCCGCCTCCGTGAAGAGGCGCTTGGGGCGCCGCTCGCTGTTCTTCTCGATGATGGCGTTGGCGGCGCGCAGGATGTGGCCTGTCGAGCGGTAGTTCTGCTCCAGCTTGACCACCCGCGCGCCCGGGTGGTCGCGTTCGAAGTCGAGGATGTTGCGGATGTCGGCGCCACGCCAGCGGTAGATCGACTGGTCCTCATCGCCGACGACGGTGATGCTGCCGGTCTGGCGGGAGAGCAGGCGCACCAACCGGTACTGCACGCTGTTGGTGTCCTGGAACTCGTCGACCAGCACGTGATCGAAGCGCTGCGCGATCTCCAGGGCCGCCGGCGTGCTGCCGGCGACGAGCTTCAGCGTCGTCAGCAAGAGGCCCCCGAAGTCGGTCGCGTTCGCGGCCGCCAGGCGCTCTTCGTAGAGCCGGTAGGCCTTGCCGACCACGTCGTCGAAGTAGTCGCTCGACGAGAACGAATCGGCGTCGAGGCCCTGGTTCTTGGCCCTGTCGATCGCGGAGAGCACCTGGCGCACCGGGAACATCCGCTCGGGCACCTTGAGGTCGGTCAACACCCGCCCGAGCAGACGCTTCTGATCGTCGTCGTCGTAGATGACGAAGTCTTTTCGCAGGCCGACCGCCGTGCCCCACTGCCGGAGGATCCGCGCGGCCGTCGCGTGAAACGTCCCCACCCAGAGCCCGCGGCTGCCGATTCCCATCCGCCCGTAGAGCAACTGGTCGACACGTTCCCGCAGCTCGCCGGCCGCCTTGTTGGTGAAAGTGACGGCCAGGAGGCGGCGCGGATCGGCGCCCGTCGCCACCAGGCGCGCCAGCCGGTAGGTGATGACGCGGGTCTTGCCCGATCCGGCGCCCGCGATCACCAGCAGCGGCCCCGGCGGATGCAGCACCGCCTCGACCTGAGCGGGGTTCAGCTCGCGCGCCAGCGCCTCGGGCGAAAATGGCTCCGGGCGTGGCGCACCTTCCAGTCGGTCGGTCTTTTCCACGCTTGCGGTCTTTTCCACGCTTGCCGCGGGCTCCACGTCCATCGTCGCTTACTCTGTCACGTCCGGTGCGCGGGTGGCGCGGGGACGGTGACGGAGGCGCGAAAAAGTCGCTCCAGCGCGGCGGCCGGATCGTCGCAGACGCCCGTGTGCGGCGCCGAGGGCTGCACCACGGTGCTGCGCGGCGCGGAGAGCCAGTGGAACCGCTCCGACACCGACAGCTGGGCGATGGGACCGGCCGCGGGATCGCCGGTGCAGACCGCGCGGATCGCGTCGAGCTGCCGCGTGACGGCGGGCAGGTCGATCTCGGGCGCCAGCGCGCGCAGCCGGGATTCGTCGAGCGCGATCTGGCAGCCGAGGTACGCGGCCGACGGCGAGAACAGAACCACGCCCGCGTTCATCCGCTCGTCGCGATCGACGCGCGGGACCACCTGCACGATGACGTAGTCAAACCCGTTTGGCGTGGGCACGCGCCGCCTCCTCGATGATGGCCGGCAGCGCCGACCGGCGCGCGCGCAGCCAAGTCAGGTAGGCGCCCCGCAGCGTCTCGCCGCCGTTTTCCCCCGCGTGGCCTCCGGGGCCGTCCAGCCATTCCTCGGGAACGGCGGCGACGGCGCGCGCGATGACCTCGTCGTCGAGCGCCCGGCCGAGCGCGACGCCCGCCTCCGCCAGCCGATCGGCGAAGGGGAGCAGCACGTGCTCCCCCACCCGGGCGAACGGGCGCGCCGCGGACGCCTCCAGATCATCGACGGCGCCGATGGTGGGCGCCCAGCCGTGGTGCCAGTAGAGCGACGCGCCGTGATCGATGAGCCACAGCTCGCCCCTCCACCAGAGCAAGTTCGGATTGCGCGCGGTGCGATCGACGTTGACGATGAACGCATCGTACGCGACCAGCGTCGATGCGAAATCAGACGGCACCGGCCGCCGCGCCGCCACGTCGTACCCGACGGCGCCCTCCAGGTAACCCATCGCCAGGTTGACGCCGGCGCTGCCCAGCAGCACCTCGCGGATCTCCTGATGCGGCTCGCTGCGCCCGAAACCGGCGTCGATGTCGATGAGCGCCAGCTCCGGCACCCGCAGCCCCGCCGCGCGCGCCAGCTCGCCCGCGATCACCTCGGCCGCCAGCGCCCGGCTCCCTTGCGCCGCGCCTCGAAACTTCACCACGTAGAGCGCCCCGTCGTCCGCCTCCACCACCGCCGGCACCGATCCCCCTTCGCGCAACGGCGTCACGTACCGCGCCGCGGTCAGCCGGCGCATCAGTGAACCGAGGTGATCTGGCGCTTGTCGAGGAGGGCGGTGATCTGGGCGATGACGTCGCCGTCGGGCTCGCTGCCGCGGACGCGCAGGTCGCAGGCCTGGGTGCTGGCGTCGGCGGGATCGATGTCGATGAGCAGCATCGGCGCGTCGGGGATCAGCGCCTGCACGGCGGTCGCGTCGGCCAGGCCGATGGCGTTGGTCGTCGAGACGACGATCAGGCCGGCGTTGAGCAGCAGGTGGACCACCTCGCCGAACCGGCGCACCAGCTCCGATTGCGCGGCGTCGACCCACAGATCGTTGTCGACCCCCAGCAGCACGTTCTGGCCGTCGAGCATGTACGCGCTGTGCCCGGCGTCGAACAGCGCCCGCTCGAGCGCGCGCGCGTAGCGCTCCTTGCCGGAGCCGGCCTTGCCGACGAACATCACCAGCGCCGCGCGGTGCTTCCAGCGGCGCGCGCGATCGGCGGCGGTCACGCCACCCGGGACCCAGTTGAAGTCGCGCGTGCGCGCCTCGGCCCGCAGATCGCGCAGATCGTCGGCGATGGCCGCCGTGACGATGCCGCCGCCCGCCACGTCGTAGCCGTCGACGATCACGAAGCGTCCGGTCGCCTCGCAGTCGGCGGTCAGATCGAACGCCACCTGATGCCGCACCTCCAGGATCACGTCGGCCACATCATTTCGGTCGACGTGCTCCTTGGCCAGCCGGTGGTCGAGCTCGCTCGCGTCTATCACTTTATTGATCTTGTGCAGCTGCACCGGCACGGCGGCGGTGCCGAGCTTGAGCTTGTAGTCGCGCCCCGACACGAACGGGCTCTTGCCGAGCCAAATCATATTGGCGCGCAGCCGCGTCGAGACCAGGGGCGGCTTGCCGACGTGGCTCATCACCTCGCCCCGGGTCACGTAGATCTCCTCGGTCAGCGTGAGGCCGGTCGACCAGCCCGCCTCGATCTCGGTGCGCGGCGGCACCACGTTGAACGCCTCGATGCTCCGCACCGTCGAGATCTTGTTGGACGGCGAGAACACGACCTTGTCGCCCACCGCCACCCGCCCCGTCTCGATCCGCCCGGCGAAGATCCGCCGGTCGTCGCCGTGCTTGGTGAACTTGTAGACCGCCTGCAGCGGCATCCGCAGCGGCTGCTCGGTCTTGGGCGGCGCCTTCGGAAGAGCGTCCAGCAGCTCCAGCAGCGTCGGCCCGTCGTACCAGGGCGTCTCCTTCCCGCGGGAAGCGAGGTTCTCGCCCGCGATGGCGGACACCGGCACGAAGGCGCGCGGGCTGACCGCGCCGATCCCCTCCAGAAACGCGCGGTACTCGGCCTCGATGGCGCGAAAATGATTCTGGTCGTAGCGGACCAGATCCATCTTGTTCACGCAGACCACCACCTGCCGGATGCCGAGCATGGCCAGGATGTAGCCGTGGCGGCGGCTGTTCTCGCGCACCCCTTCCTTGGCGTCGATCACCAGCACCGCGGCCTCGGCGCGCGCGGCCCCCGAGATCATGTTCTTGAGAAACTCGATGTGCCCGGGGGCGTCGATGATGATGTAGTCGCGCGTCGCGCTCTTGAAGAAACAGCGCGCGGTGTCGATGGTGATCCCCTGGTCCTGCTCGTCGGACAGCGCGTCCAGCAGGAAGGCGTACTCGAACGGTTTGCCGGTCCGCTCGCACTCGCGCCGGACCGCCTCCAGCTTCCCCTGCGGCAGCGCGCCGGTGTCGGCCAGGAGACGGCCGACCACCGTGCTCTTGCCGTGATCGACGTGGCCGACGATCACCACGTTGAACGTTTGACGCTCGGCCTCGGGCACGCGGGCGTTCTCTATCACATGTAGCCGTCGCGGCGGAGCTCTTCGAGGCCGTGCTTGCCGTCCTGCAAGCGGCCCGACCGCTCGGCGATGTTCCGGAGCTTGCCGCTCTTGAGCTCGGCAATGATGTCGTCCACATTTTTCGACGTGCTCTTGATCGGCGCCTGGCACGGCCCGCAGCCGAGGCTGCGATACCGGGTCCCCGCCCCCTGGTCGTAGTAGAGCGACACGGTGGGGATCGCCTCGCGCTTGATGTACTCCCAGATGTTCAGCTCGGTCCAGTCGAGCAGCGGGTGGATCCGCACGTGGGTGCCGGGCGCAAAGTCGGTCTTGAACTGGTTCCAGAACTCCGGCGGCTGATCGCCCACGTCCCAGAGGTTGTTCTTGTCGCGCGGCGAAAAGTACCGCTCCTTGGAACGGCTCCCTTCTTCGTCGGCGCGCGCCCCGACGATGACGCCGGTGTAGGGCTGGTGATCGGAGTCGATCTCGTACTTTCCGGTCTCCAGATTCAGCCGCCGGCGCACGCCGGTGCCGTGCAGCGTGGTGCCGAGCGCCTCGGCCTTCAGCCTCCCGCAGCAGGCGGTGCGCGCGATCGCCTGCTCCTCGGCGGTCATCTTCGGGTTCGCCGCCAGCCGATCCGGGAAGGTGTCCTTCGCCGCCAGCGCCTCGACGTTCTGGCCGACCACCATCTGCAGCTTGTATTCCATGGCCAGCTTGTCGCGGTACGCGATCATCTCGGGCAGCTTGTAGCTGGTGTCGACGTGCACCAGCGGGAACGGCACGTGGCCGAAGAAGGCCTTGCGCGCCAGCCAGAGCATCACCGTCGAGTCCTTGCCGATCGACCAGAGCATGCACAGGCGCTCGAAGTGCCGAAAAGCCTCCCGCAGGATGAAGACGCTCTGCTGTTCGAGCTGTTCCAGATGATCCATGGGCTGGTTATCCTGACACAGGTGGCACGGGTCGGCCCGCCGGCTCAGTTGGGCGCGGCCAGCAGCTCGCGCTCCGCTTCGCGCAGCGTCTGTTTCCATTCCGGATCGCCGGGAACCGCCGCCACCGCCCGCCGATACAGCTTCACGGCGTCGCCGATCCGCCCCAGCCGCCGCAGGTGATCGCCGTAGTCGATCAGCGTCTGGTGGCACCCCTCGCGATCCTGCTCCAGCGCCGATTGAAACAGCTCCGAGGCGCGCGCGGTGTTCCCCGCCAGCCCGTGCTCGAGCGCCGCCTGGTGGAGCGCCCAGTGATCGTCGGGCTCGAACGCCAGCGCCTGGTCGTAAGCGTCCGCCGCGTCGCTGTGCCGATCCATCTCGGCGTAGATATCCCCGCGGATCGCGGCGATGAAGAAGGGATCGCCGCCGCGGGTCCCCGCCTCGCCGATCGCGTCCAGCGCCTCCAGCGTGCGCCCCTGTTCCAGCAGCACCTGCGCCAGCTTGGCGTAGCCGAGGCCGTAGGTCGCGTCCATGGCGACGACGTGGCGAAAGGCCGCCTCCGCCTCCTTGAGGGACCCCGCCTCGAGCTCGGCGTCGCCGAGCTCGCGCCAGCCGTCGACCAGCGCCGGGTTCAGCTCCGTCGCCTTGCGCGCCGCCGCCACCGCGTCGGGCGCGCGCACCGCGTTCAGCGCCTCGGCCAGGAAAGCCTGGGCCGCCCCCAGCCCCGCCAGCGCCGGCAGCGCCAGCGCCGCCCGCGCGTCGCGCGCCGCCGCGTCCGCGTGCCCGCTCTCCAGCGCCTCGCGCGCCGCCTGCAACTGGCGCAACCCCTCGCGCAGCGCCGGCGTCGGCGCCAGCAGCTTGGGCAGATCGCGATCCTCCGGATCGAGCGCGCCCACGATCCGCAAGGCCAGAGCTCCGACCAATGAGGCTTTGTCCTCTTTGGGCTCCGCGAGCGCCGCCAGCGCTTCGCCGCGCCAGAAGGCGGCGGTCGCCACCATCGCCTCGCCGAGCAGCGCGCGCGCCGCCGCCGCCGCCGCCGCGTCGCCCCGCTCGGACGCCAGCACCGACACCAGCGCCGCCGCGTCGAGCCGCGCGTCGTCGTCGCGCGCGCCCACCGGCTCCAGCGCGATCGCGTCGCTGAACGCGCGCAAGGCCCCGTCGTTGTCGCCGCCGCGCACCGCCCGCATCCCGATCGCCAGCATCAGGGCCGGCGTGGGCGGCGTCGCCGCCAGCAGCGCCGAGGCCAGGGTCGCGTCGATCTCCTCGGCGCGGCCGGCCGGCTCCAGCAGCTCGGCGAAGTCCAGCCAGTGATCGGCCAGCCCCGGATCGCGCTGGCAGCGCGTCTCGGCCAGCGCGACCGCCGCCTCGCCCGCCACGCCGCCGGTCGCCAGCTCGGCGCACAGCACGTGCAAGAATCTCAAGAACGACGTCCCCACCCGATCGACGCCCCGCTCGGTCACCTCGACGACCGGCCATTCGCCGTCGCCGTTGGCCTCCTCGGCGTCGAGCGCGTAGCGCCGCCCGGTCCGATCGGCGATCGGCCAGAGCCCCACCGGCCAGTTGGAGAGCCCCGGCGTGCGCTTGGTACCTGTCGCCCGCGCCACCGACTCGTCGACGGTCAGGAGGCGCGCTTCGGGCCCCAGCAGGCCCCCGTCGTGCGCGGTCAGAAACGCCGCCAGGCCCGGCGGGGGCGCCACCCCCATGATCGCCTGGAACCGCTGCAGCCCCTCCGCCCCGACCCCATGGAACAGCACCGTATCCGGCAGCGCCGACACGACGCGTTCAATCTCGCCGATCAGGGTCCGCGCCGGCTCTTTCATTCGCACGGTTTAGACCGCCCCACCCGGACAATCAAGCCTCCGGCCCGGCAGAGCTAGGGCTCCGCCCAACAGCGGCATTTTAAATGTAGTCCATATCGCGAAAAAAAAGCTCGCCCAAATCGGCTGGCGCGTGCGAAACTTGAGGAGGTACGGCTCCACACCATGGGAAAGATCCTCCTCTGCGATGACGAAGAGTCCCTGTGCCGGAGCCTGGGCCGCATCCTGCGCGCCGCGGGTCATGAAGTTGTCACGCTGAGTGGCGAGGCGGGTCTGCTGCGGCTGCGCGAGGAGCGTTTCGATCTGATCCTGACCGACATCCGGATGCCGGAAGTGAGCGGCTTCGAGATCCTCGCCGCGGCGCGCCTTCACGCCCCCAGCACGCCCGTCATCGCGATGAGCGGCAGCGCGGAGATCCCGGACGCCGTGCGCGCCATGCACGCGGGCGCGCGCGACTTCTTGATCAAGCCGTTCGAGGTGCGGACGCTCGAAGAGGCGGTGGCCGCCGTCCTCAAGCCGGTCCCGCCGGTGGAGCCGCAGACCGACGCGCTCGCCTGGCGCGACAAGTACGCGCCCTGGCTGCTCGGCGACGATCCGGCGATGCTCCCGGCGCTGAAGCTGATCGCGCAGGTCGCCGACACCGGCTGCACGGTCCTCATCACCGGCGCGTCCGGCACAGGCAAGGAGCTGGCCGCCCGCTCGTTGCACGCCGGGTCCGCGCGCCGCGACAAACCCTTCGTCCCGGTCAACTGCGCCGCCATCCCGCCGAACCTGGTGGAGTCCGAGCTGTTCGGCCACACCAAGGGGGCCTTCACCGGCGCGTCGAGCACGCGCCTCGGCCGGTTCGCGCAGGCCGACGGCGGCACCATCTTCCTCGACGAGATCGGCGAGATGGAGATCGGCGTGCAGGCCAAGCTGCTGCGTCTCATCCAGGACGGCGAGCTCTATCCCGTCGGCGAGGAGACGCCCACCCGCATCGACGTCCGCATCCTGGCCGCCACCAACCGCAACCTGGAACGCGAGGTCGCCGCCGGGAGATTCCGCGCCGATCTGTTTTGGCGGCTCAACGTGATCCCCGTCGAGCTGCCCACGCTGGGCGAGCGCGCGGCCGACATGCCGCTGCTGGTGGAGCACTTCCTCAAGCGCAGCAACGAGCGCCACAAGCGGAACGTCCAAGGGGTCGAGCCCCAGGCGATGGCGGTGCTCGAGGCCTATCCCTGGCCGGGCAACATCCGCGAGCTCGAGAACATCATCGAGCGCGTGGTGGTCGTCAAGGGCAAGGGCTTCATCGCGGTTGCCGATCTGCCGCCGCAGATCCGCACACCGCGCAGCCTGACCCCGAAGCCGACGCCGATCCCCGGCCTGCCCGAGGACGGCACCGACCTGCGCGCCATGCTGGAGGCGGTCGAGGAGCGGATGATCGGCGAGGCGCTGGAGCGCACCGGCGGCAACAAGAACCGCGCCGCCGAGCTGCTCGGCCTGAACCGCACGACGCTGGTCGAGAAGCTCCGCCGCAAGCGCGTCGCGTGAACGTTCAGCTCTTCGGAACCAAGAAGTGCGCGGAGACGCGCAAGGCCGAGCGGTACTTCAAGGAGCGCGGCATCAAGCTGCACGTGGTCGACCTGGCGCAAAAAGGGATGGCCGCCGGCGAGCTGCGCAACGTGGCCGCGCGCGTGGGCGGCATCGAGGCGCTCATCGATCGCGCCGGCAAGCGCTACCTGGAAAAGGGGCTGGCCTACGCCGCGCCGACCGGCCCGCGCATCGAACAGATGCTGGTCGAGGATCCGCTCCTGCTGCGCACCCCGATCGTCCGCAGCGAAGGCCGCGCGACGGTCGGCTTCGTGCCGGAGATCTGGAAGACGTGGGTCGGGTAAAGGCGCGGGCGGTCAGCGGCTCCAGAGGCTGGTGAGATCGAGCTCGATGGCGTCGAAGGGCTCGGCGCGAACGCTGACTTCACCTGCATGCGTTTCGACGACGCGCCAGCTCCCTCCGTCGAGCCTGTAGATCTCGATCGTCCTGACCCGCGGATCCACGAGCCACAAATGGCCAACACCGGCGTCGGCGTAGTGGCGCATCTTGCGCGATCGATCGATCGTGGCCGTCGCTGGCGAGAGAACCTCGCAGATCCAGTCGGGAGACAGCTCGAAAAACGAGACATCGGGCATCTCGGGCATTCGCTCCCGACGCCACCCCGCCAAGTCGGGGACCATGACCTGACCCACGAGGTGCAGCTCGGGCTCGAACAGAAAGATCCAGCCTCCCGGGCCACCGCGCCCACGATCGAACGGTCCGCCGATTTCGATCCCGAGCCAGCTGGCTGCCCGCGCATGCAACGACGCCGGGCGCGGGCTGACAACGAGCTCGCCGTCCAGGATCTCGCCCACCAGGTGCGGCGGCAAGGCCCGCAGGTCGTCGTAGGTCGCTGACTTCTTGGCGAGCACCTGTCGAGTCTACCTCGGGGGCCATGCTCCCGCTCGCCGGTCTATACTCGCGCGCATGCCGCTGGTGCATGTGAGCCGTCGGGTCGGGCGATCGCGCGAGGAGAACGCGCGCGTGCTGGCAGGAATCCACGAGGCGATCGTCGAGGCGTTCAAGACGCCGGAGAGCGACCGCACGCAGATCTTGAACGAGCTCGACGCCGCGCACTTCGAGATTCCGGGCGACCGCACGCCCGCGTACACGCTGATCGAGATCAGCGCTTTTGCCGGACGCTCGGTCGACGCCAAGCGCGCGCTCTACCGCGGGATCGTGCAGCGGCTGGAGGCGATCGGGATCGCGCCGGCCGACGTGCTCATCGTGCTCACCGAGCCGGCGCGCGAGAGCTGGAGCATCCGCGGCGGCCAGGCCGCGGGCGACGTCACGCTGAGTTACAAGATCGACGTCTAGCGATCTCTGGCCTGGGCGTGGACTGAAGCGGTGGGCCAAACCCGCCTCAGAGATCCGCGAGCGCCGGCAGCCGCCTGAGGAGAAACTCGCCATACGGCACGGATTCGATGCCGTGACCCATGTTCTGGGCGCGATCGCCCTGGAAGACGAGGTAGCTCGACAGCGGCTTCCCCGCCACCTCGGCGAACGAGCGAAGGCCACCCAGGTGCCTCGATGCGACCGTTCGCCCGAGCTTGCACTCGATGGCCAAGATTCGGCGGCCGGTATCGATGACCAGGTCCACCTCGGCCCCCGCGTCGGTTCGATATCCGAACACCTTCCAGGGCAACCGATGCGCACGGATGAAAGCCAGGCACTGCAATACGAACCATTGCTCGAAGAGGCGGCCCTTGTCGGTCGCTGGCGGCGGCGTACGGTGCACGCCGAGCAGCGCGTTTCGAACGCCGACGTCGAACAGAACGATTCGATCCCTTTGGCTGACGCGGCGGCCTGACGATTTCGGAGAGAAGGGCGGTATTCGGAAGCACAGCAGCGTGTCTTCCAGGATCTGAAAGAAGCGCCTGACCGTCTCCTTGGGGATTTCGGCGTCGCTGGCGATCTTCGAGTAGTTGATCCAATCGCCGCTCGACGTCGCGGCAAGATCGAGAAAGCGGGCGTATGTGCCGACGCTCCGGATGAGGGCCTCGGCCTGAATCTCTTCGCGCAAGTAGACCGCCGCATAGGTTTCAAGCACGTCCTCTGCGTCATCGTCGAGATAGACGCCCGGCAGCCCTCCCACGCGGAGCACGCGTTCCAGGTCGAAAGCGTCACCCATCTCCCAGATCGTCAGGGGGTCCAAATGTTCGAGCACGATCCGGCCGGGCAAGAGGTTCGCTCCCCCGCGTTTGAGCTTTCGCGCGCTCGATCCGGTCAGAAGAAACCGGTGCCGGTTGCCTTCGTCCATCACGGCCTGAACAGAGTTGAGGACGCCCGGAAGACGCTGGACCTCGTCGATGAGGACGACGGTGGGCTTCTTCAGGGAGCGCAGCTCGCGGCCGAGGCGGCCGGGATCTTTGCCGTACTCGAGAAACGAACCTTCGTCCGCGAGATTCACGATCAGGCCGGGCGCGAGCGACCGGGTCAGCGTGGACTTGCCGACCTGCCGCGCGCCGAGCAAGAGCACGCTCTTCTTCGATCGGGCGAGGCGCGGCCGGATGAGCCTGTCAAACACGTAGGTCATTTACCATGCAATTGACCTACGTACAAGACGACTGTGATCGATCGCGATCCTGTCTCGGTCTTGAACGCGCGGCAAATCGGACGGAAGGGCGTGGCGACGAAACGTCGGCGTGCCGCTTAGCTTCGGGTAGGCTCTTGCCATGACCCTGCCCGTCGATGCGCGGTTGGTTCCACGGCCGGATGTGGCGGCGCGCGAGATCAACGACGGGGCCGTGCTGGTGAACATGGGGTCGGGCGCGTGCTTCGAGCTGAATCGGATCGGGTTCGAGATCTGGAAGCTGCTCGGGTCGGGGTCGACGGTGGGGGGGATCTGCGAGGCGCTGGGCGGGCGGTACGCGATCGACCGCGAGGTGCTGGCGGCGGACGTGCGCAGCCTGTGCGAGGCGCTGGCGGGGGCCGGGCTGGTCGAGGCGGCGTGACGGAGGTCGGTACAGACCGAGACCTACGATCCCTTCGCGTCGGCGGCACCAGCAAGCCGAACGCGGTCGCCTTTTGCGGTTCGAACGTTGATCTCCAGATCCGCTCCCAATGCGGCCACGAAGCGTCGCAGTGAACCCAGCGTAATGTCGTCGCGACGTTCGAGTCGCGAGACAGCCGCCTGCTGAACGCCGAGTTTTCCCGCCAGCTCCTCCTGCGTAACTCCGACAAGCCCCCGGAGCTCCCTGAGCACGACACCCGCGGGGGGGACAGTTTGACCCTTCGTTCTCAGAAGGACGAGGACACGAGCCGTCGCGTGCTCTCGGCTCTCGAACGTCTCATCGGGCCCCTCTCCGTATCCATCCCCGAGAGCGCTGGCGCTCACGCCGAATCCGCGCCGCGGCGACCACTGAATCGTCACGACGTGGTCGTCCTGCTTCGCGTCGAGCCACCACTCGCCACGGAGGTTTCGCGGACGACGGAGTCTCGTCCATGCCGTCGGCAAGGTGCTCCGAATGTAGCGTTCCATCGTTTCGACGGGATTCATGCCCAGACTCTCTTTCCATCCGAACCAGGTTTCTCGATCACGACCTCGCCGGAGCTGAGGTCATGAATCTCGAAGGCGCCGCTCTTCGCGATGAAGGTCTCGTGCCCACGGCTTCGGTAGGCGGTCACGTCGGGAAAGCCGTCGACGTCCGTGGCGCTGTCCTCTTCAAATGGATACATGCGTCCGTCCGTCCGCCAGTGGGCTGGGTCGAAGGGTACCCCCGAGTGTTCATCCTCAACCTTGTTCAAGGTCTCCCCTATCTGCCTGCGCGCCTCAGCGTGGTCCGATGGACGCGGGAGCGCCTGTAGTTGTCGGATGAACTCCGCAAAGCGGAGGTGTTTTGGCATCGACGGCATCGGTAGCCCATCGCATTCACCATGTGGAATATTCTATACGAGGAATATCCCCATGGCAACCGGTCACCTGTCTTCGGACCCGGGTTACCCACCGTTGCGTTCATCGCACGCGGGGCTGGTCGAGGCGGGGTGACGGGCTCTGCAAGACGATCCTGGCAGCGCATCTTCACGTGACGCGACCGAGCAGCGCCTCCCGCCGCGCAATAATCTAGACCGGGTGTTCACCCTGCGCTTGCAGCGTATACGCTTCTAGCGTATTATCTATCCATGTCGAGCGTCACGCTCCGTGACGATGCTGGCCTCCGAGGCCGAGTGCGGCGAGTGCGGCGAGGTCATGCAGGGCACGGGCGGCGTCCACAAGCGCGCGCGAAGTAGCGAAACACACGAAAGGGACAACATCATGGCAAGCAAGGCGTTTCGAACTATCGAGGCTGGGATGAAGGATGCGATCGCATACCTCGATGGCGACAAGACCAAAGGCGTGGCGACCATCGTCAAGGTGCCGAATCTCGATGTCGCAAAGGTGCGCGAGAAGACGGGCCTATCGCAGGACCGTTTCGCCGGTGCCTTCGCGATCAACGCCTCGACGCTCCGCAACTGGGAACAGGGCCGGACGCAGCCGGATGGAGCCGCGCGGGTACTACTCACGGTGATCGATCGCGATCCAGAAGCGGTGCTCAAGGCCCTCCGGATTGGCGCCAAGCCCGCACCGGCGCGGGCGAAGCGAGCTCGAATCGCAGCGGGCGGCTAGTTATCGCCGAGGCTCTCCGCTATGCCGCTGAGGCCGTCCGGGAGCGCGAGCTGCTTCTCAAGACTGTGGCGTGAGATTTCTCGTCGACAACGCTTTGTCGCCGATCGCGCCGCGCGCGCCGAAACCACTCCCGGGAATAGCCCTCGATCGAGCAAAACGCCACGATGCGTCACCAGGGAGGGGTGATAACCGGCACCACGTGCCGCCCGTTGCGACGATAGATATGGAAATCGTTGTCTAGGGTCAGGACGGTGCTGCGCGGCGCGAGCTCGGTCATGCGCACGAGGCAGGCATCGGCGAGCGACATGGGGACCGTCGCATACTTCGTCATCAGCTTCCGAACAGGCTCCAGTTCGGAGGTGAGCGAAAATTCCACGCTCACGATGCCTCGACTCACGAGCGCCAACACCGAGTGGGCCCCACCCTTGAGCTGGCGCAGCAGAAAGCACGTCTCGGAAATCACCGCCTCGCACGTCGAAATCGGCGGCGTGACGGTGTCCAGCGTCTCGCGTGCCCACTGATGGTGGGTGTCTCGGGCGTTCAGGAAGGCGACCAGCGGCCCCGTATCAACGATGATCCCCTTCACCCGCCGTAGCCAGCCATGTGCCTCGCCGCGGTTGAGAGGTCTTTGGGTCCACGCAGCGAGCCCACGAGGTCCGCGGCCGCCTCCGTGACGGAGGGCTTCGCGGTTCCCCGCCCCGCAAACGCCTCGAGCGCCTCGCGCAGCACTGCGGAGCGGTTGCTGTGGCGTTGCTGCGCAAGCGCGGTCAGCTCACGATCGAGGTGGTCGGGCAGCTTGATGGAGATGGCGCGCATGGATCGTCCCTTCGGTATTTCGTATCTGCGCTTATGGTATTACGAAACGGCGACGAAGTCAACCCTGCCGTCGACCGGCGCGGGAAAGTTGGAGCATCCGCGGCGGCGCCGCAGCGAGCGACGTCAAGGTCGGGCACACGATCGACGTATGACGGGGCGATCGTCGACCAGTGCAGCGCACTGTCCTGGTCAAAGAACCTTCGCTCGCGCAAGTACCGTTCCCAGATAGTCTCTGCCCGCGGAGTGATCTCGTCGTAGAAACGCGGGTTGCCGGTCTTGTCGCCGCCTGTCCGTGCAGCTCCACCCGTGCGACGAATCCCTTCCCGACGATGACCACGGGGAACGTGAACACCAGCGGATATGTCTTGGATGACCCCACGGCTTGCCTCTTACACCTCCATCATGGGGTATTCGTCAACCCGCTCGCCAGGGTTGCTCAGTTGTTCAGTCGGGGAATGCCGCTGCTCCTTCCGGAACTGGGAGCGTGCATCGCGTCGGTCTCGGCGCCCTATCGTTCATGACTAATTCGCGACGATCTCCAACACCTTTCCATCCTTGAACACCGCCTGCAAACGCAGCTTCCCGCCCAGGGCCTCGACGTACTTCTGAATGTTCGACAGGCGGCGGTCGCTCCGCGCCTCGAACGCGGAGAGCTGCGACTGCGACGCTTCCATCTTCTCCGCAAGCTCCTCCTGGGTCATCCCGAGTAGCTCGCGAAGGTGACGGAGCGTGACCTGCTCGGCGTTGATTTCGTCGTGCAGGCGGGCGACCTCTGCCTCCCGCTCCCGGGTCCTCTTGTGCCGGATGTCGCTCCACTTGTGCAACTTCATCGTCCAGTCCTTTCTTTCTGGTATAGCGACCAGATCGCCTCGGCCAGCGGGATCATCCGCTCGTAGAACTTCTCGTCTCCGGTCTTGTCGCCGCCGATGAGCAGAACGGCCTGCCGCTCTCTGTCGAAAATGTAGATGGTCCGAAGCGGTCGACCACCTGCCTTGATGCGAAGCTCGCGAAGCGCGACCTTGCTGCCCTTGATCGCCGAACTGCGCGGATGGCCGAGGTCAACGCCAAACGTGGCGAGCGCATCGACCGAAGCAGTAACAGCGTCGTCCGCCTGAGGATCAAGCCCCTCATACCAGGCCATCCACTCATCCGTCGTGACCACCTCGATCATCGAGGACAAAATATAATGCTAACATGATATAACGTCAAGTAGATGTATGCGGCTGCGAACAAGCCCCCCACCCATCCTTCGTCGCCAACAGAAGATGACCCTGCCCGTCAACGCGCGGTTGGTTCCACGGCCGGGTCGGGGTCGACGGCGGGGGATCTGCGAGGCGCTGGGCGGGCGGTACCCGGTCGGCTGCGAGGTGCTGGCGGCGGACCGCCGGAGACCATCGGGGCGCTGGCGGGCGCGGGGCTGGTCGAGGCGACGTGACGGACGGGGGAGCGTCGCGTGCTGAAAAGCCAACCTCGCGGTAGACTCAAACCTATGGGCACCGTGGTCACCCTCAAAGGCAGGC
>CAYTTF010000049.1:0-18964 GCA_964440665.1 uncultured Myxococcales bacterium | reverse complement strand
CAGGTGCCCGAACGCCAGCGCCGCGGCGGGACCGCAGGCCCAAAGACCGATGCGCGGAAGCCGGTTCCGATCGCCGCCCTCGATTCGCCAGCGGACGAAGGCCGTGAAGCAAACCAGAGCTACCACCGTGGGGAACAGGCTGACCCTCGTGCCGGCCGCGAGGCCGAAGCTCACACTGGCAGCCGCCAACCAGCGACCGGCCGCGCGCCCCTCGGCAGCCGCGATTCCACGGAGGGCCAGATAGAGCCCGGTCACCATGAAGCAGACGCCGCCCACGATGGCGCCCTCGTAGACGCCGCTGCGGGCAAGCAGGTAAGGGGTCGGGTGCGCGATCGCGAACACCGCCGCCGCCAGCCAGACCGCCCACCCTGGTGGCCGGGGCTCCGCTCGGGCAGCGAGCCCGCGGACCAGGAGCGTGCCCGCCAGCAGCCGGCCCACGAAGAACAGAAAGACGATCACATCGTCGCCGATCGGCCCATGGACGTGAAAGATCACCTTGAAGGCCGCCAACAACAGCGCCGGGACCAGTCCCCAGTACACGTAAAAATGACCGGCGAAATAGACGTGGTCCCAACGCCAGACCCGCATGTTGGCGGGGTTGTAGGGATCGCGCAACGCCTTCAGCGCGGCGGATGGCACCTCACGCAGGTAGAGGTGTCCCTGGCGAAGACCTTCGGCCTGCGCGTCGTAGAAGGTCGTCCAGGTCCACCAGTGCGTCCAGGTGCCCGCCGAGATGATGAACACGTAGGCGGCGGTCACGATCAGCAGAAAGCCGATCAGCGGCGCAGAGCTCCGGGCCGCGCGCGCGAAGCGCCAAAGGGGTTCCACCGGGCCCGAACTCTATCAGCGGACACGCAATTCGGCTTTCTTTCACCCGTTTGATTTGGGACACTGACCGACCTACTGCCGGAGTCACTTATGCAACCTTTGCCCTCGCTCGACCGGATCAAGATCTTCGCCGACGGCGCGTCGCTGCCCTCGATGCTGGAGTCGGCGCGCGATCCGCGCATCGCCGGATTCACCACCAACCCGACGCTCATGCACAAGGCCGGTCTCACCGACTACCGAGCCTTCGCCCACGAGGTGCTGGCGGCCATCAAGGACAAGCCGATCTCCTTCGAGGTGTTCGCCGACGAGATCCCCGAGATGCGGCGCCAGGCGCGGGAGATCGCGACCTGGGGCGACAACGTCTACGTCAAGATCCCGATCACCAACACGCGTCGCGAGCCCGCGTCGGGATTGATCCGCGAGCTCAGCACCGCCGGCGTGAAGCTGAACGTGACGGCCATCTGCACGCTCGAGCAGGTGCGCGACACCGCGCAGGCCCTCAAAGGCGGGGCCCCTTCGGTGGTCTCGGTCTTCGCCGGGCGAATCGCCGATACCGGCCGCGATCCGATTCCGCTCATGAAGGAGGCGCTGCAGATCTGCCGCGGTGCCGGCTCCACCGTCGAGCTCCTGTGGGCGAGCCCGCGCGAGCTGCTCAACATCATCCAGGCGGCCGAGATCGGCTGCGACATCATCACGGTGACGCCCGACCTGCTGAAGAAGCTGGAGCTGGTGGGCAAGGACCTGGGCGAGTTCAGCCTCGAGACCGTGCAGATGTTCTACCGCGACGCGCAGGCGGCCGGGTTCAAACTGTGAGCGACGCCGGCCGCGGCTTCGTCGATCTCTATCTCCAGGAAACGCTGCGGGCGGTGCGGGAGCTGGACGCGGCCGTCATCGACGCCACCGCGAAGGGATTGGCGCGCGTGCGCGACGCCGGCGGGCGCCTCTTCATCCTCGGCGTCGGCGGCTCGGCCGGCCACGCCAGCCACGCCGTCAACGATTTCCGCAAGATCTGCGGCTTCGAGGCCTACGCGCCGACCGACAACGTCTCGGAGCTGACCGCGCGCGTGAACGACGAGGGGTGGGAGACCAGCTTCTCGGAGTGGTTGAAGGTGTCGCGCCTCGGACCCCGAGACGCCGTCTTGATCTTCTCGGTCGGCGGCGGCAATCGCGAGAAGAACGTCTCGCCGAACCTGGTCCGCGCGCTCGAGATCGCCCGGGCGGTGGGCGCGCCGGTGTTCGGCATCGTCGGCAAGGACGGCGGCGCGACCAAGACGGCGGCCGAGGCCTGCGTCGTCATCCCCACGGTGAGCCCCGATCGCATCACGCCACACACGGAGGGGCTGTGCGCCGTGATTTGGCACCTCTTGGTTTCGCACCCGGCCCTCAAGCACCACGCCACCAAGTGGGAATCGACCAAGTAGCCGGACCACAGAAGCCGGACCACAGAAGCCGGACCACGCCAGCCGGACCGTCAACCGGGCCGAACCGATCGTTTACCCCGCGCGCGCGGCCAGGTCGACGACCACGAAATGCCCGTCGTCGTAAAGACGATGCCGGCTCTGGGCCAGCTGGTCGACGTCGTCGAACGTCGACAGGAAGCTGGGCGCGGTGATTCGCCAGACCCGCGCCGAGCCGGTGAGCAGCCTGGTCCAATGGGCGCGGCTGTAAATCTCGCTTTGGGCCCGGTCGGGACGCACGAAGGCGAAGTATCGAATCCCTTCGGCGAGCAGGTAGTCCGCGACTCTCTCGCCGCCCGCCGCCAGGGGGAGGCGGGGTGGCGGGCTGGCCGCGCCCGGCAGGTCGATGTGGGTGATCCGGTTTCGCGCGTAGTCGAGCAAGAACGGACGCTCGATCATGACGAGCAGGCGCTCCCCGGGCGGGACAACGCTCTGCATGCGGAGCAGCTCGTCGGCGCCGGCTCCGAGCGGCGGGTGGTTGGGATCGGGACCGTGCATCCGAGCGAGTGCCCCGTCGACGCTGTGGAGGGCTGCGGCCCGGGTTCCGTGAACTTGAACGGCGAAGGCGATCAGCACCATGCCGAGCACCGCCAGATCCGGCTTCGAAGGGGCCGCCGTCAGGTATTCGGAGGCGGCCAGACCCACCGCGATGGCAAAAGCAACGACGAAGGCAAACCCGTAGCGCGCGATGGTGAAGGTGTCGGCGTCGGGAAGGCTCAGCGCCACCATCGCGAAGCCGAGCACCATTCCGACCCACAGCCCCAGCATCGCGCCCCGGTGCCAGCGCCGCGCCAGCGCGGGCGCCGCCAGGACCAGTAGAGGCATGAGCTGGATCGGCGTGTCGTTCAGCGCCGCGGAGAGGTAGTGGTGGAGGCGCGCCTCCCAGGAGGCCGGCGCGGTCAGCGCCGCGTACGCGGGATCGTAGTTGCCGGGGAAGATCGGAAAAAGGAAGGTGTGATTGGAGCGGAGCGCGAGCGCCCACCAGGGGAGCAGACAGGCGGCGGTCAGGAGGGCGACGCGGCCTAGATGGCGGCGCCGATCGGCCGCGCTGCCGTCGCCGGCCGACAGACCAAGGGCCATCACCATGAACCCGGCGACCGCCAGGTAGTTTTGGCGGAGCGTGCAGACCGCCGCAACGGGCAGCGCGATCAACAAGGCCGGGCCGAGACCGCGCAGTCCCCGCCGGTCGACGAGGACGATGGTCCGAAATACCACGACGAAGCCCAGCACCCCCGACATCTCGCTGGCGCTGTTGATGCGCGTGTCGGGAAGCATGAGCACCACCAGCACCACCAGCACGATCACGAACCGCGAGGCGCCCTGCGCTTCGCGCCCAAAACCCAAGATCAGCCAGACCAGCAGGAGAAGGCAGATCCCCTGATCGAAGATCTGCAGGCGCGCATCCTCCGCCCCCAGCGAGGTCAGCGCCTGCAGGTACGACTGTCCGCCGTAGGCGGCCATCCGGCGAACGCTGAAGGGATCGAGCAACGTGCCGGTCTTGAGGATCATCTTTATGAACGGGAGATAGGCCAGCCAATCGTCGCTGGGGTTTGCGATCTCACGGCCCGCCGCGCCGACGTAGACGAGACCCGTGGCGCAGAGCAGGCCGACGACCAGCGGCATATCCCAGCGGCGCGGGATGAGACGCCAAGGCCGTAGCAGTCTGTCCCGCCGCCAGTTGGCGGAGCGCACCAGCTCCCGCGCGGCGAGCGCAATTCCCGCGAAGGTCCAGCCGAGCAGGACCGGACGGCGGGCGAGACCCAGAAGACAGAGCACGCCACCCGCCGCCAACGTGAGCCCAAATCCCCACGCCGCCCGCAGGCCCCAATCGACGGCGACCGAAGGGGCGAGACGCCGCCGGAGCCAGCTCCCCCAACCGGCGAAGCAGACCACCATGCCGAGGCCCCAGATCGCCGCGGCGCCGAGGGCGCCCCACAGCCCGGGCGCGATGATCGCCGAAGCCGGCAAGAGAGCCAGCGGGGCCAGCGCCGTGGTCGTCAGGGTCACCCTGGCTGCTGAGCGCATCCGAACAGCACTCGCGCACAACGGCTGCAAGAATTCAAGCCCGGCCCGCGATGCGCTCGCGATGGCCAGGTTGACCGGTCGCAACTCTACGACTAGTTTGGGCGTTTCGTGACCGCGCCGACGCAGGATCCGAACGCCCGTGCGTCCAACGACGACTGGGATCGACACTGGTCGTCGTACGCCGAGGCGGCTTCAAAGAACCCGGCGCAGACTTACCGGCGCAAGCTGGTCTTCGAGCTCCTCGCGCTGGAATCGGCGCCGCGACCCGTGCGTCTCCTGGATCTGGGGAGCGGGCAGGGGGACTTCGCCCGCGACGTCGTGACGGGCCACCCCGATGTCGAGATCGTGGGCCTCGATCTCAGCGAGGCCGGCGGCGCGATCGCTTCCCGGAAAGTCCCGGGGGGCCGGTTTTTTCAGCGCGATCTCATGCAGCCCTTCCAGCTGCCCGACGAGCTGCGGGGCTGGGCCACCCACGCCGTCTGCTCGGAGGTCCTCGAGCATGTCGACGAGCCTTCGGCGTTGCTGCGCCACGTCCGACCTTTCCTGGCGCCCAACTGCCGCATCGTGATCACGGTGCCCGGCGGCCCGATGTCGAAGTTCGATCATCACATCGGCCATCGTCGTCACTTCACACCCCCGCTCCTCGCGGAGGTCATCCGCGGCGCCGGGCTCGAGGTGGATCTGATCCGAGGCGCGGGCTTCCCTTTCTTCAATCTGTATCGGCTGGCCGTCGTGGCGCGCGGGGACGCCCTGATCAAAGACATCGACGGTGCGGATTCGAGACCACTGCCGATCACGGCGCGGGCGGCGATGCGCGCCTTCGACTGGCTCTTCCGCTGGAATAGCGCCGACACCTTGCGCGGCTGGCAGCTCGTCGCGCGGGCGATCCAGGCGCCGTGAGGGCCCCGTGATCATCGGCCGCAGCCCGCTTCGCATCTCGCTCGGTGGCGGAGGAACCGACCTGCCGTCTTACTACCGCGAGCACGGCGGGTTCGTGGTCTCGGCCGCGATCACGCAGTACGTGCACGTCACGATGCACCGGACGCCGCTCAAAGAGCTGGTGGTCCGGTACTCGCACATCGAGCGCGTCGCGCGCGCCGAAGACATCAAGCACCCGATCGTCCGGGAGGCGCTCAAGCTGACCGGCATCACCGAGCCGAACATCGAGATCACCAGCATGGCGGACGTCCCGGCCGGGACCGGGCTCGGCTCGTCCGGCAGCTTCACCACCTGCCTGCTCAAGGTGCTGCACAAGTACAAGCGTCACTTCATTCACCCGCGCGAGCTGGCGGAGATGGCCTGTCACATCGAGCTCGACCTGCTGGGCGAGCCGGTCGGCAAGCAAGACCAGTACATTGCCGCGTTCGGCGGCGTGACGGCCTTCGACTTCAACCCGGACGGCAGCGTGGCGGCGCGTCCCGTGAACGCCTCCGAACAGACGCTCGACCTCCTCGAGGACAACCTGGTCATCGTCTCGACCGGCATCTACAGGGCGGCGTCCCAGGTCCTCAAGGAACAGGACGACAAGAGCCGGCAGAACGACAAGTCGATGATCGACAACCTCCACTTCGTCAAAGAGCTCGGCTACCGGAGCCTGGAGGCGATCGAGACCGGCAACCTGGCGGAGTTCGGCCGCATCATGCACACGCACTGGCAGCACAAAAAACGCCGTTCCGGCGTCATGACCAACGCCGACATCGATCGGTGGTACGAACTGGCGATGGAAAACGGCGCGCTCGGCGGCAAGCTGATCGGCGCGGGCGGCGGCGGCTTTCTCATGTTCTACACCGAGGAAAAGGCTGGGCTGCGGCGGGCCTTGCACGAGGCCGGGCTGATGGAGATCAAGCTCGGCTTCGACTATGAAGGCACCAAGATCATCTGACGGGCTGCCGCGCATGCCCCGGCTGCGGGGTATGGCCCAGACCGTCTGGTTCCGGCTGGCGCTGGCGGCGTTCTGCCTGGCGGGGCACCTCGTCGCGATGACCGTGTCGAGCGCGGTGAGGTTCGAGGCGCCCTTCAACGCCGCGCCGGGGCAGCCGCCGGCCTTCGCACACCCGCGGGACGCGGTAGCGCAGCACTGGGACCGGCTCGCGGTGAGCCGCTGGGACTCCGGCAACTACATCTCGATCGCGTTGCGGCGGTACACCCTCTGCCCGGATTCGAGCCTGCGCGGCGCCAATCTGCCCGCCCTCGGCGGCACCTGCAACTTCAGTTTCTATCCGACCTATCCCCTGCTCGGCTGGGTCGCCAGCCTGGGCGCCCGCATTCCCATCGATTACGCGCTGTGGGGACTCTCGCTGGCCGCGAGCTTGGCGTTCCTCTTTTTGTGGACCAGCCCGGTCCTGGTCGACCGCATCGGGCTCGGGCCGACCTACGTCTCGTTCCTCGTCTTCAATCTGTTCACCACCGGCTTCCTGCTGGTGACGGTGCAGACCGAGCCGCTGGCGCTGGCGCTCACGCTGGGGGCGTTCCTGGCGCTCGCGCGTCGTCGGCTGCTGCTCGGCGCGGTCCTGGCGGGCGCGGCGACGGCCATCCGGATCACGGCCGTCGCGACCGGCCTCGCGTACGCGATCGCGCTCGTGGCGCTCACCTTCTGGGAGCGGCCGCAGGCGCGTCGCGCCTGGCTGCGGCGGGGGCTGGAGATCGCCGTCAGCGGGTGGGGCGTCCTGACGCTGATGGGCTATTACGCGCTGCGCTTCGGCGATCCCTTCCTGTACTTGCACGCCCACGCGCAATCGTTTCACCATCAGGTCTCGCTCCTGAACCTCCTCGCGCCCGATCCCCAGAAGATCATTCTCTCGCTCGAGCACCCGCTGCACGAAGGGGTCTGGTTGGCGGGCGCGCTGCTCTGGTTCGCCCTCGGGCATCGGCAGACGCTCGACCGCTTTCCGCGCGTCGAGCGGGTATTTCTCTACGCGCTCTTCATCCTGTCGATCGGGGTAGCCGCCTACGGTTCCGTCGGCCTGGCCTTCGCGGGCATGAACCGATACCTGTTGCTCGGCCTGCCGCTTTTCTTCGTGATCGCGGTGCTCTCGACCCGGCGGCCGCTGGTCCTGGCGCTGTGGCTCACCTTCAGCGTGTGGCACTACTGGAACTCCGACCTGTGCGAGTACAGCGGCGGTCCCGGCGACCGCACCCTCCGGCAGTGTGGCCAGGCCCATTGGATTGGACGGATCTGAGGTGGCAGAGTCGCAGCACGAAACGACGAATCGTGGTGCCGCCACGGGCGCTGTGGTCCGCCGGCTGAAGCAGGCGCGGGTCCGCTTGGCGGCGGGGCTCGTTGCCGGTTTGCCGCCGGCCGGAGGCCTCGAGGAGCGCGCCGGCGCCGCGATCGCCGGCGCGGCCGTCCTCTGGATGCTCGCGGTGGCCCTCTGGGGCATTGGCGGCCGCTTCGGTGACGGCCACTTCGCGGCGTCCGCCGCGATGGCCGTGGCCGCCGACAACATGTGGCGGCACAAAATCTTGCTGCCGTTCCACTACTACGCCGAAGGCGGCCCCGTCGGTGGCTACTACATGCACCACCCGCTGGGCGTGTACTGGGTCGAGGCGCTCTGTCTGAAGATCTTCGGCGCGCACGACTGGGTGGTCCGGCTCCCCGCCGTCGTCTACAGCACGCTCACGCCGCTCTTTCTCTACCGGTACGGGCGCGCGGCCTGGGGACCGCTGGCCGGGGCGGTTTCGGCGCTGGCGTTCGTCGCGCTGCCCATCACTCTCGGTTTTTCGAACTTCCACGCGCTCGAAGGTCCGGTGATCTTCGGGCTCGCGGTGGCCTGCTGGGGCTACGCACGGTTCACGCAAACCTGGCGCACCCTCTACGCGCTCGCGAGCGTGCTCGGGTTCTTCTGGGCCCTGAACCACGACTGGGTCGGCTACATCTGGGGCGCGCTGTTTCTGAGCTGGCTGTTCCTGCGCGGGTTCGTCCTTCCCGCGCGTCTCGTCGGCGCCGTCGACGCCCGCGCCTTCGGCCGCTACTGGGCGCTGATGGTCGCAGTCGCGCTCGCGTCGCTCTCCGCGTTCGTCGCGCTCCTCATCGAGAGCAACAAGATCTCCGACCTGCTCAACATGTACACCGTTCGCTCGTCGGGGAACCTCATGCCGGTGAGCGCGGTGCTCGAGGCCAGGCACGTCTGGATCCAGATGATGTTCCCCGGGCTCGCGATCGCGCTCGGCAAACTGGCGCTCCCCGTGATCGTCGCCCGCCTGGTCTTGCGGCGCAACGATCTCGAGCTCATACCGATCGTCATCCTGCTCACCGCGACCTTTCAGTACCTGCACTTCAAGCAGGGCGCGGACGTTCACATCTTCTGGCCGCAATACTTCGCGGAGTACTTCGCGATGGCGATGGGGGCGCTGGTGGCGGGAACCGGCGATGCGCTTGGCTGGGCGCGGCGGCGATTCCAATTGGACCCGCGGCTCCAGACGTTCCTCGAGCGCCGGGGGACCTGGGTGGCGGCGGGGCTGGTCGCGCTCCCGCTGCTCTTCGTCCTGAAGGACGGCGCCTCGATGATCCGCCTGGCGCGGGAGAGCGGGGGGCGTTTCGTCTCGACCGACATCAAGAGCGACATCGATCGGGTGGACGCCCTCGTCTGGTGGCTCCCACGTCTGGCGCCGCTAGAGCGGGTCGCGTTTCACCCCGGCATCACCCCGGTGCATTGGTCGCTCAACTGGGAGATGCGTCCGCACCAGCTCCTCCCCGGCCAGCCGCTGGGCGGCCACGGCACCACCCCCCGCGCATACGTCATAGACAGCCGGTTCGCCGACACCGGCGAGCTGCGCGAGGCGGTCCGTAGCTTCCACGTCGACGCCGTGGGCTGCTTCTGGTTCATCGATCGCAACGCGCCGCCGGCGCCGCTGACCGGTTACAGCTTCGAGGAGCGAGATCCCGGCCTCTACCAGTGGTACGTCGGCGGCGGGACCGAGCCGGTGCGGACCGTGCGCGCCGATCCCTGGGTCAGCTGGGAGTGGCGCACGCTGCTGGGCCAACCCGCGACGCCGCCCGCGGAATCGCCCGCGACGCCCGAGCAGATTCGGGTCGCGCACAACGTCGCCGTCGTCGCCGCGAATCCCGCCGAGGTGGCGCGCTGGCGCGGCGCGCTCGCCGCGCGCTTGAACGTCAAGCGCACGGCGACCTTCGACGACGGCACCACGTTGTTGGGTGCGATCCGGGGAAAGGGAGCGGAGCGGAGCCTCACGCTCTATTTTCTGACCGGTCCGCACGGCATCGCCGCGCACGCCAAGTTCGCGGTCTCCGCCCAGGTGATCGCCGCACCGCGCGTCTCGACCCTCCCGCTCGATCCGGTCGTCATCGAGGTCGATCAACCACCGTCGATTCCCACCGACCTCTGGCGCCCCGGGCACATCTACTCGATCAAGCTCACCTACCGTAAGCGCCCGGGCACCGAAAGGTTCTTCGGAAAGTTCGTCTCTCCGCGGGGAGAGCGGGTGCCGGCCCTGGTGGGCCGCTCGCAAACGGTCGAGATCGTCGTACTCTGAGCGCGGGGTTCGTAACGCCATGATTCGCTGTTGCCCCCCCAGACCGGACAGAGTATCTAGGGGGCCTTCCGCTCCATGAACATCGTTGTTTCCGGCGGCGAAGGGTTCATCGGCTCGACGCTGGTCGACCGATTGATGTCGTCCGGGCATTCGGTGACGGTGGTCGATAATCTGAGCGGCGGCGATCCGAGCTTTCTCGATCACCACCGCGCCTCGCCCCGCTTTCGCCTGGTCGTTCAGGACGTCCGCCGCACCGACGAGCTCGTCGCGGCGATGAGCCGGCAAGTCGACCTGGTGTTTCACCTGGCGGCCAACGCCGACATCGCGCGGGGCGTGGAAGATCCGACGCTCGACTTCGAGCATTCGATCGTGGCCACCTTCTCGATGCTGCAAGCGATGCGCCACCACGGCATCAAGAAGCTGGTCTACACCTCGGGAAGCGGCGTCTACGGCGATCGCGGGCTCTCCTACTTCGCCGAGAGCACCGGCCCCCTCGAGCCGGTGTCGATGTACGGCGCCTCCAAGCTGGGCGCCGAAGGCCTGGTCTCGGCCTTCACGCACCTCTACGACATGCAGGCCTGGATCCTGCGCCCCGCCAACATCATCGGCCCGCGCGCCACCCACGGCGTCGTGTTCGACTTCATGCGCCGGCTGAAGAAAGATCCCACCCAGCTCCGGATTCTGGGCGACGGCAAGCAGAGCAAGGCCTATCTGCATGTCGACGACGTCATCGACGCGTTTCTGCTGGTGCAGCGCAAGGCCAAGGGGCAAGTCAATTTCTTCAATCTGTCGTCGACCTCGTTCATCACCGTCAATGGAATCGCCGACCTGGTCATCCAGGGTATGGGGCTTTCCAAGGTCAAGCGCACCCACACGGCGGGAAAGATCGGATGGAAGGGGGACGTGCCGGTGATCCGGCTCCGCAACACCCGGATCGCGAAGCTGGGATGGCGCGCGAAGTACACCTCGGCCGCCGCGGTCAAGGCGACCGTCGCCGCGCTGCTGGCGGACCCGCGCCTCGAACGCTTGGCCGCCCAACAAAAATAGGCAAACAGGGGAAATAGAATGTCGTCCTCCCGAGATTCCGTCCAGACCGCGCTCACCGGGAAGCCCCGCCGCTGGTTCGTGACCGGCGGCGCCGGGTTCATCGGCAGTCACGTGGTCGACCTGCTGGTCTCGGCGGGACAGGAGGTCACCGTCTACGACAACCTCAGCCTGTCGACCGATCGCTACCTCGCCGCCTACGTGCGCGACAAGCGGATCACCTTTCACCAGAAGGATCTGCTCGATCTGACCGCCGTCACCGAAGCGATGGCCGGCCACGACATCGTCTTTCACCTCGCCGCCAACACCGACATTCCTTCGGGCTTCACCAAGCACCGCATCGATCTCGACAACGACGTGGTGGCCACCTGGAACGTGCTGGAGTCCATGGTGAAGACCGGCGTCAAAGAGTTGCTCTTTTCGTCGACGGGCGCCGTCTACGGCGAATCGATCCAGGGGACGTTCAGCGAAACCTCGGGGCCGCTGCTGCCGGTCTCGCTCTACGGCGCCGGCAAGATCGGCTCCGAGGCCTTCATCTCGGCCTACTGCAACCTCTTCGGTCTGCGCGCCTGGATGTACCGCTTCGGCAACGTCATCGGCGAGCGGACCAACCACGGCGTGATCTACGACTTCATCGCCAAGCTCAAGAAGAACCCGCGCGAGCTCGAGGTCCTCGGAACGGGCCGGGGCGAGAAGAACTACTTCCTCGTGGAAGAATGCATCCACGGCATTCTCTACGTTCACGGCAAGGTCCCGGATGGACCCTTTCCGGTGCTGGTGAACCTCGGCACGGATTCGACCACCCAGGTGATGGACATCAGCAAGATCATCATCGAGGAGATGGGCCTGCAGGACGTGCGGTATGCGTTCACCGGCACGCCCAGGGGCTGGCCGGGAGATCAGCCGGTGGTCTTGCTCGACACCCGCAAGATCCACGAGCTCGGCTGGTACTCCAAACGCACCTCGACCGATGCGGTTCGAACGGCGGCCCGGCGCCTCCTGGGGACCGACCAGTTCCGTCTCACCGTCGACACGCTGTCATGAAGCGAAGACCGACGGTGTGCGTGATCGGGATCTGGCACCTGGGCGCGGTCAACGCGGCCGGGTTCGCCGAGAAGGGCTACCAGGTCGTGGGCCTCGAGCTCAGTCGGAAGAAGGCCAGCCGGCTCGCGCGGGGCGTCCCTCCGCTCTTCGAGCCGGGCCTCGAGGCGCTGACCCGAAAGCACCTCGCCAGCAAACGGCTCCGCTTCTCGTCCGATCCGCGCGTCGTCGCGGAGGCCGACTACGTCGTCATCGCCTACGATTCGCCGGTCAACGATCGGGATGAGGTCGACATCTCGCCGATCGTCGAGGCGGCCCGGTTGGCCGCCCCGTTCCTCCGGAGCACCACGCCCGTCGTCATCACCAGTCAACTGCCGCTGGGTTCGAGCGAGACGATCGAGACAGACGTTCGCAAGGCCAATCCCGGCTGGAGATCCGGCGTGGTCTACACGCCGGAGAACCTCCGCCTCGGTTCCGCCATCGCGCGGTTTCTCGAGCCCGACATGTTGGTCCTGGGCGCCAGCCATCCGGCGGCGGCCGCCGCCGCGCTGGCGCTCTACCGGCCCTTTCAGACCGAGAAGCTCCCCATGGATCTGCGCAGCGCCGAGATGGTCAAGCATGCGCTCAACGCCTTCCTGGCCACCTCGATCACCTTCATCAACGAGATCGCCGCTCTCTCCGACCGCCTCCACGCCGACGCGGTGGCCGTCGGCCGGGCGCTCAAGCTCGACAAGCGGATCGGAAAGTCCGCGCTCATGATGCCCGGGCTCGGCTTCTCGGGCGGCACGCTGGCGCGCGACGTGACGCAGCTCCGGCGTTTCGCCGCCGAGCTCGGCCATCGGGCCAAACTGTTCGACGCCGTGGTCGACGTCAACGAAGGCACCTTCGACGAGATCGTCGTGCGCCTTGCCGCCAAGCTCGGTCCGCTGGCCGGCAAGAAGATCGGCGTGCTGGGTCTCACCTACAAAGCGGGCACCTCGACCGTCCGGCGATCGCCCGCGCTCAAGATCATGAACAAGCTGGCGGAGGCCGGCGCGATCTGCGCGGGTTACGACCCGAAGGCCAGCGCCGAGGAGCTGGCCTCCGAGGGGCAATCCTTCACCCGCGCCAAGAGCGTCCGCGCGCTGGCCACCGGCGCCGACGCGCTGGTGCTGGTGACCGAGTGGCCCGAGTTTCGCGAGCTGCCCTGGGCGGCGCTGGCGAAGCTGATGAAACGTCCGCTCATCGTCGACAGCAAGAACTTCCTCGACCCGAGCCGGGTGTCGGCCGCGGGCTTCGAGTACCAGGGATTTGGCAGGTCGCTGGCGGCGTCCGCGGAGGCCGCATGAAGAAGGTCGCCATCATCGGCGCCGGTCTCCAGGCGAAACGGCGAGGTGCGCCGATCGCCGAGGACCCCCGGTTCCAGATCGCCGTCGTCGTCGACCGCGATCCGAAGAAGGCCGCCCGCGTCGCCACGCCGCTCGGGGCCACCGTCGCGACCGACTGGCGTCCGGTGGTTGCCGATCCGGCGATCGACGTCGTGCTGGTGTTGACCTACCCGGACACCCACGCGGAGATCTCGATCGCGGCGCTGGAAGCCGGCAAGGACGTGCTCTGCGAAAAGCCGCTCACCCGGACCGAGGCCGAGGCCAGCGCGATGGTTGCCGCCGCCCGGCGGACAGGCCGGACGCTCAAGTGCGGCTTCAACCATCGCCACCACCCGGCGATCCAGGAAGCGCACCGCCTCTTCGCGAGCGGCCTCATCGGCCAGCCCGTCTTCGGGCGCGCCCGCTATGGCATCGGCGGCCGCGCCGGAATCGAAACGGAGTGGCGATCGGATCCGGCCATCGTGTCGGGCGGCCAGCTGATGGAGCAGGGGATTCACGTCGTCGATCTGTTCGCCTGGTTTCTGGGAGCGATCCGCCGGGTGACCGGATTCACCAGCACCAGCCGCTGGCCGATCCAGCCGCTCGAGGAGAACGGCTTCGCGCTGCTGGAGACCGCGGGCGGCGTCATCGCCAGCGTCCATTCCAGCCTGACCCAGTGGACGAACCTGTTCGAATTCGAGATCTACGGCGGCAGCGGCTCGCTCACCGTCCGCGGCCTCGGAACCAGCTACGGCGTCGAGGAGCTGATCATCGGTCAGCACGATCCGAATGGACCCTTCAGCCACCGCACCATCGAATACCGGGGCGGCGACGTCTCCTGGAAGGCGGAGTGGGAGGAATTTGTCGGCGCCATCGACGGCCACCGCCAACCTCTCGGGAACGGCGAGGACGGCCTGCACGCCATGCAGATCGTGAACGCCGTCTATGCCGCCGCGAAGAGCGGGCAGGCGGTCATTCTCCCCTCGGCCGGGTGATGCGCTCGTTCATCACCGGGGTCGACGGCTTCATCGGATCGTGGCTGGCGGAAGCGCTGCGCTCGGCGGGCGACCAGGTCTTCGGCTTCACCCGACGGCACTCGCCCGGCGAGGGGCAAGGCGACGGCCAAGACGATGGCGTGGTCCGCCTGCTCGGCGATCTCACCTCTCGGCCGGCCCTGTCGGATGCGATCGCGGCGGCCCGTCCCGATCGCGTGTTCCACCTGGCCGCGCTCAACAACATCCGCGAGTCGTTCGACGATCCGACCCGCACGATCGAAACCAACGTCATCGGATCACTGAACCTGCTCGACGCCGTGCGCCGGTCGGCACCCGCGGCCAGCGTCGTGTCGGTCGGTTCCAGCGCGGAATACGGCAAGACGGCCGCCGCGGTGCCGGCGCTGACCGAAGAGCTGCCGCTCGTGCCGACCAGCCCCTACGGTGTCAGCAAGGTCAGTCAGGGTCAGCTCTGCCGCGTGTACGCCGAGGTCCACGGCCTGCGCGCGATGCACGTCCGCCCGTTCGCGATCGTCGGTCCCCGCAAGACCAAGGACGCCCTGTCGGACTTCTGCCGGAACGTCGTCGCGATCGAGCGCGGCGAAACCGATCGGTTCTCGATTGGCCCGCTGACCTCGGAGCGCGATTTCGTCGACGTGCGGGACGCCGTCGCGGGCCTGATCCTGGTGTCCGAACGGGGGATTGCTGGAACCACGTACAACCTTTGCAACGGCCGCGGCGCGACGCTGGAATCGGTCCTGTCGTTGCTGCAGGGGCTGGCGCAGCGACCATTCCAACCGGTGCCCGATCCGTCACGCCTGCGACCGGCGGACGATCCCCGGATCGTCGGAGATGGGAGCCGCGTGCGATCGCTCGGCTATGCGCCGCGCTTTTCGCTGGCCGAGACCGTCGACGCCACGCTCGGCTACTGGCGGTCGCAGGCCCCACAACCCTGACGGGCCGCTACGGGACGTCGTCGGGCGAGCTGCCGAAGCTGAAGAGGGTGACCGTGAGGGTCCGGAGGAACAGCTGGAAGCCGATCATCGCCAGGCCCAGGCCCGCGATGAACCCGTGGGACAGGTGGAAGATCTTGAACCCGTCCTTGATCCAGTCTTTCACGAACGAAAGACAGATCGCGGCGCCGGCGGCGACGCACAGCGCGCTGAGCGGCGAGACGACGTCGTAGTCGTAGACGCGCTGCAACCGCAGACAGAGCCGGCGGTCGAACTTCAGGTAGAGCGTTGTCAGGGCATCGAGCCCCAGAAAGCTGCTCCCCAGCGCGAACGAAAACAGGCCCAGGACCTGCGAGTAGAGCGCCAGCTGAACGCCCCCGACCGTCACCGGCCCGAACGCCAGCCCGAAGACCAACAGCGTGCCGACCATGAAGAGCACCCGGCCCGGCCAGCGCAGAAAAAAATCCGGGCGAAACAGAAAGAACACCCGCAGGTTCTGCCAGCCCGCCACCCAGGGCGCGTACCAGCTGGCCTTGAGGTGGCTGGTTCGGCCCTCCATGTCCTTCAAAAAGTGGATGGGAACCTCTTCGGTTCGCAGGCCCAGCTTCACCGCCTTGATGATCATCTCCGAGGCGTATTCCCACTTCTGCGCCTTGAGCCCGAGCCTCTCGTAGGCCACGCGGGTGAGCCCCCGCATCCCGCAGTGGATGTCGCTGAAGCGACACCCGTACATGATGTTGAGGATCCAGGTGGTGAGCGGCGTGCCGAAGTACTGGTGCAGCGGCGGCATGGCGCCGGGATCGATGGTGCCTTTGAACCGGGAACCCATCACGAACTCGGCGCCGCGGCGGAAGGCCTCCATGAAGGGCGCGATGTTGCGAAAGTCGTAGGTGCAGTCGGCGTCGCCCATGATGACGTACTTGCCGCGGACGTGGGGCAGGGCATCGATGTAGGCGCGGCCGAGTCCCCGCTTGGGCGCGCGCAGGACCCGCGCGCCATGCTCGACCGCGATCTCGGGCGTGCGATCGCTGGAGCTGTCGACGATCAGGATCTCGCCTTTCACGCCCGCCGCCTGGAGGCCCTCGCGACACCAATCGACGAACCGCCCGATCGTGATGGGTTCGTTCAGCGCGGGAACGACCAGCGAGACCTCCGGATCGGGACAGTCGTCGTCGGGGACCAGCAGCTCTATGCGGTCCGGCGCGCGACCCAAACCGGCGCCGGCTGCACGAACGGGCCGCGCGGTCTCTTCGTCCATCGCCAAGGTCGGCGCAGGCTATCCCAGAGCAAAAGCTCCGTCCATTCGGCTTTCCCTTGACACCGACGGCGGGAGCCGTAACGTACGCGGATTCGCATCAGCGGCACAGGCACGTAGCTCAGTGGAAGAGCACTACCTTGACACGGTAGGGGTCGGCGGTTCAATCCCGCCCGTGCCTACCACCTCGGCCCAAGCGCTTGTCGCGGCCAAGCTGACCAAGCTGACCACGTGAGCGGGCAGAAGGTCGTCCGCCCCCGCGCAAAGGGGGACGTTCCGAACGATCCGCTGTCGCGCATGCGGCATTCGGCGTCGCACGTGATGGCGGACGCGGTCAAACGGCTGCGGCCCAATGCCAAGGTGGCCATCGGTCCGTCGATCGAGACGGGTTTCTATTACGACTTCGACACCGAGCCGTTCGCGCCCGAGGACGCCGAGCGCATCGAGGCGGAGATGGGCAAGATCGTCGCCGAGAATCTCCCCTTCGTGCGCCACGTCGTCCCGCGCGCCGAGGCCATCGAGCGCTTCAGGTCGCGCGGCGAGAAATACAAGGTCGAGATCATCGAATCGATCCCGGAAGGCGAAGAGGTCTCGTATTTTCAGCACGGCGACTTCATCGATCTCTGCCGCGGCCCGCACGTCGAGCGCACCGGCGACATCAAGGCCTTCAAGGTGCTGTCGTTCGCGGGCGCCTACTGGCGCGGCGACGAGCGCAACGCGCAGCTCCAGCGCGTCTACGGCACCGCGTTTCCCTCGCAGACCGAGCTCGACGAGCACCTGCAGCGCATCGAGGAGGCCAAGAAACGCGACCACCGGACACTGGGGAAACAGCTGGATCTGTTTTCCTTCGACGATCTGGTCGGCCCGGGGTTTGCCTTGTGGCACCCAAAGGGCGCGCTGGTCCGGCAGATGATCGAGGATCTGATCCGGCGCGAGGTGGTGCGCCGCGGGTACCAGCCGGTCTACAGCCCCCACGTCGCGCGCGAGCAGCTGCTGGTCACCTCGGGGCATCTCGAGCACTACAAAGAAAATCTGTTCGGCGGGATGGAGCTGGAAGGGCAGCGGTATCTCGTCAAGCCGATGAACTGTCCGTTCCACATCGCGATCTACCGATCGCAGATGCGCTCGTACCGCGATCTGCCGCTGCGCCTGGCCGAGCTCGGCACGGTGTACCGCTACGAGCGTTCCGGCGTGCTGCACGGCCTGCTGCGCGTGCGCGGCTTCACCCAGGACGACGCGCACCTTTTCGTGCTCGAGGATCAGATCGAAAACGAGGTGCGCGACTGCGTGCGCGCCGGCCAGGACATCCTCGATCTGTTCGGGTTCACGGAGGTCAAGCTGTTCCTCTCGACGCGCCCGGATAGCTTCATGGGCGAGATCGCCGCCTGGGACCGCGCCGAGGCCTCCCTCCGCCGCGTCCTCGAGGCGACCGGCCGGCCATTCGAAGTGGATGAAGGGGGGGGCGCGTTCTACGGCCCGAAGATCGATCTGAAGATCCGCGACGCCCTCGGCCGCGAGTGGCAGTGCGGGACGTTTCAGCTCGACTTCCAGCTCCCGCAGCGGTTCGAGCTGGAGTACGTCGCCGCCGACGGAACCCGCCAGCGGCCCGTGATGATCCACCGGGCGCTGCTCGGTTCGGTCGAGCGGTTCATCGCGGTGCTCATCGAGCACTTCGCGGGCGCTTTTCCGCTCTGGCTCGCACCGGTGCAAGCGCGAGTTCTCACGGTGAGCGACAAGGCCGAGAGCTACGCGAACGAGGTCGTGGCCCGCCTGCGCGCGGAGGGGTCGCGCGTCGAGGCCGACCTGGCGGCCGACAAGCTGGGCGCGAAGATCCGCCGTGCCCAGATGGAGAAGGTTCCCTACATGATCGTCGTGGGCGAAAAAGACATGGCCGCACGCGTCGTTTCGCCGCGCACCCGCGAGGGGGTTCAGCAGCCCGCCACCCCGCTGGAGGAATTCGCTCTGCGCCTCGCCGAAGAAGCGAAAATCCCCAATGTTGGCAAGATCGAATAGATCGGCAAGATCGAATAATCCGGCGCTGCCCCGACGGCCCCGCAAGCATTAGAATGAAATGACCTGACTTAGAAACCCCAGAAAAGGAGAAAGATCATCCCAAGGCCATTCAATCAAGCCCCCCCGAGCGTGACGGACAACTACCGAGTCGGCCGTCGCATCCGAGTGCCCGAGGTGCGCGTCATCGGCGCCGACGGCGCGCAAGTCGGCGTCATCCCCACCCACGAGGCCCTCCGGATGGCCGAAGAGATGGGTCTGGAGCTGGTCGAGGTCAATCCCCGAGCCGCGCCGCCGGTTTGCAAGATCATGGACTTTGGCAAGTTCAAGTACGAGACGTCGAAGAAGGAAAAGGCTTCGCGCAAGCACCAATCGACGATCGTCCTCAAGGAGATCAAGCTGCGTCCCAAGACGGACGAGCATGACTTCGACTTCAAGGTGAAGCACATCCGCCGGTTCCTCGCGGAGGGGAACAAGTGCAAGCTGGTCATCGTCTTTCGGGGCCGTGAGATCGTCCACC
>CAYTTF010000048.1:0-19293 GCA_964440665.1 uncultured Myxococcales bacterium | reverse complement strand
ATGGTCACGTAGTCACCCGAGCTCAGCGAGAGCGCGCCCCCAAAACGACCCGCGCCGGTCCAGGTCCCTCCGGTCAACTGACCATCGTGCCCGCTTCCCGAGTGATCGCCCGCGACCGCGCCGGTCCCTTCGTCGAAGGTCCAGTGGGCAACCAGCCCCATCGCCAAGCTACCCGGACCGACCGTGACGGCATCGAGAGGGGTCGCACCGCAGCCGGTCACTACCACCGCCAGGGTCAACGGCAACCTGAACCCGACGATCGATCCTCTCTGCAGAGCTAGAGCCAAGTCATCAACGTCCAAGTTGCCAGCAGGGCGGGTCTGCCGATTGTCGCGGCGTCGGTGCCGGAGAATCTCACCAACGGGTGCGGAGCGGCCAGGGAGGCGTGAATCTCGAACGTCAGCGCGACCCGCGCTTCGAGAAGCGCCACGAACCCGAGCCCGCCGTCGACCAACGCGGTCCACCGACTATCCTCGATTCCCTGATACGGGTACACGCCGTCGCCATCGCTTCGAACGTAGAGCACTCCCGCACCGACCGTGACGACCGGGTTGAGTCGCCGGTGTCGTCTAAAGACAGCACCGATCTCGACCAGACCGAGATTCTGACCGATGTCCGTCGTACCGAGCGGCGTGGTCACACGCGGCCGCGTCCCCAGTCCGGCCAGCGTCAAGCGCGCGAAGACCGGCCCCAGCAGAGGCAAACGTAGTCGTCCCACCGGAATGGCGGCGGGACCTGGACCGCCCACGCTCTTCAGGACCGCGAGGCCGGCCTCCAGTCCAACGGCTTTAGGTCGCTCGGGTACGCCGACCGTCACCGATGCGGTCGAGGACGGCGGCGCGGCCTCGGGCGGAGGGGGCTGGTTCGATTCCATGAGCAGCTTGAGAGCGCTGGCGCGGAGGAGCTCAATGGTGCGGATCGCCAACACTTCGGGAACGTGAGTCGGATCGCTGGTTGTCGCTGTGATCCGCCGAACTTCGGCTCGCGCACCGACCCGGTCCAGAATCCACAACTCCGACGGACCGAGCTCGGGATCGCCCAAAAGGGCCATGGTTGCTACCGATCCCCGCTGGCGCTCGATAGCGCCAGCGATCGAAATCGGATCCAGCTGGGGTCCTGAATCGACGACCGCGACCTCGAATCCGCCCGCCACCAGCTCCTCTCGGATGCGCGTGAGGCAGCGACGCTGTCCCGGGCTGGCCGTGTTCGATTGAAGCAAGATCACCAACCCAGATGCCGCCCGAGCCGGTGCCGAAGATAAGACAACAGCGCCGAGAATCACGCCCGCGACGGCGGCGAAGACGGCGACCGGACAACGTCCGGTGGCGCTCCCCTTCATAGAGACCGAACGAGCGCCTTCGCTGCATGGGAATAGGTCCCTCCGGGAAACCGACGCAGGTAGTCTGTCGCTATCTTCGTCGCCTCCGCCCGGCTGTGCGTCCATTCCAGAACCATCATCTTACGACCGAGAGCCTCGGAGACGTAGGCGCCCCGGGGTGCTTCTTCAAGATACCGATCGTACCACCCGAGTGCGCGTTCCGTCCCGTCATGAGAATCCTCGTCGATTCGGCCCAGCAAGAATGACGCCTCGGCAGCCCGTATCGAACCCGGAAACCGTCGACGCTGCGTCAACAGCGCGCGCCGCGCCAAGCGGTCTTGCCGTTCATATCGGAAGGCGTCCGCAAGGGCGGCGAGCTCTTCGCTGTTGCTCGAATCTAGGGATTTGGTCAGCCCCCTTCGCTCAGCATCCGCGACGATCTCCGCGGCCTTCCCATCCGCGAGCTGGGCGACCCAGCTCTCGGCAGCGTGGGATCTACTCGTAGACCGCACCGACGGTTCGAACGAACCGGGGGTCGGTGTCGAGACCGGCGACGGTGCCGGCTCCGCGAGCGGCGGAATCGACACCGCCCCGGTCGCCTCGCCCTTCGAGTCAAGGCTAGGCATCGCTTTATCGTTTAAACCGATCGACAGTGTTTGTCCGGCTCGCAGAAAAATTTCGCCTCCGGACAGCGGCCCCGTCACCGAGACCACGCCACTGTCCATCTTCACGTCCAGGCGGGCCTCGTGCGTGTTCCAACCGAATGTGAAAGCCGTTCCATGGACGCTGATCAAGAAAGGGCCGGCTTCGAAGAGCCACTCCGCGCCAGGTCGGTGAGCCACTTCGACGTGCGCGTTGCCTTCGTCGAGGGCAATCCGCGCACCGTGTCGACCAAGCTCGACCACGCGTCCGCGCGCCCGGGGTCCGAGTTGAACACGCGTTCCGTCCGAAAATGCTAACACCGGCTCCTCGGTCGAACCAGCATCCATGTAGCCCGTGTACAAAGGAAGTTGGCCATTCACCGTGTACGTCAGAGCCTCGCGCTGGTGATCGCCGAGGCGACGTTGAGCCCAGAGCCCGACGACGGCGAACAGGGCGGCGCAGACGACGACGATCTGCTTCGCGCCGTTTCTCCGCCGCTTCCGCATCACGCGCTCGGCCAACGGCGCAAACGAACGCGGTCTTGCACCCGTCGTCGCCACGTCGGCATAGTCGCCGATCAACTCGGCGACGCCCTTGGCGAACAGATCCACCCCGTCGTCCTGGAGATTCTTACGATCCATCGAACACCTTCGATCCCCCCTCCCAAAAGTAGTTTCGCAGATCCACGTTCTTGCCAACCTGCCTGGAGACACTCGCGACCGCTCGATTCACCAGCCTCTTCGCGGTGCTGACGGAGCTCCCCAATCCGCGCGCCACCTCCGTCATCGTCATCTCTTCGAGGTACCGCATCACGAACGCCATTCGCTCGCGGGTCCGCAGGCGGTCCAAGATCACGTAACACAGCGCCAGCGCCTGTCGCGCCTCTTGATTCGCCGCACCCTCTACGCCGACGTCGGGGAGGTATCCGCTGTCCGAAAGGCGCACCTCACGGCGAACCCACCGCCGCCGCAACTCCCATTTCAACACGTGCACGGCGACGGACAGGGCAAAGTCACGTAGTGCCATCGGATCTCTAATCGCGTGCGCGCGAGCAAAAATCCTGAGGAATACCTCCTGGGTCAGATCTTCGATCTCGTCCCTGGGAGGACCGAGCGCCCGGAGAAAGAACCGGTGTATGCGGTCCGAATGCCGCTCCCAGATGGCTTCAGCAGCCCAGGCATCTCCCCTTCGGAGGGCGAACACCATCTCGGCATCGGTGTGCCGTGGCTCCTCGCCCGAGGACGGCACCAACTTGAGTGGTCGCCCCGGTCTATCCCGCAGTGACGTCGGAAGCTTTCGCATGATGACGATACCGATTTGCAAATGCGATTCACCAACCATTTTTCCCGCCCGATCTGCGCCCGGAACTTCCGACCTCGTCGATCTAAGTTCCGCTAGGGCGCAAAATCGGGTCAGCCCGTTTCTCACGGTTCCGCACCAGGTGGCGCTTTTGCTCCCCACGCCGATTTGCGCCAAGGATGGACCGATTTCGTATCTGCCATTACCTATAAATTACTGGAAGAGCATCTAAGTATTTTGAGAAACGGCCCTACCGCGCTACGGGTCGCGAAGATCGTTCTGAAACGGCGACGATGCCTCGGGACTGGTGAGCCAGAGGAACATCGAGCGTGCCGCAAGGTACTCGGCGGCGACCATCCCAAGAAAATGCGGGGGCATGAGGTCGATGTCCATGTCTTGCCACTCGAACCCAGGCGTGCGGGTGGCGATGGCAAGCAGCCCGCCGGTGGTCGCCCGATTGTTTGCTCGCCAGTGCCTTTTGACGATCGTCTTCATCGCGGCCGTGAAGGTCTCCCGCGGCTGCAGCCTTTCGGGCAGAGCGATCTGATCCAGGCCAATCGCCCAGCAGAGCCAGGCGAGCGCGAAGTGGTCGGCTTGCGCAAGCGCGAGCAACGCTGGGACGCCGAGACCATCGGTCGCGATCTCCTCGTCGATCTCGACAGTCGCTGGCGCGCCGACTTCAGCAAACCCCTCTTCCGGCTCGTAGGCGATGCTTTCACGGCGCAAGGTCTCGGCGCCGTCGAGCAACAAAGCCGAGACGTCCGGAGGCAGCCAATCGGGTTCGGCGCGATCGCCCACGATTGCGCGAAGAGTCGACCGCACCAGGCCGAGTCGGGTGGCGTATACCCGGACGATGTGGCGGATCGCTTCGAGAGTCTGTCCGATCCCTCCGAAGACGCTCTCCAGCTCCGGATCGGGAACGAGGATCTCTGCGCTCGGCTTGAAAACGAACGGTCGGAACCCGACGCGGATATAGGCGAGCAGGGAATCTGCGGCGCCGGGCGACTCGGCTTCGACGACGACCGCGTCGGCGCGGGCACCGGTGTCGTCCCCGCGTTGAACGCGAATGAGAGCCCGGGTCAGATGGGTCATGCGCCGCTCGGGAGCCAGCAGCAACGACGCCTCGACGAAGTCTGCCGCGGCGGCGCTGGGCCCTGGGAGCACTCCGGCCAGCGCGCGGAATGCCGCTGCCGCGTCGGTTCCCAGAGTCAGGGCCTCGAGGACCGTGGTGACGTCCAGCTCGCCAGCGCGCGCCAACAACTCGCCGCGTTCGGCTGCGGTCTCGGGTGTGAGCGCCACGACGTGTTCGACCAGAAACCGGGCCAGCGCCGCTCGATTGCCGTCGCGCGCCGCCGCTCGCGCTGCCGCACAAAGGGCCTCGCGCACCTGCCGCCGCCCCACCAGTGCGTCAGCGAGCGCCCATCCGTCGCGGAATTCCATTGCGAACGCCGGCGACGCCTCGAGTCGCCGACCATCGAACGGAATCCCACGGTCGATGGTCCGCACCGCCGCGCCATCGTCATCGAGGAAAGTCCAGTGCCCAACCGCTTGCCCGCGCTCAAAGGCGCCGCGCTCCTGCCGTACGCGGGTGTCGGCGTACGGCCCGGGATTCCCGATCGCAAGTCGGCGCATGAAGGGCCCATCGCGCTTCCCATCGGCGGCGAGGCGGTACTCCTCTGCAATCTCGCCAGATTCGCCGAATGTACGTACGGTGCATCCCTCGCCCGTAGAGGTAACGGTCTCCTCGAGCAACACCCCCTCCGTTGTCCAGCGGCGCGCTATCTGTTGGCTCCGCATCGTCCAAACACGACGTCCCTCATCGAATCGGGCGAGCTCGGGAAGCCAAGCGGGCCGCGGCGGAGATAGCGACCCGTCGGAAAGAATTACCCGGCCGTCGCGATCGTAGAAGACCTCGTCCAAAAGATCGCCACCGTGGTAGCGGGCGTCGAGCCTCACGGCGTTGGGCGGCACGCAGCAGGCGCGCAACTGCTCACCGGCGGGATCGTCGGACGCGTAGGCCGTGACGAGCCCTTCAAACCGCCCGGCCACGCGCTCGCCCTCGCGCGCGACACGGCCGTCCGGGTGATAGACGGTGAAAGGGCCATCCTCGACGCCCGAGGCGAACACCGTTCGCGAGAACAGGCTACCGTCTTGGCGGTACCGAAGACACTCCCCCTCGTGGGCGTGCGGCGAACCGATCGAGGACGCTACTTCCCACTTTCCAACCGACGGATTCCAGAAGGCGGTCTCAGGGATCCCCGGAGGCCGTTCGGGCTCGGTCGGCTGCGCAGTCGCCACCCGCAAAGAATACAGCAGGCGATATCGATTGCGACGTGGAGGGCAACGCCGTGACGCTGGCATGTTCGTCGAAGCGGTCGGACTGACCGCTGCCGGGTCTGAGCTGACGGCGACCATTGATTGACGGCCACCGCTCGGGTAAGGTGGCCGGACGCGAGGGTGCTCCCCACGCCGCCGCTGGTCGGCCTGGGTCGGCTGAGGTGCTCCTCGATTGCGCTTAGGTTTCTGGAGGTTCGCCAATGCATTTACGAAGCCCCCGTTTTCCTACCGTCACGCTCCTGACGTTCATCTCGGCTCTCGTGGCCGTGGCGACTGGTTGCAGCTCCAAGGGAGCCTCCGCCGACGCGGGAAACGTGACGCAAGGGGCGGGAGGATCGGGCCAGGCCACCGGTGGCGGTTCGGGTACTGTCGGTGGCTCGGGCTTATCTGGGGGATCGCCGGGCTCGGGAGGCGTCTCTGCTGGTGTCGGTGGCACGGGCGCATTTGGCGCTGGAGGATCTGGTGGGAGCACCGGTGGGGCCAGCGCCACGGGCGGAGCGACGGGGCTCGGCGGCACGACGGCGACGGGCGGAGCGACAGGGACCGGCGGCGCGGCCGCGGCCGGCGGAGCGACAGGGACCGGAGGCACGACGGGTGGGGGCGGCTCAGGGAATACCGCAGGAAGCGGGGGAGCCACGGGCGCGCCCGGGGTGCGCATCGTGGCCCGCACCGCGCCGGGCACGATGGGTGGCACGCGCTTCGAATGGTCGGGCTCCAGCGTCTCGGCGCGCTTCATGGGGACTCAGGTCTCGGTGCAGCTCAACGACGGCAACAACGGGAACGGCTTCGAGGTCGTGATTGACGGCGGCACGCCGAAGCAGATCTTCACGACGTCGGGGACGACAACCTATTCGCTCGCCACCGGGCTCACGAACGGGGCGCACGACGTCCTGCTCTGGCGAGACAGCGAGGCCAGCTTCGGCGCGACCGAGTTCATCGCCTTCTCGGGATTCGGCACGGGCGGCGTTCTCCTGGCACCCCCGCCCGCGCCCGGTCGAAGAATCGAGATCGTGGGGGATTCGTTCTCGTGCGGCGCCGGCATCCTGGCCGCGCCCCCCAATTGCGGGTCTGCCGAAAAGATCGAGAACCATTACCTGTCCTACGGAGCGATCGCGGCGCGCGCGGTCACGGCGGATCTGGTGACCATCGCGTGGTCGGGGATCGGCGTTTATCGGAATTACGGAGCGACGACGCCGACGCCGAACACCGTCATGCCCGCGCGCTACGACTATGCGATTCCAACCGACGGCACGGCGTGGGACTTTTCGAAGTACCAGCCGGACGTCGTGGTCATGAACCTCAACAACAACGATTTTTCCGTCGGCAATCCCGGCCAGCCCTATATCGACGCCTACCTGAAGCTGACCAACCACATTCGCGCGAACTACCCCAACGCGACCTTCATCCACGTCATCGAGTGGGAGACCGGCAACACCACGGACCAATCGGCCGAGATGACCGTCAACCAGATGGTGGCCACCTTGAAGGCGGGCGGCGACATGAAGCACAACGTATTCGACATGCGCCCCTACGCCAACATCAAACAGTGCGGAGGGCACCCGGACATGGCGGCCTCCCAGGCTATGGGCAACGCGCTCGCCACGGAGCTCCGCACCGTCATGGGCTGGTGATCTCGCGCCGCCGTTTGCCGGTGATGAAGGACGGGCGTTCGGAAAATGGCGGCTGCGTCCAAGAAACGACGCTTTGTTTTGCCTGTGCCCAGGGCGTTGAAGGTGGTGTCAGGGTTCCTCCTGGTGATGTTGGCGCTCGGCGCGCTCGGCGGCTCTGCCTGCACCGAGAGCGAGCCGATCGATCCCGCGACCGGCGGGTCCGCCGGAGGCGGCGGCTCTAGAGGGGTCGCCGGTGCCACGGAAATCGGCGGTGCCACCGGGTTGGCAGGCGCGGGAACGGGCGGCGGCGGAGCGGCCGCGATCGGGGGCCGAGGCGGCGCGTGGGCTGGTACCAGCGGTCTCGCGGGAAAGGGCGGCGGCATGACGGGCGGCTCCGGTGGCTCGTCGGCAGGGGATCCTTTGAACGACCCTTCGGTGTGCACGAGCAACATGATGTGGACCGGCGGCACCGATCAAAACATGACCCCGGGGGACATCTGCGGGCAGTGTCATTCCAATTTCAAGATCGCGGGGACGGTTTTCCCGACCGGGCACGAGCCCGACTTCTGTGACGGCGTCAACGGCTCGGCCAGCGCCGTGACGGTCGTGGTCACGGACGCCGCCAACCGCGTGCTCACGCTTCGCCCGAACACGGTCGGAAACTTCTACACCACGGCCGCGATGACGCCGCCATACCACGCGAAGGTGGTCGCCAACGGAAAGGAGCGGGCGATGGTCGCAGCCCAGACCACCGGTATCTGCAACTCTTGCCACACGCAGGACGGAACGAACCTCGCGCCAGGACGAATCACCGTGCCTTTTTAGGCCCGCGGTGCCTCGGAACTGCGTCCCCATCGACGCCTCGACACGGACCGGCGCGCGTCCAACGCGAGCCGGCTGAGGAGGATCGTCGACGGGGGGTCGCCGCCCGTGACGCTTCAGGGGGCTGGGCTGGCGTTCTCCAGCAGGAATACAAAGTCCTGATAGTCGCCGTTGCTCGCTTCTTCCCAGCCCAGCAAGTACGCATGCGGGACCAGAACGCCCGCGCGGTCCTTCAAGGGATAAACCCGGAGGCGATGGCTGTGCGCCACGTCGATGTTGAGCGCGTCTTCCGAGTAGACGTAGTCGCCGTTGGCGGGGTTCGGCGTCGGCACCCCGATCGAGCTGACCCCGCCGACCGATCGCTGGTCGGTGAAACACCAGATACCGAAGGGCGACGCGCCCGGATCGAAGGTCGTACCCACCGAGCCGGTCTTCAAGGGCGGCAACACCTGCTCGCTGTAGTTCGAGGTGTTCCAGTCCACGGCCGTGGTGCTGGTGGGCGAAAACGGCGAGGACATCGTGGCCACGACCTTGAGCGGCGCCGGCTGGGTGAGCGCTTGCGTCGATCCCGTCGGGATTGCCGCCGGCTGCGCGTCTGTGACGGTCACCACAGGCGCGGCTACCCCGCCCGCACCGGCAGTGCCGGAGGCACCGCCCGCGCCGGCCCCACCGGACGCACCGCCCGCACCGGCAGTGCCGGAGGCACCGCCCGCGCCGGCCCCACCGGAGGCGCCGCCGACACCCGCCGAGCCGCCCACGCCGGTCCCGGTCCCACCGGTACCGCCAGTGCCGCCCGCGGCTCCGCCGCCGCCCGTCACCGGCGTACCCTTTAGGGATCCGATGGCGTACCAGCCGAACGGCAGATCGGTCGGGGGAGCAAATCTGCCGACCGCCAGCAGTGAAACGGGAGCGGCGGCGTTGGCTTTCACAAACTTGTGGACCTGAATCTCCTCGGTCGACAGACCCGGACCGGGGATGCTCATGTCGTTGGTGTTCAGAAGGCCGAGCAGGAACGCCCCGACGTTGACCTTGTAGCCAAGGGTGGCGATGATCTGGCCGAACGTGGGCTCGTAACGCGCCCAGTTGTTCGTCGGAAGCCCGGTCTTCGGATCATTCAAGCTCTCGCTGTTGTTCCAGAGCGAGACCGCGTAGAGCCCCGCCGGGACGCAGCCGCCCGGAACTTGGGCGACGAGCACGGCGGTGGCCCCCTGCCCGCCGAAGTTCAACATCCGGTCCGGCGGATTGGTGTGCGTGGAAAGGAACTGCACGACGACGTCGAGGTCGGCCCCCGCGGCCAGCGCGGCCGGAATCGTCATGCTGGGCGTGATCTTGAATGCGCCCGGAAGGCTCACCTGATTGTAGGTGAGCGGGAACTGGGTGCCGCCCGCCGGACCCGGCGTCGCTGGTGCGGCGGTCGCCGGGGCCATCGGGTTGTCGACGATCTGTAGGCTCGAGATCTGAACCGAGGTCGTTCCCCCGTTGTGCAAGCGCAGCGTTTGCGTTTTTGGATCGTCGAGGGTGTTGATGTAGCTGAAGATCGCTTCGCTGGGGACGACCCGAGGGTCGCCGACGTAGGTCTGGTTGACGAACGCCAGGCTCACCGGGGCGGACCCGGCCGCACCACCAACTGCAGATCCGCCACCCGCTCCACCTGCCGCGGGCGCCGGGCAGAGCTGCGCGAGCGTTGGTACAGCGCCACCAGAGCCGCCGACAGAGCCCCCAGCAGAGCCGCCGACAGAGCCGCCAGCAGAGCCGCCGACGGAGCCGCCAGAGCCGCCACCAGAGCCGCCACCAGAGCCGCCGGTCGTGCCGGAACCCGTTCCACCATTGCTGGTACCACCGATTCCGGCCGTTGCCGTGCCTCCTCCGGTGCCGGCCGCGCCGGTTCCCGCTCCACTGCCACCCTTACCCCCGGCTCCAGTGGTACCCCCGGCTCCAGTGGTACCCCCGGCTCCAGTGGTTGAATTGTTGCTGCTACACCCGCCCAGCGAAAGCAACGGTACGGCTACGCCTACCAACACCAAGAGACGTTTCATGGACTCTCCCCCAGAACGATGCACACGCGGCGCCGTGACTTTCTCGACCGGCGAGACCCGCGCAACCCCCGCCCGACTCAGCCAATACCGCGAAACAGAGGATTTCTTTCCTAACAACGTCTGCGCGGATTCGGCGGGTGATTCGACGCCCAAACCGCCCGGAATGAACCGTCGTCGATCAGTTGGCCGACGGCGTGTAGCCGCGCCAGAGCCAGATCATGCCCTGGGGCGTGACCTGATTTCTCGGATTGTCGTCGCAGTGCGTGGCGCCTTTTGCATAAATGAAGCGATAGGCATTGCCCTTCGCGCAGAGCGCGGACGCGATGTTTTGATTCGAAATCACCCAATTGCCGTAGCTCGACGCGGGGGTGGTGGAGCCATTGTCGTTCTGCCCCACCTCCAAGAACACTCGGAAGTCCGGTCGGAAAGGAGCCGCCGTGATCAAGCTGGCGTACTCCCACGCGCCCATTGGATATGCGGTGGTCTTCTGAATGGAGACGTACGAGCCCGAAAACGAAAACACCCGGTTGAAGTCCCCGAACCAAGCCAAGCCCATGACGGCCGGTCCGCCCGAGCTGCAACCGTACCCCCCCCGCCCGTTGGGATCGCTCGTGAACTTGAAGTTCGGGTACTTCGTCTTGAGCGCGGTTTGTGAAAGCGCCATGGGAAGGACTTCTTTGGTAACGAACTGCCAGTAACGATCCGAGACGGTGTCGTATTCCAGGCTGCGTTCACTGTTCGGGTGCACGTCCGGACCGTTCGTTATGCCGATGATCGTCAGCGGCGGAACGTGGTGATCGGGATTGGGATCATCGGCGAGGTTCTGCACGACCGTCTGAAGTCCGCCAAAGAACCCGTCCGAGGACACCATGAAAGGCGACGCTGTGCCGTCGACGTACTGTGAGGGAATCCAAACCTTGATAGAGCGCGAGAACGTGAGCGGTGGGGTGAAGTCCTGTCCGTTGTAGATGGTGCTCTTGTCCGAGCCGAGGTCGAAGCTGAAGCTGAAGCCCGCCGGAGCGCCGGCCTTGAGCGTCAAATCGGGGGAGCGCGTGTAGGTCGGACCGATGTCGATCTCGCCGCTGGTTGGATCGGAGACGGCGACGCCGCTGCCGAGCGGAACCCCACACCCCACGCCGCCGCCCGCGGCTCCCCCGGAGGCCGCCGTCGAGCCCCCGGTCGAGGTTCCGCCGGTTGCCGACGAGCCGCCGGTCCCATTGCCGCCATGGCCGGCCGTCCCCGTCGTGCCGCCGCTCGCGACGGAGCCGCCGCTTCCCACCGCGCCACCGCTCGCGGGCGTGCCGCCACTTCCCGTGCTGCCGCCGGTCGCGACAGAGCCGCCGCTCCCCGCCGTCGCGTGACCTCCCGTTCCGCCCGTCCCAGAAGAGGAATTGGAGGATGAGCAGGCACCGCTGACGAGGGCCACCATGAGCAGAGCCCGGCGCGAGATGAAACGAGCCATGTTGTCTATCTCCTTGCTGCTTGCCCGATGCCGCAGCGTTCCAGGGGGTGAGCGTCCGACGACACTTTGGCATCAATTGCAACGCCGGCCTGCACTTTCGACCTTACGAAGTCTGCATGGGTTCCAAGTACCGATAATCCCCGGCGGCCCTCGAAGCGCCCAAGCTAGAGGCCAGAACTCGAAGCGCCCAAGCTAAGCCAAAATAGTGCTAAATCCTGGCCATGCGTATCAAGCGCCGAGTTTGGGTCCCGCTTGCCCTCGTGGGTGCGCTGGTCGTCGGCAAGCACTTCTTGCTCGACACCGCGGCCCAGCCTGTCGGAACCTTCGTCATCGACCTCGGCGCCCTGCACCGCGCCGCGACGAGCGCGGGGGCATTGCCGGAACGCATTGAGGTCGAGCGGGTCGCGGAATTCGCGTTTCCGCGGAGCTTCGTGGTGGCAGGCGAGGGGTTCCGGATGCACCCGATGGTCCTGCTTTCGCACCGGGTGCTTTGGCCGGATCGCTCGCTGGTCATCGATACCGCGATGCCGCCGGAGGCGGCGAAGAAGATGCCGCGCGGCAAAGTGGATGAAGCCGCCTACGCACGTGTGCAGGCCGCCATCCGGAAAGCGGACGCCATCTTGTTCACCCACGAGCACCCGGACCATGTCGGGGGTGTTGCCCATGACTTCGACCGCATCGGGAGCGAGGTCCTGATGACGCGCGAACAACTGACCGGACCAAAATTGGACCGCGGCCAATTCCCGCCGGGCGCGCTCGACCGATTGAAACCGCTCGACTACGAGGGTCTCTACGCCGTGGCCGCCGGGGTCGTGCTGCAGAAGGCCCCCGGGCACTCGAAGGGAAGTCAGCTCGTGTACGTCGAGCTCGCGAGCGGCGCGCGCTTCTTATTCGTGGGCGACATTGTCTGGTCGCTCGACAACATCCGCGAGCAAATCGGGCGGCCGGGTGTTGCGCGCTTGCTCATGGGCGAGGACCGCGGGGCGGTCGCAGCTCAGGTCCAGGCGCTCGGCCACCTGCCCCACGATGTTCATGTCATCGTCGCGCACGATCCCGTCGCGCTCGAAGACGATCTGAAGGCGGGGCTCTACCGTCAGGGCTTCAGCGGCCTTTAGCCTCACGGGCTGGTTTTTGGCCCGATTCGCTGAGATCCTATCCGTATCTGCGCGGATTGTTGGGTGCTATCCGCGCCTGCGCGGAGATGAGATCTTCGTCGCGGAGAGTTTTTGAAGTGATAAAAAAAGGATTCAGCTCGACATAGACGAGACAGCAACCCCCCAACGGTCCGTTAAAGGCGAGGATAAGACATGATGACGACCCAACGCCGCTTCTCTCTGCCATTGTTCACGTTTGTCGGCCTCTCGTTTGTGGGTCTGATGGCCTGCACGGGCAGCGAATCGGACCAGGGCACGACCGGCGCAGGTGGGACGCAAGCCGCCACCGGCGGATCAACAGGCACGGGAGGTTCTACCGGAAACACGACGGGCACCGGTGGCTCGACGTCCACGGGCGGCGTACCCGCTGCGGGAGGCAGCTTCGAGACCGGCGGATCGACCGGTGCCGGCGGGTCCACCGACACGGGCGGTTCTCCCGCGACCGGCGGATCCACCTCGACGGGGGGTGACACGGGGGGCGGAGGCACGACGGGTTCTGGTGGCACCACGGGCTCGGGCGGATCAAACGGAGGGAGCGGGGGCGGCACGACGGGCGCGGGCGGGATGCCCGTGACGGACGGCGTTCCCACAGGATTTCCGATGCCAACCGCCGCCAATTTCTCGATGTGCAAAACGGTGCCGATGTCGGGCGCGTATTGTCCGGGAGGCGGCAGCGGCCCGGTTTGCATTGAATGCCTGTTCGGGGGCCCCACGGCCATCAATGCTTTTGCGCCCACTGCAATGGCGACCTCGGAGGCGGGGAACTATCTCGTGACGGTGACGCTCGGCGGAGCGATGGCCGGCGATACGTTCGTGAGCGCCGAATCGAACCGCGGCCTCTTGAGCTCGGTGACGACGACCGCGGGCCAGTCGGTGGAGTATGCGTTTGCGGTTGACGTTCGTGCGCGTGAATCGGAGCCGACCGAACCCAACGTGAACGCCGGCCTTCCGGGTCTGGACCTTTATTTCTCCGGCAAGAATCCTCAGGTGTCGGCCATTGGGTATGCCGTGGCGACTGCGACGACCCGGCCGATCAACATCTTCGTCGCCAGCGACTCCACGGCGTGCGATCAGCCTGGATCGGCCTTTGGTGGCTGGGCTCAAATGCTTCCCGAGTTCTTTGGTCCGTCGGTCGAGGTATTGAACTATGCCGATAGCGGCGAGAGCTCGTCCTCGTTCTACGGCTCCGGCGGTCTTTGGGGGGCCGTCAAGGCGAACTGGAAGGCCGGTGACTGGGTGCTCATTCAGTTCGGCCACAACGACAAGGGGGTTGCGGACGCGACCGTCACGACGAACCTCGAGAGGTACGTGACCGACGCGCAGGCCGCAGGCGTCAACGCGATCCTCATCTCCCCGCCCGCCCGGGTTCAGTTCCAGGGCACGATGGATGGCAGCCAAGCCGGTCTCCACGCGATCTCGGCGATGAATGCGTCGATGGCGAAGATGGTGCCCTTCATCGACCTCACGGCCCTTTCGACGGCTTGGTACAACTCGCTCGGCTCGCAGGCCGCGGCGCTGAAATTCCACGCGAACGGTACCGACGCTACGCACACCAACCTGGCGGGCGCGACGATGATCGCCAGCATTGTGGCCGACGCGATCAAGACCCAAAACTTGGGGCTGGCGAAGTACCTGCGGCAGTAGAATCGCGGCGCAACCCATCGATGGGGTTGCGTTGCGCCTGGCACGGACAACGCCAGATCGCTAATCCCGGCGAAGCAACATGGCCGAGCCACTTTTGACTTTAGCGAGCGGATTCCGAGGGTGTATAGTGCCAATCTAACGTACGGCTCGTCGCGCCGTCAGAAGGGGCCCTCGTGTTGAATAAGCGCTTCACCCAGTTCGTGACCCTGTCGTTCCTGGCAGCACCGCTTTGGTTTCTTGGATGTGGCAGCAGCACCTCCGACAACAGTGGGACGGGCGGCGCCAGCGGCGGCAAGACCGGGAGCGGCGGAGCGACGAGCACCGGTGGCACCACCGGCACGGGCGGATCGACGAGCGGCGGCGGAGCGTCGGGCAGCGCCGGCAAATCCGGGACTGGCGGAGCGACGAGCACCGGCGGAGCGTCGGGCGGCGGGGGCAAGTCCGGTAACGGCGGCGGCGGCGCAACGGCCACCGGCGGCGCGAGCTCCCTCGGTGGTTCAACCGGCGCGGGTGGCTCGGCCGGGAGCGGTGGCAAGGGCGGAAATTGCAGCTTTGCTGGCGGCGACGTCACGTCGGCGCTGTATCCGACCGGCCTGACCTTGACCAAGGCCTGCAGCCCCTACATGGTGGCGGACATCAACGTCAAAGATGGCGGTGTGCTCACCATCGAGGCAGGTGTCACGGTGGAGTTCGAAGTCAACACGACGATCGCAGTGGGACTTACGGGCACCGGCAAGATCCTCGCCAATGGCACCGCCCAATCCGAAATCGTACTGACCTCCCAGGCGATGGATATCAACGGCGAAGGTTGGTATGGACTCGAGTTCTTCGCAGGCACTGTGACCGGCTCGCAGGTCGCTTACACGCAGATACGATATGCCGGCGGCAACTTCGACGCCGCCATCGTCGGCGAAACGGGGCTGGCGAAGAATTCCGTGACGCTGGACCACGTTGCCATAAGCATGAACGTCAATGATTGCGCCCTCGGCATCCTGTCGACCGATGCGACGTCGGGCTTCATCACCAAGAGCTGCACCCTCGACGGCCAACCCACGCCGTAGAGTCCTGCGCGAACACCCGCGTGCTCGCGCGGATCACCAGGCCTCGACCGTCGACGGCATCCCCGGGTTGCCCGGGTTCGGAGACAAGAGAGCGTCGCTGCTGATCGGCGCCTACAACACCTCATGGCGATCAACCGACGACAATGATGGTTTGGCAGCCGAGCAGGATGTTGACCTTGCCGGTCAGATCGGCCTTCAGCGCGGTGCAGGACGTGTCGCAGATGGAGATGGTCTGCGGCTTTGCGCCGGTCGACGGATCGACGTCGTAATACCAGCCGCCCTTGGTCGCGCTGCAGCTCGCGCGGTTCTTCACGTTCCCGATGGTCACCGCCTGCCCCGAGCTGGAGGTGAATTCAACGTTGACGCTGTAGTAGTCGAGCTGCCCACCGTCTTGTGTCGAATTCGGAACCATGTACTGGCAAGCGAGCCCGGACGAGCGCACGGTGTTGAGATCGGCCACGAACTGCTGCTCGACGTTGTTCGTCGTGTTGACGATGAAAGCGGATTCGGTGCCTCCGGAAACCGCGAACTTGTTCAAGTTCGTCGCCGCGTCCGGCGAATCGTCTGGCCCGAAGACGCCGATGACGTAGGTGGAAATCGCCGGCGTTCCCGCAAATCCCGCGGCCGCGATCTGCGCCACGCCTGCGATGTCCGAGGGCGTGCACTCGTCGGGCTCGCCGTCCGTGGCCAGCAGCACGGCGACCTTGTGCGTGGGGTAGGTCCGCGCGCGGGCCTGAGCGTGGGAGATCGCGCCCTGGAGAGCCGCCGAGGTGGGCGTCAGTCCGTCCGGCGTGTGTCGCGTGAACGAAGTCACCAGCGCCGTCGCCGCCGCCGGCAGCGTCGCCACCTCGACCGCGGGCATCGCGTAGGAGGGGACGTTGCAGCTGTCGCGGGCGTCGCAGTAGCCCGGAATCGCGAGGCACTCGTCGCCAACCGTCGCGGTGCAGGAGAGGCCCGTCCCGCCGGGTACGCAGTATCCCGGGGAAATCCCGCAAACGCCCAACCGAACACAGGTACCCATCCCGACACAATCGCTGTCCGACGCGCAGATGGTGGGGCTGGCCGAGGCGCTGCAGACATTGACGATCCCGCACGGTCCGTAAGCGCCGCAAGCCTGGTCGGTCTCGCAGGTTGCCGGCGCGGCGGTCGCGATGAGCGGGAAGTACTGGATTCCAACGCCCAGGCCGGCCGATGCCTGATCCTGAATGAACGTGGTCAGCGCGGTGCGAACCGCGTCCCATTTCGTCTGGCCACTGGCGGTCATGTCATTCATCGATTCCGAGCTGTCCATCATGATGTACAGATCGAGCGGCACCTGCTGCGCCTTTTGCGTTGCGGTGGCGCAGGCTGCATCGCCGAGCGCGTCGCCCCCGATGACCCGCGGAGGGCCGTCCGTCGCGCCTCCGGTCCCCGTGGCGGTCGCGCCTCCGGTCCCGGTCGTGGCCGCGCTGCCATCGCGGCCAGCTGTGCCGCTGCTACCCACCTCCTTCGTTCCGGCGCAGCTGAGAGATGCTGAGAGGGCCGCCAGTGCTATCCAGCCGCCCGGCGACCCGAACGAATAAGCCATCGCTCAAACCTCCCCTCGATCGAGGGTTCTTTCGTAATAGGTAGAGTCTCAAAGTGGGGGCTTTCGTCAAGGTGGACTTCTGCGGTGGGCCTGATCGCGCAGAGCCTGATAGCCCCGGTGGACCCTACTTTCGCCCTAGACTCTCCAGGGAGTGTCTGGCGGGCGGGGGACGCCCTATCATAAGACAGGAGCTTGAGATGACTAATGTGTTGGGTCTGCGCGGCGCGAATTGGTTGGGATTGGGAAGCGCCGTGAAATCGTTGTCCTTGCTCGGCGTCGTCGCCGTCCTTGCTAGCTGTGGATCGAAAGGTGGTGCCAACGGAGGTGGCTCAGCTGGCACGACCGGCGCCGCGGGCACGACGGGCGCCGCGGGAAAGAGCGGCACGGCGGGCACGACCGGCGCCGCGGGCACGACGGGCGGCGGAGCCACGAGCGGCACGGCGGGCACGGTCGGCGGCGGAGCCACGACCGGCACGGCGGGCACGACCGGCACGGCGGGCACGACCGGCACGGCGGGCACGACCGGCGGCGCGGGCACGAGCGGCTCGGCGGGCACGAGCGGCTCGGCGGGCGGCGGAGGCTCGGGCATCCCTGAGGCGAACCGCGTGCGAACCATCATCTCTTTCGACGGCGGCTGGCTGTTCTTCAAGGGTGACGCGACCGGCGCGGATCAAGCTGGTTTCGCGGACACCACCTGGCGCGCGTTGAGCGTGCCGCACGATTGGAGCATCGAAGGACCGTTCGACCAGAACGCCGCCACCACCGGCCGGGGTGGCTATCTGCCGTCGGGAATCGGCTGGTACCGGAAGCATTTCACGATTCCGCAGAGCCTCTCGGGCAGTCAGGTCTCCATCGAGTTTGACGGCGTCATGGCGAACAGCGACGTCTACATCAATGGCGTTCATCTCGGGAATCGTCCCTACGGGTACGTTGGTTTTCGCTACGACATGACGGCGAACGTGAAATTTGGCACGGCCGACAACGTCATCTCCGTCAAGTGCGACAACTCGGTGCAGCCCGCTTCACGCTATTACGCGGGCGCCGGGATCTACCGCCACGTCCGCCTCCTTGCGACAAATCCGGTGCATGTCGCTCAGTGGGCAACATTCGTCACCACACCCACGCCCAGCGCAGCCTCGGCAACCGTCCACGTGACAACCGTCGTCGTCAACGGCGGCACGGCCGCGGCGAGCGTGACCGTGCAGGGGATTGTCAGCGATCCCAGCGGGACGGCGCTCGCCCCCGTCTCGGCGCCTGCCCAGAGCGTCGCGCCGGGCGGCGCGGGGACGACGTTTTCGTTCGACGTGCCGGTGTCGAATCCCAAGCTGTGGGACACCACCACGCCGAACCTGTATTCCCTGCGGGCCAACGTGCAAGTCGGTGGCACGACCGTGGACGACGACGTGGTTCCATTCGGGATCCGGAGTGTCACCTTCGATGGCACGACGGGCATGAACCTCAACGGCAAGAACCTGAAGCTCAAGGGCGTCGCCATTCACCAGGAGGTGAGCGCGCTCGGGGTCGCGGTTCCGGAGCGTGCCTGGCAGCGGCGGCTGGCGCAATTCAAGATCCTGGGCGTCAACGCGATCCGCACCTCCCACAACCCGTTCGCACCAGAGTTTCTCGATCTCGCCGACCGAATGGGCATCTTGATCCTGGACGAGTTCTTCGACGTTTGGGCCGCTCACAAGTACACCGACGTCGGCGACTACGCCGCTTACTTCGCCAAGGCGGCGCCCGCCACCACTGGATCGCCCGCGGTGCCGGCCGCGATCTCGGGCGGCGCCGCAACCTGGTGGCAGACCGACATCACCGACGTCGTGATGCACGATCGCAACCACCCGAGCGTGATCCTCTACAGCACGGGGAACGAAATCCGCGATTCGCTCGCCTCGCGAACGACCATCCTGACGAAGATGGTGGCCCTCTGCCACCAGCTCGACCCGACTCGCAGCGTGACCCAGGCGCTCTTCGATCCCGGCACGAACGGCGACGTCACGGGGGCCACCCGCACGATCCTCGACGTCTGGGGGAACAACTACAACGTTCCCAATTGCCTGACCGCGATCTCGACGGCGCCCACGCGTGCTGGCGTGTTGACCGAGATGGGTCACGAGACGAGCGCCTGGTCCAGCGTCATGAGCACGCCGGCGCTCGCAGGTGAGTTCATTTGGTCCGGGGTCGACTATCTCGGCGAGGCTCCGCTCATGTGGCCGGTGGTGGGTTCGGGCGCCAATCCGGCTCTCGGCCTCATGGACCGGGTGGGAACGACTTATCCCGATGGGTACACGTGGCAGAGGCTCTGGGGGGCGCCCGCAACCTCGGCGCCTCCCGCGGGGAC
>CAYTTF010000047.1:0-19370 GCA_964440665.1 uncultured Myxococcales bacterium | reverse complement strand
GGTTGCGAACCATGCCGATCACGCGTTCGCGATCGGCGTTGGCCAGCTTCAGGCGCCGGCAGATCTCGTCGGCCATCGCTTCGCCCACAACCTCGTGCTTGAAGAAGCTGTACTCGCCCGGCGCGTTCTCGCGCGGCTGGCGCGACCGCGGCTTGCCGACGTCGTGCAGGAGCGCGCCCAGACGAACGACGGCGTCACCGATCGTCGAATCGACAACGGCCAGGGTGTGCCCGAAGACGTCGTGCTTGTGAAAACGATTCTGCGTACAGCCGACGCCTTCGAGCAGCTCCGGCATCACCTCGCCGAGGAGACCGGTGGCGCGCATCAGCTCGAGGCCGCGGGATGGCCGGCGCGCACCCAGCAGCTTGAAGAGCTCGTCCCGGACCCGTTCGGCGGAGACCTTCCGGAACACCTCCAGCGTGGCCGGGATCGCCGCCAGCGTCGGAGGATCGACCTCGAATTCCAGCTGCGCCGCCTGCCGAATGGCCCGCATGGGGCGCAGACCGTCTTCGCGAAAACGCACCTGCGGATCGCCCACGGCGCGCACGAGCCGGCGCGCCAGATCGCCCTGCCCGTCGAAGGGATCGGTCAAACGCCCGTCGATCGGATCGAAGGCGACCGCGTTCATGGTGAAGTCGCGCCGGCTGAGATCTTCCGTCAGCGTGTCGACGTAGGTCACCGACGAGGGGCGCCGGCCGTCGAAGTACTCGCCTTCGCCCCGGAAGGTCGTGACCTCGACCGGGCGGCGCGGCCCGTCGGTCAGCACGGTGACCGTGCCGTGCTTGAGGCCGGTTGGAATGGCGAAGGTGCGGCCGAAGAGCTCGAGCACGGCTTCGGGGCGCGCGTCGGTGGCCAGATCGAAATCGGCCGGCGGGCGGCCGATCAACATGTCGCGGACGCCCCCGCCCACCAGGTGCGCCTGGTGGCCCGCGGCGCGCAGCCGGCGGCAGATCGCCAGGACATCGGTGGGGATCTGCTGGCGCGCGCGGTCGTCGAAGGGTTCGCTCATTTCTCCTCCCGCTCCCGCTCCCGGTCCCGGTCTCGTTCCAGGGCGTCGAGCGCCCGCGATGCGGCGCTCTGCTCCGCCTCCTTCTTCGATCGCCCGATCGCGCGACCCCACTCGCGTCCCGTCAGCAGCAGCGCAACCTCGAACCGCTTGTCGTGATCGGGTCCGCTCTCCGCAACCACCTGATAGACCGGCGCCGTCTGCAAGAGGGCCTGCGCGCGCTCCTGCAGCCGAGACTTGTAGTCGGCGAGCGCGTGTTGCTCGACGTCCGCGACCTCGACGGCAAAGAGGCGCGCGGCGACACCAACCGCCTCCTCCAGTCCACCGTCGAGATATATGGCGCCCATCAGCGCCTCGAGCGCGTTGGCCAAGATCGACGGCCGGGCGCGGCCGCCGGTGCGCTCCTCGCCGCGCCCGAGATAGATCCATCGTCCGAGATCGAGCGCTCCCGCGGCGCGGGCCAGACCACCCTCGCTGACCAGCGCCGCGCGCGCACGCGTCAGGTCCCCCTCGGCGCCGTCGGGGAGCCGGCGCATCAACAAGTCGCTGACGACCAGCGCCAGGACCGCGTCGCCGAGGAACTCGAGGCGCTCGTTGTCGGTACGATCGGGCGCGGTGGCTTCGTTGAGCCACGAGCTGTGCGTCAGGGCGGTTTCGCCGAGCGTGCGGTCACGAAAGGCATAGCCGAGGCGCACTTCCAGCGCGGCGAAGGGGGGATGTTCGGCCCGGTCCATATGCTGCTAGTATCTCGCCCATGCCGGACGCAACCAACATCTGCTGCGTGAAATGTAACTCGATCCTGGACAAGGCGACCTTCCAGGGGCTCGAGGTCGATCTCTGCCCCAAGTGCGGCGGCCTCTGGCTCGACCGCGGCGAGATCGCCCGCGCCGCCAAGCTGCCCGAGAAGGAGCTCGCGCATCTGCGGAGCCTGCTGACGGGCCAGCCGGGTCCCCCGCCGATTCCGACCGAATCGATCGCGCCCTGCCCCGTCTGTCCGGGCAGCCTGGGGGAGGTGATGCTGGGCGCGGTCCACGTCGACTACTGCGGCAAGTGTCAGGGCATCTTCCTCGACCGCGGCGAGCTAGAAGCCGCCGTCGACGCCGTCCGGGCCCGCGATCGCAACACCAAGCCCGAAGAGATCGTCATCGCGATCTCGACGGTCGGCTAGCCGCCGCGGCTGTCGCTAGGCTTCGATCCAGCCGCCGCCGAGGACGCGATCGTCGAGGGCGTAGAAGACGGCCGCCTGCCCCGGCGCGACGCCGAACGCCGGCTGGTCGAATTTTACCAGCGTCGAACCGTTGCCGGCCGGCTCTATCCAAGCGAGTGCCGCCTTGGCGTGGTGGCGTATCTGGACTGCGCAGCGGTGCGTCCCCCGTGAGATCTGGGCGTCGAGCCAGCGGACATCGGCGACGCGCAAAGAATCCCGGCCGAGGCGCTCGCGCGCGCCGACACGGATCTCGCCGGAGCCGGCGTCGACCCGCAGGACGAAACGCCGGGCGTGGGCGGTGCCAGGTACGCCGCGACGCTGGCCGACGGTGAAGGCGTGCGTGCCGTCGTGCGCGCCGAGATCAGCCCCGGTCGCGTCGTCGACGATCCGCCCGGCCGGTCCCGCGCCGCCGTGCGCCGCGACGAAGGCTACGTGATCGCCGTCTGGGATGAAGCAGATCTGCTGGGAGTCGGGCTTGTCGGCGTTGGGCAGGCCGAAGCGCCGCGCCAGCGCGCGCACCTCCGCCTTGGTCTTGTCGCCCAGCGGAAACCGGACGCGCGCCAGGATCTCCGGACGAACGCCGAACAGAAAATACGACTGGTCCTTGTCCGGATCGCGCGCGCGGCCGAGCGCGACACCCCCGCCGTCCGGCAGCAACCGCGCATAGTGTCCGGTCGCGAGCGCCGTCGCGCCGACCGCGTCGGCGAAGGCCAGGAGCGGGCCGAACTTGAGACGCTCGTTGCACCGGACGCACGGATTGGGCGTCCGACCGGCCCCGTGCTCCGCCACGAAGTCGTCGATCACGGCGGCCTGAAAGGCGACGCTCTCATCGATCACGTGGTGCGCAATGCCGAGCTTCACGGCGGTCGCCCGAGCGTCTTCGATGTCGCGGGGGCCGCAGCAACGGCCGCCAATGCTGGCCGAGGTTCCGCTCGCGTCGTAAAGGCGCAGGGTCGCCCCGATGACCTCGTACCCCGCGTCGACCAGGAGCGCGGCGGCCGTCGACGAATCGACGCCGCCCGACATCGCGATGACGATCCGCTCGCGCGCCGACGGCAGCGCACGGGGCGCGCCGGACTCGCCGCGCCGCCTGACCCGCCCGACGATCTCCGCGACCAGCGCGGCCACCCGATCGATCTCCCCTTCGGTCGTGTCGCGCCCGAGTCCGAACCGGATCGCGCTCGACGCGTCGTCCGGTGAAAGACCGAGCGCCATCAGCACCGCCGAGGGGGCGAGCGACCCGGAAGTGCAGGCCGATCCGGTCGAGACGCTCACCCCTTCCAGATCCAGCGCGGCGGCCACCATCTGCCCCGGCGCCCCCGGAAAGCCGAGGTTGAGCGTTCCGGGAAGACACCGCGATCGATCGCCGTGCCGCCGCGCGCCGGGGATCCCCAGCAGACGCGCCTCGAGCCGATCGCGCAGCTCCGCGATCCGCACGGCCGCTTCGGCGATCTCCCCGCGCGCCAGCCGCGCGGCCACCCCAAACCCGACGATTCCGGCGACGTTCTCCGTGCCGGCACGCCGCTCGCGCTCCTGGTGCCCACCCGCGCTCAGCGGCGCGAACGGCGCCGCGCGGCGAAGATAGATCGCGCCCACCCCTTTTGGACCGTGAATCTTGTGCGCCGAGAGGGTGAGGGCGTCGACGCCCAGGGCGCGGACATCGATTGCGATCTTCCCAGCCGCCTGCACGGCGTCGGCGTGAAACAGCGCTGAAGCACCGCGCGCGATCGATGCGGATGCAGCGACGTCGTGGATGTTTCCGAGCTCGTGGTTGGCGAGGGCCAGCGTGACCAGCGCCGTGTCCGGCCGGAGCACCGCCCGCAGCGCCTCGGCGTCTATCGTCCCCTCGGGACCGACCGCCAGCAAGGTGAGGTCGACCTCGGCGGCGGCGAGCGCACCCAACACCGACGGGTGATCGATCGCCGACGACACCGCGTGCAGGCGGCCGGCGCCCGCGCCGTCCCCGTCGCGGGCGATCCGCGCGCCGCGAAGTAGACCGCGGATGGCCAGTTCGTTGCCTTCGGTTCCACCCGAGGTGAACACGATCTCCTCGGCGGCCGACCCGACCAGCGCCGCAATCTCGGCGCGCGCCTCTTCCACGGCGGCACGCGCCGCCCGGCCCGGCGCGTGCGCGCTGGAGGGATTCCCCGACAGATCGCGCAAGGCGGCCGTCATCGCATCGACGACCTCCGCGCGGAGCGGGGTCGTCGCGTTGTGGTCGAGGTAGACGCTCATGGTGCAGAGGGATCGCGCACGGGCGGGCGGTGCATCAGCGGGCGGACCGCGATCCCACCCACCAGATGTCGATCGATCACCCGATCGAGATCGGCGACGGTCATGCGGTTGTACAGGATGGTCCGCTCGGCGGTCAATCCTGCGCCACCCGTGCCACCCGCGCCGCCACCGCTGCCGTCCACCTGGCCGGGGTTCCTGGCATCGTCGCTTTCGCAGACCAGGACATTCGGCCCCCGCAAGCAGTGGCCGAGGCAAACCTCTTGGCCGACGCGAACGCGATCATCGAGACCGCGCCGCGCGATGCTCTCGATGAGGTGAGCCGAGAGCGCCGCGGCGTCGCGGCGATCCCCGCAGACGGGGCCGCGGCAGACCACCACGGTCATCACCATCAGTTTTTGGCCGCTGCCGTCGGCGGGACCGGGGGGGCCCCGCGCGGAGCGGTCTCGCCCAGCGCGCGCACCAGATGGGTACGCAGCCCGGTCGCCGTATGCGGCTCTTCGGCCAGGTAGAGGAGCAAGGCCCGATCGTTCGGTCCGCCCAGCTTGAGCAGGGCCTCGGCGGCCGCCACCAGGGCCGTCGGATCCCGCTCGTAGCTGCTGTCGGCCCGATACAGGCTCAGAAAATCGCGCAGCGCGGGCAAGGATTCTTGCGCGCCGAGCGCAACCAGCGCCCGGGCGATCTCCGCCGCGGCGGCCGGCGACGTCTCGGGCAGGCGCAGCTCGGCGGCCAGGTCCGGCGCCAGCGCCCGCCCGAGCGGTCCGAGTGCACCCACCGCGCGCGCCAAGACCTCGACCTGCGGCGCCGGTCGTTTCTCCGCGTAGTCGGCGTGCGCGCGCAACGCCGCGGTCAACAGGTCCAGCGATCCGGCGTCGCGGCGGGCGACCAACATCTCGCCCGCCTTCTGATAGGCGAGTGGCGCGAGCCCTTCTTTCTGCAGGATGTCGATGAGCTTGGCCGTCACCTCGCGCCCCGGCTGCCGCCCCAGCTCTTCGATGGCGAACAGCTTGAGCACCGGAAATCGCTGATCGGGATCGGCGATGATCGCCGTGAGCGCCGTCAGCATGTCGGGTGGCTTGCTGGCGGCCGCGGCGCCGACGGGGGCGAACCCCTCGGCGTCGAAGGTCGCGCCGCGCACGGTCTCGCCGGGCAGATGCACCTCGTAGAGGCGCGCGCCGGTGATGGGATCGAGGCCGCCGATCTCACCGTCGGCGGTGACGAACATGATGGCGTGTCCGGTATCGGCCGACGCGACGGCGTCCGAATTGGGGGCGCCGTAGGCCCAGCGCAGGGCGCCCGAGCCGGCATCGAACGCGAAGAAGAAACGGTAGTCGTGCACGAAGGCCAGTCCGTCTCGGAACTGCGGGCGATCGCCGTCGACGGTCACCCGCCACAGGATGCGGTTGCGGTCGATCGCGGAGTACTCGGCCTGCTCGGGGCGATAGAGATCGTACCAGTAGACCGGTCGCACGAAATCGGGCAGGCGCGCCGACAGGTAGCCGAGTGATCGGCGCGTGCCGTGCGCGGTGCTCCGTCCCAGCAGAAAAAGTCCGCGCGAGCCGTAGAACAGCCCCTCCGGCAAGGCGCGCACGAAGTTGGCCGCTTCCTCCGTGGAGAGCACCTGGCCGAGCTCGAGGCCGCTCTGGCCATCGAAGAGGAGCACGTACTGCGAATCGAGCGGCACGGCGACCAGGCCGCCGCGCGCCGCCGGACCGGCGACCCGCCCCGAGGGGAGCTCGTGGTGCCAGCGCTCGACGCCGGTGCGCGCATCGAGCGAGAACAGGGCGCCGGTCGGACGCCCGGCCGCAACGCTCGACTGCACCACCATGAAGACCGCATCCCCGTCGACGACGTAACCGAAGAGACGTTCCTTGGGCTGCATCGGTCGCTGCCAAAGGATATTGCCGGTCTCGAGATCGCGTCCGACCACCGTGCCGGCGGGTCCCGTCCCCTTGCTCCCGTGAACGATCACGTTGCCGCCGGCCTCGACCCGGGTGGTCACGTCGGTCGGCTGCGTCCAGAGGATCTTCGACGCGGCGAGATCGTAGGCGGCGAGACGCGGACCGCCGGTCCCCGCCAACACCAGGAACACCAGGCTGCGCGCCGGCGCCGCCGGGGGGCGGGACCGTGCGACCGCCGCGGCCACGTCGTCGGCGTTCCCGGCCCGCTGGAAGGGGCTGGTCGCGCAGCCTGACAATCCGACGGCGCCGACAGCGCCCGACGCGCCGAACAACCCGATCGCGCGAACAGCTACGAGCGCGGCGAAACTGCGGGCCGGCGTCCTCATTGGTCGGCCCCCCGCTGGTCGAGCAGCTTCTGCGCTTCGTGTTTGGAGGGGCGATCGTCCTTGGCCGGGACCGCCGCCACGTACTCCACCAACGCCGTGGTGGCCGCCGCGCCGGAGAGCCGCCCGATCGTCCGCAGCACGTCTACCCGCAACCGGTCGGGGACATCCGTGCGCTTGGCATATTCACCAAGCGCGGTGGCGACGATGCCGTCGTCGATCGTGCCGGCCAGCTCGGCGATCTGCGGGACCAGATCGGGCGTCGCGATCGCCGCCAGCGGCCCCGCGACCCCCGCGTCCCCGACCTTGAGCAGGGCGAACATCCGTTTCGCCGCCTTGGTGTCGCGCCGGGCGGCCAGCGCCTCGGCCGCCGCCGCCCGCACGTCGGGCGCCGCGTCGCCGAGCCGCTCCATCAGGGTTGGAACCGCCCGCGCGTCGGCGATGCTCCCGAGCACATTGATCGCGCGCCGGCGAACCTCCGGCGCGCGGTGGCCCGCATAGAGATCGAGCAGGTCGAAGGTGGTCTGATCCTTGGCGAGCACATGCGCTTCGCTCAGTTTGCCGAGCGCGTCCAGAGCCGCCTGCGCGCGCACCGAGGTCGCCCCCGCCGCCAAGATCTCGACCAGCGGATCGCGGGCGCCGGCTGCGCCCGAGGCGCCCAGCGCCGCCGCCGCCTCGATCGCCGCCCCGTCGTCGGCGCCGGCCAGCGCCAGTCGCAGGGATTCGAGGCGGGCCGCAGGCATCGCGGCGGGTGGCGATCCTGCCTTGGCTTTTGCTTTGGTCTTGGCCTTGGGCGCCTCGACCGGCGCGCCCCCGATCGGTGGCACCGCCGCTCGCAGCGAGCCCCCCGACAACGTGAGGAGCAGCGCGACCCAGAGGACGCAGAGTCTCTGGCGCTTCAAGGCGACGACCGATTCACTTCGCGCGGGTGTCCGAGTCGGAGAACTCGACCTTGCCGCTGTAGTTCGCCCCTTTGCCGAGCAACCAGAAGTTGGTCATGGCGATGGTTCGGCCCTTCGACTCGATGGTCATCATGTAGTGCTTGCGCACGTCGAACTCGGGCTTGGCGAGCTGGATGCTGGATCCGAAAATCCGCGAGCCGCGCTCGCGCGTGTATTGCGGATCGCCGGCGACGTAACGCTTGTCTCCGCCGGTGATGTCGTAAAACTTCACCTGGATCTCGCTGTCGTCGAGCGGCTGGGCGAAGAACGCCAGGTACTCCAGGTTCCAGATGCCGTGCTCCGCGCCGCTTTCTTCGGTCGGCCAGATCTTGTCGATCTTGTTCTTCTGCAGCGCGCCGACGAACGCGCCCGGCGACGCGAACCGCATCGGAAGCCGGTTCTTGGTGATGACGATCTTTCCCTTGAAGACATCTTCGGGTTTGCCCGCCGCGCTGGGGCGCGCGAACACCAGGATCGAGAGGGCAAGGGCAGTCCCAAATCGGAGCGCAAATCGCTTGTGCATCACAGAGCTCCCGCGCCAGGGGCGCAACATTAAGACGGGACCCGATGATAGGCGAAGAGCCGGCCAAAATGCCAGCTCGTCGCCCAACGACGGTGCGATTTTATGCGCCGGGACGCCGGCCGCCATTGGGACCGGCCGGAGAGCCGGCGGGTCCGCCCGCGGCCGTCGCCTCTGCGGCTGCGCCCGAAAACAGCGCCTCCAGGCGGGCCGCCCGGTCCGGATCGAGGTCGGCCTTTTCGCGGGCCAGCCGCAGGACGTCTCGCCCAACCAGACGGTAAAGAGCGACCAGCTCGGGCGCGCGCGCCTCGAGCGTGCCGATGTGGCGTTCGACCGACTCCACATCGCCCCGCGCGACCGGCCCGGTCAAGGCGCCCGGCAGACCGAGCTGTGCCAAGTTCTGGACCACGCTCTGCAAGAGCGGGATCAGGATCGGAAGCGCCTGGTCGGCCGGAACACCCGCCTTGATCAAGAGCGACTGCGCCGTGTCGGCCAGCGCGACCACGTAGTTGGACGCCATCACCGCCCCCGCGTGGTACAGGGCGAGGTTCCCCGCCTCCAGGAACACCGCCCGCGCGCCCAGGGCCCGCACGATTCGCTTCGCGATGGCGCGCGCCGGCTCGTCGCCCTCGATGCCAAAGGCGACCTGCTGGAGTCCCTCGACCGCCACCCGCGCGTCGGCGAACGACACCAGCGGGTGCAGCGTCCCGACCGCGCGCACGTGCGGCAGCGCCGCCGCCAGGATCAAGCGCGCCGGGTTGGCACCCGAGGTGTGGAGCAAGATCTGCTCGCGGCGCAGGCGCCCCTCGCTTGCGAGGCGTTCGGCCACCTCGGAGACGCGATCGTCGCGCACCGAAATGATGATGACGTCCGATTCGGACAGGATCTGGGGGACATCGCCGGTGGATCCCACCACACCCGAGATCGCGCGCGCGGCGTCGGTCAGCTCTACCTGACGGCCGTGCAGGCCGGTGACCGGAATTCCCGCCCGGACCAGGCGCGCGGCCAACGCGGTGCCGACCACACCGGCCCCCATGATGAACACCGACGGTGTCGGCTCGGCCGGTCCCTCGGAAGCGGCGCGCGCGTTGACTTCGGCTTCGGACATGTAGCTCATGCGTGCTCCTCAGAGGCCTTATACAAAGTGTGGTCGTATATGTAATCCAGAACCGCGCGGGGGACGAGGCCCTCGACGGATTTCCCCGCCGCCAGCGCGGCGCGCACCTGGGTCGAGCTCACCTCGGGGAGCGCGAGAACGCCCTGCCCCGGTGCTCCGACGACGGCCAGCCCGCCGCCCGGGGCGCCGCCGACGCCGGCGCGCCCCACCACGATGAAGGGGACGGTCGCCTGCAGCTCGGCGCCACCGTACCAGGATGGAACCTCGGCCAGCAGGTCGGCGCCGATCACCAGCGAGAACGCGTGCGTGGTAAACCCCGCCTGCAGCCGGCGCACCGTGCGCAGCGTGCGGCTTTCGTCCCCGAGCTCGCGCTCCACGTCGCTGACCCGCGCGCGGGGACCGAGGGCGCGCGCCGCCAGCTCGCACATCGCCAGGCGATCCGCGAAAGGCGCCAGCGCCTTGCCGTGCGCGTGCCGAAATGCCGGGATGATCCAGAGCTCGTCGACGGGCGCCGTCTCGAGGACGTAGAGCGCCGCCATCTGGTGCGCCAGATGCGGTGGATTGAAGCTCCCCCCGAAGAGCGCGACCCGCATGGGCTAGGCATACTCGGCCAGCAGGGCCGGGCGGCGGTGCTCGGCGAACGCCCGCTCGAACGGCGCCATCGATTCGGCGATTTCTTCCAGGCGCCCGTTCTGCTCGATCGCCTGTCGGATTCCATCGCCGCCACTGAGGAGATCGATGGCCGGACGATCCGCGACGAACTCGTACGGCTCCGACCGCCAGCGAAAATCGGCCGGCGCCAGACGGCGGGCGGTGGCCAAGAGCGCGATCCCCGTCAGGTAGGAGCGAAAGACCTTGGGCTCCGTCACGTGCAGTTGCACGCCACCGCAAGAGCGCCCGGCAAACTTGTGGAAGGTCGGCCGGAACGACAGCGGCCGAAAGCGCACCCCGGCGAGCGGCCGTCCCGAGCCGGTCTGTGCGTCGAGCGCCTCGGCCCAGTCGTGTCCATCCAGGAACGGCGCGCCCACGATCTCGAACGGCCGCGTCGTACCGCGCCCCTCGGACAAATTCGTCGCCTCGAACAGGCACCCACCCGGATAGACCAGCGCGGTCTCCGGTGTCGGCATGTTGGGCGACGGCATCACCCAGGGAAGTCCGGTCTCGGCGAAGCCCATCGCGCGCCGCCAACCGCGCATCGGCACGACCGTGAGATCGACGGCGATCGGCCGCGCGAACCGGGCGCCGCCCCAGGGCATGCCCGCCGCACACAGACGGGCGACCTCGCCGATGGTGAGCCCGTGGCGCACCGGAATCGCGCCGAGGCCCACGAACGACTCGCAGTCCTCGCGCACCGTCCCCCCTTCGATGAGGAGGCCACCCAGCGGATTCGGTCGATCGAGGACCACCACCTCGACTCCGGCACGCGCCGCTTCGACCAGAGCGAGGGCCATGGTCCAGACGTAGGTGTAGTAGCGGCTCCCGATGTCTTGCAGATCGACGACCAGCACGTCGAGCTCCGCCAGATCGGCGGCCGAGGGCACCAGCGATTCGAAGGTCTCGCCGTAGAGGCTCACCACCGGTATCCCGGTACGCGAATCGCGCTCGTCCGGCAGGCCGATCATGTCCTGGGCCTCGCCGCGCACGCCGTGCTCCGGCCCGAACAGCCGCGCCGGCCGCACGCCGACCTCGATCAGACGATCGACGACGTGGGTGAGATCGCTCGCGACACTCGCCGGGTGGCAAAGCGCGCCCACCCGGCGGCCCCGCAGCAGACCGAGCCGCTCCTGACAGAGAACGTCGAGGCCGCTTTCAACTCGCACGACGTCACCTTATATCAAGAGAGGCCCTGATCGCGTCGGGCATGGTTCCAGATTCGATCGCGTCGGGCGTAGGTGGGCTTTGCCCACCGGAGCCCATCGCGGGAGGTCTGGAACCCCTCGGGGGTTCCAGATACGATCAATTGATCGGGATGGGCTTGAGCGTCGCCTGCTCGCCCTGGGCGTTGACCTTGAAGCGGATCATGCGGCACTTCCATTTCTGCTTGAGGCCGCCCTCGATGAGACGAAGCTTGGCGGTGAAGGCCTGCACGGTGATCCCCTTGGTGGGCTTCCCCTGGCTCTTGAGCGCCGCGACGTACTCATTGAAGATGCGCGTGTAGTAGACCGGCTCGCTCTCCTGGGAGAGTGCGGCCACCTCGGGACCGGGCGCCGCCGCCGGGCCGGAGCCTTCCTCGACCAGCATCTGGTCGGAACGCCAGCGCGAGGTCTCGTCCTGCTCCTCTTCGGGCTCGTCTTCGTTCGGCTCTTCGCGGCCGAGCAGCCGGGCCAGCATCACGTTGAGACCGTTCGAGAGCCCCTCGAAGTCGGGACCCACCGGCTTGAACTGATAGTCGATGTTGCCGTTGATGATCTCGGCCACGCCGAGCTCGATCTTGTCGAGCGGCTTGCCGAAGCGCTGCGCGGTGAGCACCACCGCGCCCAGCATCACCAGGATCGCCAGCACGCCGAAGCCGGCCACCTTCATCCCCACCGACGACACCAGATCGAGCGCGTCCGAGACCGACGACAGCGTCACGACGCCGCTGGTCTTGTCGAACGCGTTGCCGTGGAGCGGCGCCGCGACAGCGGAAAACTCACGCCCGTCCAGCGACAGGTGAAAGATCTCGCTGGCCGCCCCCTTCTGCAGCGCCTGTTGCCCCCACGCATCGGTTGACTGGAAGAGGATCTGGTTCAGGGCCTGCGTCTTGTTGCCGTCTTCCTTGGCGTTCTCGCCCGTCCCCTCGGAGACGAAGCTGGAGGTGTGAACCTTGCCGTTGTGGAAGTAGGCGACCTCGGTGCCAAGCAGATCGCGCTTCGCCTGGGCGTCGCGCGCGGTGACGACGTAGCCGACCAAGAGCGCGCCGCGGATCGTTCCGTCGGGCTGCACCACCGGCGCAACGGCCACCCGGGTCATCCGGTTGGCCAGTGTCCAGATGTCCTTGATCGCCTCGCCCCGCAGAGCGCTGGAGACCGCGGGAAACTTGCTGCGCAGATCCTCGCCAACCATCGCGTTCACGTTGAGATCGCGGGCGACCACCTTCCCCTCGGCGTCGATGATCGCGACGATGTCGGCCTTGTGGGCACCGCCGGTCTGTAGAAATCCGTTGAGCTGCTCGGCCTGCTCGAAGGCGGCCTGGCGGCGACCGTTCTCGTCGGGCTTGGAGAACACCGCCACCACCGCCGGTCGGCGGGCGAGGCCGGCCACCAGGTTCGCGAATTCGAAGCCCTCGAGACGCTGGATGTCACCGTGCATCCGCTGGGCGCGCGAAACATCGGATTCGACGGTGCGGACGGTGGCGTCCCTCAGCTCGTGCGTCACGACCGTGTAAACACCGGCCGTGAGAACGAACAGGACAACGGCGGCGACAAGCCCGATCTTCATGCGGTGCATACCTGGCTCCTCTGGTCGGCTTTGGGGGAAAAGTGGGAGGGAGTGGTGCGCGGGCAGCTGCTTGGGCGCTAAAAGGTGGCTAGGGGGTCTAGGCGGGGCCGGATTATCGGTACCGCGGCGCCGCGAGTCAATGATTCAGCCGTGGTTCCGGCGGCCAGCTGGGCACAACCACAACCGGGCGCCGATCCGGCCGGCGATCCACCCCAGGCTCGGGCAACTTCTCAGAAGTCCCTGAGCCGCCCACGGTAAGAAATTTGACGTCGAACTTACTTGGACCTACATGTAGGAAGGACCGCCCGAAGGAGAACACCAATGCCGAAATCCAAGACCTCTGATCGCATTCTCAACCGCCGAAGCAAACTGCGCGCCCACGGCCCCGACCGGCGCACGCATCGGCGGGTCAACATCGACCTGTACATGAACCGGTTCCTCGATGGACAACCGTACATGTGCCGGATGGTCGACATCAGCCGCACCGGCGCTCGTCTCGTGCCGATGATCGAGCCGGATGGTAGCCGCGCGCCCCATTTCATGGGTCTACAGTTCCAGCTTCCCGATCGGGACGACATCCTGACCGCATCCGGCGAGACCGTGACGCGCGAAGGGCGCACGGTCGGAATTCGATTCACCAACCTGCCGCCCGACGCCGCCTGGGCCATCGAATCGTTCCTCAGCTACGACCGCCCCTAATTGGAATAGCTCCTCCGTCTGCGACGCGCACCGCGACCGGCGCAAACGTGCTTTGTTTTGGCGGGGTTCGCTTGACAGGTGCGTAGGGCGCCAGTATGGTCCGTTTTCTTTCGTTCCGTGCCTGCTTTTTCCGCCCACCGCCGACCAGACGTAGCGCGCGTGATGGCAACCGCGCCGGAGGAGTTCCGTGGATCAGAATAGGAAGCCAGGCGTCCCGCCGACCAAGGACATCAGTGATCTGAAGGCCCGTCTCGGTCTCAAGCGACCCGACGGCGGCCAGCCTCCAGCGCCAGGGCCAGGCGGCATTCCTCCCCGTGGGCCTGCCCCCGGATTCCCGCAGCCCGGTCGGGCTCCCGCGCCGGGCGCTCCCGCGCCGCGCGCGGCCCAGCCTGCGGCACCGGTCGCGGCCCCGCCCTCGGGGATGAACCCATACGCCAACATGCGGGCCCCGCAGGGTGGATTCGACCTGCGGACCATCGACGACGGCGCCCCGGTCCAGAACATGCGTTCCGGCCGTGGCAAGGCGGTCATCTTCACGTCTATCATCGTGGGCGCGGCGGCCTTTGCCCTGGGCGGCGGTCTCGGCATCGCCAGCGTCGGGCGGGCCAACATGAACACGGCGAACCACGCCGCCAAGGCGGTCAAGACCGAGCTCGACAAGATGGAGCAGTCGCTCACGGTGATCGGGCGAATGGTCGCGATGAGTCAGCAGCGGCTCACCGCCGCCAAGAAGGATCCCCTCTCCTACGATCCTCAGCTCATTGCGGACCTGAAGACCATCAAGCTCGACCCGCGACCGACCACCTCCACCATCTTCCGCGTCGATTTCTTCCGTCTGCCCGATGCCGACGTGGACAAGCTGTTCACCTACTACTACGACACCATCGCGCTCTACACCGAGATCGAGAAGCACATTCGCAGGACCGACAACGACGCCGAGTCGCTGAAGGCCTTCGCCGACAAGAGCACCGGCCCCGCCAAGAACTACGGCGTGGTGTTTGACAACAGCGCCGGCACGATCATCGTCGCCAACCTGGTCGAGATCGGCGATCAGGTTTGCAAGAACGGCGGCAAGGATTGCGGCGCCAAGGATCTGGTGGGTTTCAAGATCCGGTCGGGAAGCGGCGCACCTTTCGTCGATCGGAAGACGGGCGGCAAGCTCGACTCCGGCAACCTGGTCCCCCTCAAGCCGACGCCGCTGATGGACGCGGTGATGTCCGGCTCGCCGGATCAGGTCCGCCAAGAGAGTTACAAGCAGCGGATCGCCAACATTCGCGGGCTGGTGAGCCGCCTGACCACCAATCAGCACGAGCTGATCGACGGCGTTGGCAAGGACGCCGCCCGCCCCGACATCTGGACCGTTTTCTAGCGGTCCGTAGGGTCCGAGAGAGGCAGCAAGGCTCGGAGGGACGTGCGGATCAGCGCGCGCGCCAGCTCCGATTCGCGGATGGCCGCGGCCAGGGCCGGCGACGAGCGGTAGTAGAGGTCGACAGCGGTCCGGGCAATCCCGCTGCGCGCGGTGGCGGCGTCGCGGAAGGTGCGGAGGATTTTTAGTTCGGGGCCGAGCTCGGAGCCAAAGGCGGCGGTCGCGATGAAGCAGCCCGACAGCTGGGTGTACTTCCTGGCCGGCGTGTGGAAACGCTGGAAGGTGACCGGAGACGCACCGCAGACGCCGATCGCGCGAATACCGACGGCGTAGTAGGTGACCGGGGCCAGCCCGTCCAGCTCCAGCGTCGTCTGTGAACCGGGCGGGCCGACGGCGATGGTGCCGGCCGGTGTCCAGGCGGGGAACGACGCGGGATCGATCGCCGCGACGCTGGTCGTGATGGCATAGCGGGCCTCGTAGCCGAGCACTGGCTGCCCGCCTTCGCTCGACTGGAGTACCGCCAGCGTCACGCCGGTTCCCGTCGCGGTCGGCATCACCGTGAACGACACCGGAAGCGGAAGCGGGTTGGTGGTGCAGTCGACCGACGGGCAGGCGGCGATCGAAACCGAGACCCGCGCCGGCCCGTTCGGCCCATCGATGAGCAGGAGACGCCCCTGCCCGCTCCCGGGATCGCCGCTGATGGTGGCATCGGGCGCCAGCAGGTCTCCCGTCGTTCCAGTCCAGTCTCCGTAGCCGGCCATCGCGCTGGTGCTCGCCCTCGTTCCGGCGGCGCCGGCCCCCAGAGTGAACGGAACCCGAAACAGAACCGACGGCTGGCCCACGTTCCCGTCCTGCCCGTATCCAGCATAATTCTGCTGGTCGAGCGCGCTCACCTCGGACGGGTGCTGGTGGCTGGTGTTGGTGTCGAACTCCTTCGCCACCTCGATGTTCAGGGCATAGTCTCCATCGGCAAGGTCGCTCGGGATGATCCAGTTCCCGGTGTAGGGCGCGCCGTAAGGCGGCGTCGCCGCCGCCACCGTGTCGACGTCGTTCAAAGAGTAATACTGGGCGGAGTCGCCGCGGTCGCACGAGCCTGGGTACCGAATGAGCGCCATGCAGGGCGGGCCGCCGAAGTCGAATAGATCGGCCCGCGGTGGGTAGTAAGACGGGGCCGCCGAGGCGTCGAGCAGGCCCTTGGCGCTCCGGAACTGGCCGCTCGGGCAGGTGATGGCGTCGACGACCTCGCCGATCAGCATCGGCCGGCAGAAGTAGGGCTCGGGCGACGAGTCGTTTTCGTGGTCGGTCAGCTCGTCCTCCAGACCGTCGTTCATGGCGACCAGGTCATAGAGCACGCCGCGCGCGTGGGCCCAGATCGGCAGCGCCATCTGGCGGCGACCGTAGGGGAAGCGCGGACCGGAGCGGAGGTTCCAGGTCCCGGGTCGGTTGCCGATCCCGTGAATCGCGACCGCGTTGGTCGCCATCAGCGTGTCGACGAACTGCGAACCGTCGGCGCTACCGACCCAGACCGCGATCTGTGGACCGAAGTCGGGATGACTCTTGTCGAACGAGCAACCCGAGCCGCCGGCGGTCTGGAAACAGTCGGGTTGAAACGTGTAGCTGAGAACGTCGCAGGCGCCGGCCGCCACCGCGCGCGGGTGCGGCGCCAGGAACCAGGCGCCACCCAATATTGCCAGCGCCGTTCGCTTCACATCGTCAAAGCTCGAGGCCGTCTAGAGCTCGAGGCCGTCCGTGACGCCGTCGCTGCCGCCCTTCTTGCCCTTCTTCTTGCTCCCGCTCTCGGAGGAGGTCGAGGAAGAAGACGAGGAGGACGACGATGAGGACGACGCCTTGTTCTTGGCGTTGACCTCGGCGGGAGTCGGGGCCTTGCCGGATTGCGACGGCACCACGATATCTGCGTGCGTCTCCGTCCCCGGCTTCTTGGTCTCCTTGCCGGTGACGCGATCGATGATGTCGTCGTTCTCGTCGTTGCCGTCCTTGCCCCGTGTCGCGACCGCTTCGACCAGCGGATCCTTCTCGACGGTGCCCGGGTTGACGGCCTTGCGCCGCTCGCTCACCCGGTCCTGGACCGAGCCGTCGAACAACACCAGACAGTAGACGCCGTAGAATTCCGACCGGTCGACCAGCTTGAGCCGATCGCTGCCGCCCGCCGCCCAGACGTAATGGTCGAAGATGTGGCTGATCCCGCCCTTGCTCTTCTCGTCACGATAGACCTCGCGGGCGTTGCCGTACTTGGCCTCCAGGCTCTTGCCGAAATCCTTGAAGCCCTTGCCCTGCAGGGCGTCCTTGTTGAAGGCCAGGAACATCTTGTAAAGGCCGTCTTCGAAGAAGAAGAAGTACCGGGTCCACTGGTCCTCTTTGGTGACCAGCACCGCCTCCGAGGTCCCCTGCTGGAACTCGGGGCCGACGATGGAGACGTCCCACCCGCTCTTTTGGCCTTCGAACTTGGTGTAGCTCTTCTTGACCGCATTGATCTCGCGGGTCATCTCGTCGCGGAGCCGCTGCTGCTTGCCGGGATCCTGCGCCGCCTGCTGGATGCGGGGCTGGTACTTGGCCTCGATGGTGACCCGCACCTCGGCCACCACCTCCTCGGGCTTCATCCCCCACTTGAAGGTTCCGGCCTTGGGATCGCCCAGATGAACGGCTTTCAGCTTGTTCACCTCGGAAGCGCTCGCGGTGGGCGCGTGGCCCTCGTCGCCGGAACCGCCTCCCCCCTTCTTGGACTTGGCCTTCGCCTGGCCCTTGGCGTGACTCGCCGGGCTCGCGACCAAAGCGGCAGTACCGAGCGACAGAGCCAGCACAAAAGCACCAGTGATTCTCATCGAGCCCTCCTAGTGGCCGTCCCAGCAGTGGGCGCCGGGGAAGTTTCGGACATTAGCACAAAATATCAGGGAGTTTCCTTCGCCTTGTCTGGCTCTCCGTCTGGCTCTCCCTCGGGTTCCCCGTCCTTGTCCGGGGCCGGGGCGGTGCCGCTGCCGTCGTCGGTCCAAGCGTTGTCGATCTTGGTCGGGTGGTATCGGTTGGCGCGCCCGGAACGCAGGTCCTGGTCCGGCGTCTCGGAGTACATGGCCCGCTCGCCGGGGCCCGAGTAGTCGATCCAGAACGCCGACCGGTCCTTGCGGACATCCAGATGCACGAAGCTCGAGTTCGGGTAGTAGCCGACGCCGACCTTCTCGTAGGTCTTGCGTAGGTAGTCGCGCAGCTCGTCCGTCTTGATCCCCTCTACCCGGAAATCGCAGGCCAGCCCCTTCATGTGGGGGCTGTGGGGATTCTTCGCGACCGTGGGATGGCGGTAGCCGGAGACCACCTCGATCCGACGGCCGGGATAGTGGTGCCCGGTCGCGTAGAGAAGGCGCATCAGCCTGGGGTCCATCTTGTGCTGCACGTTGGTGTGGTGGCAGCGCAGGAAGTGATCGAAGCGCTTCTGCATCCCCTTGACCGGACGGCCGTGCGCGTCGCGCAGCCGCAGCGCCATCGCCTCGCGCCGATTGACGTGATAGAGGACGACCGGCCCGTTCTTGGGTGCTCTCTTGGTTGCGGTCTTACGGGGATTCCTGGTGACCGTCGTGGTGGTTCGGGTCGTGGTTCGGGTCGCGGTCCGGGTCGTCGTGGTGGCCACCGACACACGTGGCGCCGCCAGCGCGAGGAGCGCGACGGCGGCGAGACGGGCGGCGAGCTTGAACATCGGGGAAACCAGCGAACGCGTCTTACAGCATGGCCGACGCGCGCGCCGATTTCATCAAACCGGACCTACGGCTCCCGCGTCAACTTTCTCACCAGCTCGCTCACCAGATCGTGCGCGGCCCGCGGGCTGAGCTCGTCGGGATCAACGGTGCGCAGGCGTTCGGCGAGCTCCACCAGCAGGGCCGCCGGAATGCCGCCGGGAGCGGCAGAGGACGGCGCGAACAGACCGAGCTGTGCGGCTCCGCCCTCGGCGTTGGCGTCGGCCGCGTCGGGAACCACCGGACGCGGGTGATCGCCCGTGGCCGCGGCCGCACCGTCGGCAGGCGGCATCTCGAGGGTCCGGAGGATCGCCCGGGCCCGCGCCACCACGGCGGGGGGAAGACCCGCCAGCTTGGCGACCTCGACGCCAAACGAGCGGCTGGTGCCGCCGGCCGTCAGCTTGCGCAGGAAGACCACCTCCCCTTTCCATTCCCGCGCCGCGACGCTGACGTTTCGCACCCGCGGGTGCTGGGCGGCCAGCGCCGCCAGCTCGTGGTAGTGGGTGGCAAACAGCGTCTTGGCGCCGATCTGATCGTGGATGTGCTCCGCGACGGCCCAGGCGATCGACACGCCGTCGTAGGTGGATGTGCCGCGCCCAATCTCGTCGAGGACGATCAGGCTCTTGGCCGTCGCGTGGCGCAGAATGTGCGCCGTCTCGCGCATCTCCACCATGAACGTCGATTCGCCGCGCGCCAGGTTGTCGCCGGCCCCGACACGGGTGAAGATTCGATCGCAAAGGCCGATCCGCGCGCTCCGCGCGGCGACGAAGCCGCCCATTTGGGCCTGGATGACCGCCAGCGCCACCTGCCGCATCAGCGTCGACTTGCCGGCCATGTT
>CAYTTF010000046.1:17504-19503 GCA_964440665.1 uncultured Myxococcales bacterium | reverse complement strand
GCGACATGAGCCGCGTCGCGCTGGTCGGCTACACCAACGCCGGCAAGTCGACGCTCATGCGCGCGCTCACCGGCAGCGAGGTGTACGTCGCGGATCGTCTGTTCGCGACGCTGGACACGACCGTGCGCCCGCTGGTTCCCGCGACGCGCCCGCGCGTATTGCTCTCGGATACCGTCGGCTTCATCGACAAGCTTCCGCACGGCCTGGTGGCGTCGTTCAAGAGCACGCTCGACGAGGCGCTGGAAGCCGGTCTGCTGGCCCAGGTCGTCGACGCGTCGGATTCGAACTTCGAGCGTCAGTTGCAGGTGACCACCGAGGTCCTCGCCGAAATTGGCGCCGGCGACGTGCCGCGCTTGCTGGTCTTCAACAAGATCGATCGGGTCGGTGGGACGGAGGCCGAGGAGACCACCACCCGGGCCTTGCTCGAACGCTGGCCCGACGCCATCGTGCTGTCGGCCCGTCGCCCCGCAGACGTTGCCCGGCTGCACGCCCGGATCGTCGCCTTCTTCGCCCGCGATCTGGTCGAAGGGGAGGTCCGCGTCCCTTACGATCGGCAACAGCTGCGCGGCGAGATCTTCGCGGCCTGCGAGGTGCTCGGCGAGCGCTACAACGACGAGGGCGTCATCTTCCTGGTCCGCGCGCGCCCCGAAATGCTCGAGCGTCTACAGGCGGCCTAGCGCCCACAAGCAGTCGGTGAGGTCAGTCGGTCGGGTCGCTGTCGGTCAGCGGCGTGCCGGCGTTGATGCGCATCGGCTCGTGTTCGAGCTTGCGCGGCTTGGCGGCGTCGGCGAAGGCCCGCCCGAGCGCCGGTCCGACTTCTGTCCACAGCTCCTTGCCCACGTTGGCCGCCAGCTCGTGGCGATCTCCGGAGAAGGTCGCCGAGGCGATCCGGAGACCGGTGGTGCCACTTCGGATGAAGATGGTGGCGCTTTCTTCGGCGCCGTCGATCTCCACCTCGCCGTCGACGTACGCGATGAGGTTCAACGTGACCGCCATCTCGCGATATTGCTCGGCGCTGTCGACGGGTCGCAGCGCGGTGTTGATCTTGATCCCCTTGGACTTGAAGAGGTGCTGGATCTGCCGGCGAATCGGCTCGGCGTCGTCGCCCGTAAACGCGAACATCGCCACCTTGGCCCCCGCGACGGAGATCGGCTCTTCCTTGGGCGCGGCGACGCACTTCGGCGCCGCCCTGGATTTCGTCTTGGCGTGGGCGCCGGCCCGCCTGGACGCCGCGGCGGCGGTCGAGCCCGAAAGGACGGCCACGCTCAGCAGCGCAGCCGCCCACCCGAACATCGCGGAGGACGGAGACCGAGACATGGCCGCCGATTGTAACCCGCCGGCCACCCGGCGTGCGCTCGGCTCAGCAGCCGGGAGCGGGCGTGCCGGGTGTGCAGATCGCGCACACGATGGTGCTGCTCAAGGACTCTGGGGTGGGACTGCTCGGGTCGGTGGAGACGGCCAGCTCGAGAGTCCCGGCGGCGCAGTTCGTTCCACCCGCGGTCAGCGACCAGCAGGGGGCGACGTTTCCGTTCTCGGCGCAGGCGGGAACGGAGATGTCCCTCGTCACCCCATTGTTCGTCAGGTGATTGTCGACGGCGCAATTCGGGTTGCCCAGGCTGTCGGTCTGGAGGTGGGCGTCGACGCAGGTCGGCTTGATGAATTGGATCAAGCGCTCTGCGATGACCGTCATGGCCGACGCGTAGCTCGGATCGCAGATCGAGGACGTCACGCCGTTTTGGCCGAACGCCCGCACGAACTGGCTGATGCGCACCGACGGATCGGCGAAGCTGCCGTCGCTGCTCGGGCCGCAGGCGTGCTCGATCTGCGGCCACGGTTGACCGGCCGGTTGATTGGCGTCCTGCACCCAATCGACCGTGTAGGGCGTGGCCGGGCCGGCGACGGCGGCGACCAGAATCTGATTGTCCGGGTCGGGCTTCAGCGCTTTGATGTCGGAGACGAAGCGACCGACCGGGGTGAGCATCCCCGCTTCGTTGGACTC
>CAYTTF010000046.1:12756-17404 GCA_964440665.1 uncultured Myxococcales bacterium | reverse complement strand
CCTCGCGCGGCCGGCGCCAACCACATTGGCGTTTACGGGAAGCACGTTGGCCGGGCGAATTGACACCCCCGGATCCCGCCGCTAGCATCCGTCGCTCTCAAATGAACCTAAAATCGTGCGGTGGGATCGCGTGTTTGTTGATCTCCGGGGCGGCCATCGTCTCGGCCTGCTCCTCGTCGAGACCAGCCGGCGGCGTGCGGCAGGACTGTTATCCGAACGGGACCTGCAATACGGGACTCTCCTGCTTCAGCAATATCTGCGTCGACGCGACGGACGGGGGAACCGGCGTTGGCGGCCGGAACGGCGCCGCGGGCGCAGGCGGCATCGGGAGTGGCGGCACCGCGGGCGGGCACGCGGGCGCCAGCGGCTCCAGTGCCGGGGGCAGCGGCGGCAGCGGATCGGCCGTGGGCGGCTCGATCGGCGGCGGCGGATCGTCCGCAAGCTGCCAGCCTCCGTCGAGCTACGGAACGCCAACCTTTCTCGCGTCCAGCGAGGTCGCGGAAGCCACGACCGATTCGGCGGGCAACCAGCAGCTCGTCTGGCAGGGCCAGCTAAACGCCGTCGCCTTGCCCGATATCCTCGACGTCGAGCTCTACAACGTCGCTCCCTTTGGGGACACCATCGCTCCGATGGCCAACATAGATCTCAGCGGCCAGAGCCAGTACGAGACCTGCGGCGCATGTGTCCTCGTCTTGACCCAGGTGGCCACCGACGGCAGCGCGCAGCAGCTCTACTTAGCGACGGCGGGAACGCTGACCATCACGGCCGTGACCCCGAACATAACGGGCACGATGTCGAACGTGACGTTCCAGCATGTCACCATCGATCCCAACACCCTGATCTCGACCAAGGCCGACGACTGCCCGACCTCGGTGACCTCGGCGTCGTTCAACACCATGGTCACGAACGTGACCGCTTCGCCCTGACGGGACGGTTGAAGCTAGGTCGGAATCCTTCGTGGGTCCGGGCTAGGATGGGGATTGGGTGAGGATCGCTGCGGGCATCGCGATCGTTCTGCTGCCATGATCAAAGACATTCTCGTCTGCCTGGAGGGATCTGCGAGCACCGAGGCGGCCACTCGGATCGCGATTGGCATTGCGCGGGCGTGCAGCGCCCAGATGGCCGGACTGGCCATCATCGACGAGCCGGACATCCGAGCGGGAACGCCGACCAGCATCGGTGGGGCCAGCTACAAGCACGAGCGGGACGAGGCGCTGGTCGCCGACGCCAAGAAATTGGTCGACGACTGGGTGGCACTCTTCGAGCGGCGCTGCCGTTCGGCGGGGGTGCCGGCCCGATCGCTCGAGATCGTTGGTCGGCCGGCGGAGAGCATCTTGACGGAGATGGAGGCGCATCACCTGACCGTGATCGGGCGGGACGCCAACTTTCGCTTCGAGACCGAGGAGCACGACAACCGGACCATCAACGCCATCTTGCACAAGGCCATGCACCCCGTTCTGCTGGTTCCAGAAACGAAGGAGCTGGAGCTCGGCCATACCGTGCTGGTCGCCTACGACGGGAGCAACGCCGCCAAGCGGGCCATCACCAGCTTCGCGGCCAGTGGCATCGCCCAGGGTCGTGCCGTTCATGTCGCCACCGTTGACGACGACGGCGTCGTTGCCCGAGAGATGTCCGAGCGGGCGGTGGCCATGCTGCGCTCCGCGAACGTCCCCGCCACGGCCCACAACATCGTTTCCGAACTTTCGAACCTCGATGCCCTGTTCAAGCTCGCCAGGGGCCTCGGCGCGGGTTTGATGGTCATGGGCGCCTTTACCCGGGGTCGGCTGCGCGAGCTCTTCTCGGGTTCGGTGACCCGCGGGTTGGTGGAACAGACCGAGATCCCTCTCTACCTGCAGCACTGATGACGTACGCCACTCCAGCCTGGGCCGTCGCCCCCTTCGTCTGCTACCTCCTGCTGATCGCGACCCTCCCGCTGTTCTTCGGCTCCTTCTGGGAGCACAATCGCAACAAGCTGATCGTCGCGGCGCTGGTATCGGTGCCGGTGCTCGTCTATCTGTTCGGCATTCGGACAGGCGGAGGCCAGATGCTCCTCCGGACCGCCCGTGACTACGTTTCCTTCATTGCGCTCCTGGCTGCGCTGTTCACGATCTCGGGCGGCATTTGCTTGCGCGGGTCTCTGGCGGGAACGCCGGGCGGCAACGGCGTATTTCTCGCCGTGGGCGCGGTGCTCGCCAGCCTGATCGGCACGACGGGCGCGTCGGTGCTGCTGATCCGCCCGTTGCTGCGCGCCAATGAGCGGCGCGCTTACACGACCCACATCGTCGTGTTCTTCATTTTCATCGTCTCAAACGGCGCCAGTTTACTCACGCCGCTCGGTGATCCACCGTTGTTCCTGGGCTTTCTGCGGGGTGTCCCCTTCACCTGGACGTTCCGGCTCGCGGCGCCCTGGGCGCTGGTCAACGGCGTCCTGCTCTCTCTTTTTGCGATCATCGATCGGGTCATTGCCGCGCGCGAGAAACGGAATTCCCGCAAAGCAGCCGGCATCTCTCACTTTCCCGCTTCGCTCCAAGAGCCGCTTCGCCTGGACGGCGCGATCAACCTGTTCTGGCTGCTGGGCATCGTGGTTGTCGTGTTCGTCATGGGTACCTACGGCACGCCGCTGTTCGGCGATTCCTATATTCGTTCGCTGGTCCAGGTGCTGGGGATGCTGGGCTGCGGTGCCCTCTCGCTGGTCTCGACGAAACGGGAGATCCACGAGGCGAACCGCTTCAACTGGGCGCCCATCATCGAGGTAGCCGTGGTCTTCATCGGCGTCTTCGTCACGATGATTCCCGCGCTCTCGTTTCTCGGGGAGCGGGGCGCGTCCCTCGGAATCACCAAGCCCTGGCAGTTCTTCTGGGCCTCGGGGGCGCTCTCGAGCGTGCTCGACAACGCGCCGACCTATCTGACGTTCGCCTCGCTCGCGGTTGGCGTCACCAACAGCGCCGGCGCGTCTCTGTCGGTGGAGAACCTGGGTGCGCTCGCGTTCCATCCGTCCGGTCAGCACCTGCTCGAGGCCGTCTCCTGCGGGGCCGTGTTCATGGGCGCGATCACCTACATCGGCAATGGTCCGAACTTCATCGTCAAAGCGATCGCCGAACAGCATCACGTTCGGATGCCCAGCTTCTTCGGCTACACGGCCTGGTCGATCGCAATCCTGGTTCCGCTCTTCGGGCTGGTGTCCCATATTTTTTTCTGACGGTCGGCGCAAGTAGTCCGGTCTTTATCCGGGTCATGACCCCGCTCAAAAGCCAAACGACCGGCTTGGTTCCCCGCGCCGGTCGTTCGGTTCTTTCGTTTTCGCGTTCAGTTGCGGACGGTGGTTTCGGTCTTTTCGTCCGGTCCGTCCTTGCCGTCCTTGCCGTCTTTGCCGTCTTTGCCATCCTTCCCGTCCGTGCTCTCGGTATCGGTCTCGGCGCGCGCCGTGCGAACGACCGACTCGACCCCCTTGAGGCGCGCCAGGCTGTCGCGGGCGTGGTCGCTCTCCATCTCGACCGCCTTGGCGTAGGCGTCCCGCGCCTCTTCCAGGCGATCCAGCTGCTCGTACGCCATGCCGAGGTTGTTCCACATGTAGCCCTCGACCGGCTCGAGCTCGACCGCCTGCTCGAGCGCGTCGACGGCCTGCTCGAAGCGCTTCTCGTAGATCAGCGCGAGCCCCAGGTTGTTCTGGGCGTAGGAGCTGCGCGGATTCAGCTCGACCGCCTTTTCGAACGAGCCGATCGCGTCCTTGCGCTTGCCCATCTGGAGCTGGACGCGCCCGAGCGTGTTCCAGGCGCCCGACCGCTTCGGCGTGTGAAGCACCGCGACCTTCGCGAGCTTGAAGGCGCCCTCGGTGTCACCTTCGATGAGCTTCTTCCGCGCGCCGGTGAGCGCGCCCTCGGGCCCGGCATCGTCGTCGGTGTCGACGCTGGGCTTTCCGCCGCCCACCTCCATTTCGATGTTTGGTTTCGGTGGTAGGACGGCCACCGCGGGCGGCGCCGGCAGCTCCGTCGGCTTCGGCGGATCGGCCGAGACGACGGGGCTGGTCCTGGGTGTGGGCGTGGGCGACGGAACGTCCTCGCACGCGGTGACGGTGGTGGCCAAGGTGACTGCGATCAGGATTCTGCCAATGCGGATTGAGTTGGACATTTGTAATGTCTCCTTTCACCGCAGACCAAATTGCAGCCGACGTGCCACGGCGGATCGCGGCGCCAACCACGACGTTCGCGGGGTTCCCGCGGGCCACGCGCTCTGCGAGATGCAGAACGTAGATCTCGCTTCTACGATTTTGTGAAACGACGGCCACGGCCTTATCCTCGGCTCATGGGGCGAGATCGGCGATTCCCGAACCTGGTGGCCCTGGTGGCCGTTCTCGTTGCCGCCGGCGCATTCGCCGCCTGCGGTTCCGTCACCAACTCCACCACCGATGGTGGTAGCGGCGCCGGAGGTGCGTCGGCCGGCGCGGGTGGCGGTCATGCGGGAGCAACTGGTGGGTCGGCGGGCGTAGGCGGCGGTGAGGCCGGCGCGGGTGGCGGCGCGGCCGGCGCGGGTGGCGGCGCGGCCGGCGCGGGTGGCGGAGCGGCGGGCGCGGATGGCGGCGGCACCGGCACCGGCGGTCGCGCGGGCACATCTGGTGGCACGGCCGGCGCGAGTGGTCGCGCGGGCACAT